>CAMYML010000088.1 GCA_947259305.1 uncultured Gammaproteobacteria bacterium | reverse complement strand
TGTCGCGCAAAACCCGACCGGTTGCCGGTTTAAATGGATTTATACCTTGTCGTTATTGCGAGATCCCCGCTTGCGCGGGGATGACTCCAAATGCAGGAGTCGTGAGGCAACCGCTGACCGGCATTCCTGACCAGGGCTCAGCAACGACAATGGTTGCAGTGGGTGGAGCACATTTTTCCCTGCAAAAATGAGCTCCACGCGCCCGCTGACCTGTTGCGCAAAACCGGACCGGTTGCCGGTTTAAATGGATTTATACCTTCAGGCGGTTCGGGGGTCGTTTATCCCGCGGTATTCTGAGTCGGTTCGGACAGAAATCGCTGTAACATCCGCTCCGGGTCGAAAATATCCGCCGCCGGGGGCTGAAAATTCTTGTGGCGGTAACCGTTCGAGCCGATCGGTTCATACAGTTCGAGAATTTCCTCGCGCCGCGCGACCAGATCCTTGACCCCCACGACCAGGGCTTCGAGATCGGCGCGGGTGGTATAGAGGCCGAGGCTGGCGCGCGCCATGCCGCGTTTGCGTTCGACATCGGCTTCGGCATTGGGCGCGTCGGGGTCGATATCCATTTCCCAGAGTTCGCGCTTGAGCAGTTCGCGCACATAGGGGTGGGCGCAAAAGCAGCCGTTGCGTACCTGGATGTTGTGGTAGTCATTGAGCGCGGCCGCGGTTAGCCCGTGGTCGAAGCCCTTGATGTTGAAGGTCATGGTGCCGGTGCGGGGAATGTCGGCCGGATCGGGGCCATACAGCGTGACGCCTTCGATTTTCGATAATTCCCGCCAGGTAAAATCGATCAAATCGATTTCTTTCTCGCGCACCTTGTCCATGCCGACCCGGGTCAGCAGGTCGAGTACGGCGCCCAGCGTGATTGCGCCAACGATGTTGGGCGTGCCGGCTTCCTCGCGGTCGGGCAGGGTGTCTGTGGGCATGTATTCGGCGATGTAAACGTCATCGACCATGCCGCCACCGAGCTCCGCCGGCTTGATTGCGTGCAGCAAATCGCTTTTAGCGATCACCGCGCCCGGCGAACCCGGGGCATAGATCTTGTGCCCGGAAAACACCAGCACGTCGATATCGGCATCATCCATGCTAACCGGTGCGTGCGCAATCATTTGCGAAGCGTCGACGACCAGGTAGGCGCCGACCGCGTGCAGCATGCGCGCCACCTCGGCCAGCGGCGTAATCGCGCCGGAGACGTTACTCGCGCCGGTGACGGCGATGTAGTTGATGCGGTCGCCGTATTCGTCGACGATGGCCTGCAGCCGGTCCATATCCAGCGCTCCGTAGCGCTCGAATTCACCCTGGCAAGGGACATGCACCACCTGCGAGCTATGATGGCGATGCGGCAAATCGTTGGAATGGTGTTCCATTTCCGAAACCAGCACCACGTCGCGTTCTGGGCGCGCGCGCGCCAGGCTCGCCGCCAGGCGGTTAAAACCCGCAGTAGCGCCGCTGCCGGCGAAAAATGTGCAGTAGTTATCCGGGCTGGCGTCGACAAATTCGAGTACTTTTTCGTGCGCCCATTCGAAAGCCTTTGATGCGCCCCGTGCCGCGTAATGCAAATCCGAATGGGTGCTGGCGTAGTGTTCGAGAAATTCATGACCCACGTCGTAGGCCGGCGCCATCATCAGTGTTGAGGCCGCGGAGTCCAGGTAAATGCGAGGGCTTCGCTTGCCGTCGACGGTCGGATACTCGGTGTCACGTCCAATAAAATTGGCCTGCAGCCTGGCCAGGAGTTCAGAATCGCTCATCGGATATAATTGTCAGACAAAAGGAATATTGTCGCATAATCAGGGCGCTTGGCAACCATTTGACATGACGGCAACCTGTTTGAGTCCAGAGTGACTTCGCTAGCGCTAACATCGCTGTTTTTACCACTCTATATCGAGATGATCCGTTACCGGGATCTCGAATAATCGTCGAATTCGTCTATGCCCGTTCGATCCAGCCTGCAGGTTACGGATTTCGATAGGCCGCTGGAAGACAAGACGCCGGCAGACTTGATCGTGGCCCGATCCGGGCAGAATCCAGGCGTTCTTCAGGCAGCACGATTCGGGTAATTTTCAGCCCAGTAACGCGCCAGGTCGTCACGCCGACATACCCATACCCGCTCATGCTGCTGGATGTAATCGAGGAAATTGTAGAGGCTGCGGATACGCCCCGGGCGCCCGATCAGGCGAGCGTGTAAGCCAATGGTCATCATTTTGGGCCGGGTTTCGCCCTCGGCGTAGAGAATGTCGAAGCTATCCTTGAGATAGGTGAAAAACTCGTCAGCCAATTGATAGTCGCTCTCGCCGCGGCCGAATTTCGAGTCGTTGGTATCGAGCGAATAGGGGATTAGCAATAAGCCGGGATAGTCCTGCGACCAGTAGGGTAGATCATCGTTGTAGACATCGGAGTCGTACAGAAAATTGCCAGCCTCGGCCACCAGTCGGCGCGTGTTCATCGAAGGCAGGCCCGCGTAGTAGCCCAGCGGCGTCTCCCCGGTCAGTTCGCGCACCTGCTCGATACTGTTACGAATGTATTCCCGTTCCTGGGATTCATCCAGACCGTAGTAATCGAACCAGCGCCAGCCGTGCGGTTGCAGGTCGAAACCGGCGTCGATCATCGCCTGCAACGCCTGTGGATTTTGCCAGCCGGCAAGGCCGACCAGGTTGACCGTGGCTTTGAGGTCACGATCGGTAAAAGCTTTCAGCAATCGCCAGTAACCGACGCGCGAACCGTATTCGTAGCTCGATTCGATATTCAGATCGCGGCCGCCGATACGCGCCTCGACCGCGACGTCGGCAAGCCGTACTTCGGATCGAGCGTCGCCATTAAGGATGCAGAGTTCACCGCCTTCCTCGTAGTTGATGCAAAAATTGACGGCGATACGCGCCCCGTCGGGCCAGACTACGGCGGGCGGCTGGTTCGCGTAACCGATAAAATCACGCGCTGGTTTATAGCTATCGCTCATACGGTTCTACTCGGTTCGGCACTGGTCGGCAACACGCGGGGCGCCGTTAGCAGCAATACCCAGGCAGCATTTATATTCAATCCTGGCCTCGAGATCAATCGATTAACCCGGAAATTTACCCCAGGCATGACGATCAAACACCGCTCGATAAGGCCTTGAGGCGTTCCCGGCCAGGCATTATGCTAGCAGAATCGTTTAACCTTGAGGATATAGGCATGAATGATCCAGCCCGGCGCAAACTGGTACTGGGATTAGTGGCGTTACCGGTAGCGGGCCTCGCAGCCGCCGCGATACCCACGCCGCCGGCCAGCGAGGGACCTTTTTATCCGACCCGGGGGATGCGTTATGACGACGTCGACAACGATCTGGTCAGAGTTAGCGGTGAAGTAGAGCAGGCCGGCGGGGAAGTCGTCCGCCTCAGCGGCCGGGTGCTGGATAGTAGCGGCAATCCGGTGCCGTCCGCGCGGGTCGAGATCTGGCAGTGTGATGCCAATGGACGATACCTGCACCGTGGTGATCGCGGCTGGAGTTCGCGTGACCGGGCTTTCCAGGGATTTGGTCATGCTCTGACCGGCGCCGACGGCGGTTATGCATTTCGCACGATCAAACCGGTGCCCTATACCGGCCGAACGCCGCACATCCATGTCAAGGTGCTGGTCGGGGATCGGGATCGTCTGACCACGCAATTTTATCTGCCCGACCACCCTGGCAACGCCAACGACTGGCTTTACCAGCGTATCCCGCAAAACCAGCGCGAGCTGGTTACCATGCATTTCGCCGCGACCAATCAGGAACCGACGGCCAGGGTCGATCTGATCATCTAGCGGCCGAAGTTTTCAGGAGAATTCACATGCGGGCTTACGAAATAGTAGCGGACGGCGGCATCGATGCGCTTGCCCTGAACACGCGGCAATCGCCGCAACCCGGGCAGGGACAAATCCTGGTCGCCCTGCGCGCGTCGTCAATCAATTATCGCGATCTTTCGACCATCGAAGACCCGGTTGCACGCGGTATTGCCTTCCCGCGGATCCCGAACTCTGACGGCGCCGGCGAGGTGATCGCCGTTGGCGCCGGTGTGACTCGCTTTAAAGCCGGGGACCGGGTTGCGGGCTGTTTCTTCCAGAACTGGTCTGACGGTGGAATATCGGCCGCAGCCATGGCGAGTGCAATGGGCGGCGCCGTCGACGGCATCCTCGCCGAACAAGCCCTGTTGAGCGAGGCTGGCGCGGTGCATATTCCAGCACATATGTCTTTTGAAGAAGCTGCCACGCTGCCTTGTGCCGGGCTAACAGCCTGGAACTGTCTACTTGAACAGGGGGGGCTGAAAGCAGGCAATACGGCCTTGTTTCTCGGTACTGGCGGCGTCTCGATCTTCGGTTTACAGATTGCAAAAATGGTGGGCGCGAGGGCAATAATTACATCATCGAGTGACGAAAAACTGGAACGGGCCAGGGGCCTCGGTGCAGATGAGCTGATCAACTATCGCGAGACTCCCGACTGGGAAGCCCGGGTCCTGGAAATGACCAATGGCGCCGGGGTCGATGTGACGATTGAAACCGGTGGCGGCGGGACCCTGGAAAAAACCATGGAGGCTACCCGGGTCGGCGGCACCATCAGTTTGATTGGAGTCCTGACGGGCGGAACTATTAATCCCACGACAGTGATGCGGAAATCTATTCGACTGCAGGGAGTCTATGTTGGCAGCCGACGTATGTTCGAAGACATGAACGCGGCTTTTTCACTGAATCAGATCCATCCGGTTATTGATCGGGTGTTCGATTTTGAAGATGCACGGTCCGCCTATCACGCGATGCGCGCTGCCGGGCATTTCGGCAAACTGGTGGTGACGATTTAAGGATACTTTCAATTGTTCGACCGCAGATAAATGCCGGTTTTCCGAGCGGGTTGCCTGACGGCCGGGCCGGGTTCAGGGCCAGAAAAGATAATCGTCCGGGTCACCGGGATCACTCGACAGCACGATGATCACGGCGACCAGGATTGCCAATAGCGCGATCAACGCAATCAGCAACTGGTGCCAGCGGTAATAGCGGCTGGACGGCAGGTCGTCGGGATTAAGCCTGCGATAAATCAGTATCCAGGCCAGAATGCTTGCCAGTAGCAGGATGAAAAGACCGTTGACCGTAAGTTGCAATAAGTCCATCGAAAACTCAGTGTTTAGGCAAAGCAGTCGAAACTTCGATTCCAAACGCGATCAGGATAATATTGCACGCCTGGAGCCGCCAGGCATTGACTGTAAAATGCCTTACTGCGGTCGTAATTCGAAATCGCCAAACCGATATGGTCGATCAGCATAATTGCTCCTCTATTCGTCGATATAGTTCGAGATCTCGATCAGGTTGTCGTCGGGATCCCTGAAGTAGGCCGAAACGATTTCACCACGCGCCCCGGTGCGATTAACCGGCCCGGCGATGATCTCGATGCCGAGCGCCTCGAGTTGCGTAATTGCCTGTTTGACCGGGTCGTCAATGATGAAACAAAGATCGGCACTGCCCGCTTGCACCTGCCCGGCTTTCGGTTCGAATTCGCGGCCGGACTGGTGCAGGTTGATTTTCTGTTGGCCGAAACGAAGCGCTATTCGGCCCGCGCCAAATTCGACCCGGGTCATGCCCATGACGCTCTGATAAAACTCGACCGTACGCTCGATATCGGCAACGGTTAACACCAGGTGGTCGATGCGTTTGGTCAACATGGGCCAGTTACTCCTTAGTCCAGCGCGCTAAAAAAAAGTATACTTGCGATGAACAACAGCGCAAATGCCGCCATGCCGTGCAAACGCAGCGGGCGCGACACGCCGCTGCTGGCATCGATCCATTGTGGCAGGAACAGCATCCACTTCTTGCCGGTTTCACGATAAGCCAGGCAGGAAACAGCACCGCTGTAGACCAATCCCACGACCAACAGGCTATAGGTCAGGAACATTTGTCCTGGCGATCATTGTCGTCCTCGCTTGCTGTTGTAGTTATCGCGCCGAAGGGTAACGAAAAAACTATCCGGTTGCATGTTTTTCGCGGTTAGAATACGGAGCTTTCAGATCCAGGACGTTTTGGTGCAGGAGCCAGTCGATAGAATCCAGTCAATCGTTGCATCGGGACGGCCATTGCTGCTCGACGGTGGATTCGGCGGTGAGCTCGAACTGCGCGGTTACGATATTTCGTCACCGCTTTGGAGCGCCGAACTGATTCTGCGGCAGCCCGAAGCGATCGTCGCGCTGCATCGCGACTATCTCGAAGCTGGCGCGCAGTGTATTACCACTTCCAGTTACCAGGCCAGCGTCGAGGGATTGCGCGCACGCGGCATGCGACCGGCTGAAATCGAAAACCTGTTCCAGGCCTCGGTTGAGCTTGCCTGCGAGGCACGAGACGATTTTTTGCGCGCTAACCCCGGGTGCGAATTTCATCCGCTGATCGCGGCCAGCCTGGGCCCCTATGGCGCCTACCTGGCGGATGGCTCCGAGTACCGTGGCAATTACGGCATCAGCGACGATCGTCTGCGCGAGTTTCATCAACAGCGCCTGCACTGGCTGGATAACAGTGCCGCCGATCTGCTCGCCTGCGAAACCATCCCGGATCTGCAGGAAGCGCGGGTATTGAGCCAGTTGCTGGAATCGGTTGCAACGCCCGCCTGGGTCAGCTTCTGCTGCCGAGATGCGCGGCAGCTGCATGATGCTAACCAGCTGTCGGCGGCGCTCGGGCTGTTCGCGCAACATGAGCAGGTGTTTGCGCTCGGCGTCAATTGTTGTTCGGCAGACCTGATTGTCGAGATGATTGCCGGTATTTCTGCCGCCAAAACCGGCAAGCTGATTGTGGTTTACCCGAATTCGGGGCAACAGTATGATGCCGGGAGCAAACACTGGCACGGCGACAGCGAGCTGCATCACTGGTCGCAGCAGGCCGCGGACTGGTTTGCGGCCGGTGCCAGCATTATCGGCGGCTGTTGCCACGTCGGCCCGCAATATATTCGAGAATTAGCCGCGAGAAAAAAATGGCATTGTTAATCGATATCAAGCATCCGGACTGGATGAAAGACGACGAGTTGCGCCGCGAGCTGTTGTCTTACACGCCGAACGCCGATATTCGCATCGGTGATAATCCGGGCAATCTCGATGAAATCGAAATGTTGACCGTGAGCACCTACTATCCAGGTGAAGCACGCAGCTACCCCAACCTGAAAGTAATTCAGAAAACCGGCGCCGGGGTTAACAATATTCTCGCCGACGACGATCTGCCCGCAGCGATTCAGGTCCTGCGTTTACAAACCAGCACCTCGGGCGCCGAGATGGCCGAATACGCACTGGCCTATGTGCTGCAAGAGCAGCGTCACATGCGCCAGTATCATCATCAGCAGGCGCGCTCGGAATGGGTTTCCTATGCACCGCGGCGTGCCCCGGAAACCACTGTCGCCGTGCTTGGGCTTGGTCGTATCGGTCGGCTGGTAGCGCGGCGTTTTGTCGCTAACGAATTCAGGGTATCCGGCTGGAGCCGCAGTCCGAAAAAGGTTGCAGAGGTTAGCTGTTTTGCCGGGAATGGAGAATTACGCCAGGTCGTCGCGAGCGCGGATTACGTGGTTTCGGTATTACCTTCTACGCCCGCAACCCGGGGCATGTTCAAGCGGGAACTGTTTGCGCAGTTCAAGCCCTCGGCATTATTCATCAACGTCGGCCGCGGCGACCTGGTCAACGAAGAGGAACTGATCATGGCCCTTGACGACGGGATGCTGAGCGGCGCGGTCCTCGACGTGATGTCGACTGAGCCGCTGCCTGCCGAGAGCCCGTTATGGTTGCATCCGGCGGTGCAGCTAACCCCGCATATCTCCGGCTATCACCTTGGAGACGCTATCGCCGACATCGCCGAGAATTATCGTCGCCTGCAAAACGGGGAGCCGTTGTTAAATCCCGTTAACCGAGAGCTGGGGTACTGAAATGAACGCTGCCGAGGCGCTGCAACAAAAAATACGCGAATCGATTCCGTTGAGCGATGCCATGCAGTTCGGAATCGATTCCCTTAGCCTGGATGCGATCGCAGTCAGCGCGCCGCTGTCGCCTAATATCAATATTCACGGCACCGGCTTCGCCGGCAGTATCTACTCGGTTGCGGTTTTGACCGGCTGGGCGCTGTGCACCCATATCCTCGACGCGCTTGAAATCGAAGCCGAACTCGTCGTGGCCAAAGCCGAAATCAGATACCGCGCGCCAGTAACGGGTGACCTGCAATGCAACACGGCTGCCGGAGCCGACGAACGCGAAGCGTTTTTGCGGGATATCCGCGAACGCGGCAAGGGCGTGCTGCAGCTGAATATCGAAGTCGGCGATAAACCCAGCGCCGTGCTGCAAGCGACCTTTTGCGCCATAAAGCGATCTTAGCCGCCATATCAAGCGCCTGGCCTGGGCACGAGTAACCCCAGCGCCCAGATGCCCTGTTCCGTCATACCGCGGCTAACCCGTTACAGCCAGCGCCTGACCTGGCGCTTGTAATCCAGGTAGTGGTCGCCGAATTTCTTTTCGAGATAGATTTCCTCGCGGCTGATTACCAGGTGTTCCAGAAGAGGCTTCAGCAGCATAACGCTGGCGACTACCCACCAGCTGTTCAACACCAGGCCGGCACCAATCGTGGCGATACAAAATGCCAGGTAGATGGGATTGCGGCTAAACCGATAGACGCCATTGCGGATTATCACCGTTGTCGGATGCCAGGGTTCGACATGGGTTTTGGCGATGAAAAAATGCACCAGGGCTACCAGCGCGATCAGCAATGCAATTGCGATAATTGCGGCGCCGACCAACCATAGAGCCGCTTCATCGACAATCGGTAATGGCCTGATTGTGTCGACCAGCCAGGCGCAACCGATGGCGGCAAGCACCAGCAATGGGGGTGGAAATTTTAATCCGGGTCCGCGTTTATCCTCGGTTGTCATGGCCGGGATGGTACACCAGATCAACTGCCTTTGGGGCGGCCCTTGGGTAATTGCGTGGCGCGCCGACCACTGATTTTTTCGATTTTTCGAGTGAATTTGGCGCCACCCAGCGCCCAGCCCTTGAGCGTGGAATCGGTGATTAACTCCTCGGTTTCCGTGCTGATCTTTTGCTTGAACAGCGCACGGTAAGCGTTGACGCGTTCCTTGTCGGTAGCACCGAGCCGCTGGTATTCGCGGTGCGGGGTGATCATTTCGTCGACCCTGCCCAGCGCGTTATGCGCGTAGCTGCTCCAGCGATAATCCCGCGCATGCTTGACCAGCCCGCCGCGTACCGGATTCAGCTCGATGTACCTGCTGCAGGTCAGCAGGTATTGCTTTTCGTCGAGTACGGTAGCGCGATAACGCCCTTCCCATATGCTGCCGCTGCCGGAATAGCATTCGTTAAAGTACTGTACATAGTTGCGGCCTACCGACTGTACCGTTCTGGAAACGCTGTCAGGAGCGCTCGGCGTTGCCAGAATATGGACGTGGTCCGGCATAAGCACAAAGGCGTGAACCTTGAGCTCATAGTTAAAGGAGGCTGCATCGAGGCAGTCGTGAAAGTACTGGTAATCCTGTTCTTCGAAAAAGACCTGTTGCCAGTCGCTTCCTTGTTGAATTATGTGTTGACACTGATTTGTTATTGTATATCTGGGTAATCTGGCCATGTAAATGCTCGTTAACTGCCAAAGAGTCTCATTTTATCAATAATTGCTCACTGTCCCCCAATTGTTTAAAACAATCAAAAGTTTCAAATAAAGACCCTTAAATATGGTCTCGCGCGATCGTAATTTCGTCCCAGTTACGTTCATGAACCAGTTCGTCACCCTCGTAGGCGCGTAGCGTTGCCTTGATATAAAAGTTTTCCGCGTCGCAGCGAAATTCGCTTTCGGCCTCGGTCCGGATCGACCAGTCAGCGCGTTGCATCCAGCAATCATAGCGACTCGTGGAGCGGTAACTGAGGGGGTTGTCGGCGGCGATGGTCCAGCGCTCATCGTGGTGATGACGGGTATGCATGCCATGCCCGGGAGTCTCGATTTCACCGCTGTCGTCGATGACACGGTAGTGCGATTCACCGGTTTGAAAATTGCGCTCGATCCAGCGACGGCTGAGTTCCGGTGCGTGCATCTTGTACTGCGGCAACGGGTTCTCGTCTGCGGGTTCGGGCCACTCGTAGACATCGACCCCGGCGCGAACCGGCAGGGCGATAACCGCATCCGGTCCAAGTTTTATGGTCGCGGTAACCGTCTCCGGTGGGGGCATGATCATGGGCCAGTAATTGGTGGAGATGGAGACCCGCATCTTGTGCCCGCGCATGAATCGATAACCGCATTCATTGAGGTCGATCTCAACCGATTCCGCCTTGCCCGGCACCATCGGTTCGGGGTTTTCATTGCCGTTACGATGCGCCAGATTCAATACGCCCCAGCTTACCCGCGACACTTCTCCACTGGGGTGTATGTCATTCAGCCGCACTGCGATATTACCCAGTGGCCTGTCGATCGAAAGCTTGAGCCGGAGCCTGGGACGGCCGAGAATCTCGATTGGCTGGTGCAGTTTGCCGCTGTCGAAGACCAGTGATCCGGAATCGTCGAGGCGTTGGTCGGCGGGCATCTCGCCGTTGGGTTTGAGGGTGAAAAAATCACCGCAGCTGGAACCGCAGTCCTGTGGTGAAGCCAGGGTTTTCTCGCGGGTTCGGCCAGGGATGTCGAGTAGCTGTCGGTTCGGCGCCAGGTAGTAGTGGCGGTAGCGGGTGTCGGCTGCCGGCAATGTCTGCTCGGCAACCCAGCGCCCGGGTTCTCGTTCATGATGCAGCAAGGGTTTGGCGTCTTCCAGGATGTAGGCGCGGTAGGCGGGTAGCGCTTCGACGCCATTATCGACGCCTTTGAGCCATTTATCCCACCAGTTGATGGCTTCGCCGAGAAAATCGATGCGCGGCAACGGCGCTGCAAAATGCGGGTACTGGTGAATCCACGGGCCGTTGATTGCCCTGGCATTAGCCAAATGGGCGGCCGCGGCGGGCGGCGCATTGATATATCCATCCGCCCAGCCCGAAATCACAAGTGACGGAATTTTGACGTTTTCATAGTTTTCGCTTATCGATCCATGCTTCCAGTAGTTGTTTTTGCGCTGATTTGCGAGCCAGGTGGCCAGCGGGAAGGGTTGTGTTTTGAGACGATTCAGCCAGGTTTCGCGCCAGACATCGCCAACCAGCTCCGGATCGGGTGGCCGTGAGGCGTAACACAGCATCGTGCTCGACCACTGGAAATTGGAGTAAAGCAGGCAGCCGTTTTTGTAGTGAATGTCGTCGTTGTAGCGATCGACCGTGGTGCCGATCGAAATCACCGCCTTGAGCGCGGGCGGTTGTAATGCCGCGATCTGCAGCGCGTTGAAGCCGCCCCAGGAGATGCCCATCATGCCCAGGTTGCCATCGCACCAGGGCTGCTGCGCAATCCAGTCGATTACTTCGCAGCCATCGGCCAGTTCCCGCTGCGAGTATTCGTCGTCCCAGTCGCCATCGGATTCGCCGGTGCCAGAAATATCGACGCGTACGCCGATGTAACCTGCCTCGGCGAAGCTGGGGTAGGTGCTGTCATCGCGTTGCGCGGTGCCGTCGCGCTTGCGATAGGGCAGATATTCGAGAATCGCAGGCAACGTCGATTTTTTGGCGCTGTTCGGCATCCAGATCCGGGCGGATAGTCGACGCCCGTCGGCTAACGGAATCCATTCGTTTTCCAGTACCTTGAAGCCGGCCTTTTTCATATTTTTTACTCACTGCGTGCGGGAACGACATTTTGCCTGTCTATTAACCCGGCGACAATATATGTCGAATTCAGGGCTTCTGATAAGCGCCAGATCAAGGCGCAGCTTGCAGCCAAGGCCCAAGGCATTCGCTACGCTCATGGGGCCGGCCCTGGTTATTCCATTGGCAAAAGCTGCAACGCGGAGCCGGCGCTTATCAAAAGCCCTTATCTTTTTGATTATAATAAGCTAGGCCAGCGCGAGTCTGCCCGCAGACTGCGTTATCAGAACTTGCTTTAGAATGACTAAAGCAGCGTTCTGATGCCTTGCTGCGAACAGACTCGCGTTGGCTGAATACGATATATATTGTCGCCGGGTTAATTACCCGTGCTCAGGCAAGCATCGCAATGGTATAGTTTTACGGAGTATTAGAGTATCGGACCCGCTGCTACCAGCTGCTTGCCTTCCTCGGTATCGGTGTACTGTGCGAAGTTGTCGATAAACAGCGAGGCCAATTTTTGCGCCTTGTCATCCCACTCCGGTCGATTCGTATAGCTGTTACGGGGATCCAGGATTGCATTATCGACGCCGGGCAGGTCGGTCGGCATCCTGAGGTTAAAAATCGGCAAGGTTGCGGTTTCTGCGCGATCCAGCGAACCGTCGAGAATGGCGTCGATAA
>CAMYML010000087.1 GCA_947259305.1 uncultured Gammaproteobacteria bacterium | reverse complement strand
AAAAAAGAAAAATCAAAAGCTGCATTAAAAGAAAACGAAGGAATTTCTCCTCCAGAAATTACCGATGATATTGAAGAAGCCAGAGAACTGATGCGCCTGAACACCCTGTGGATCAACGCCAACGATAAGAAGGAAAAAGAGGACATCTGGCACAAGATGCTTGCCATTCACGCCGATCAGGTTTTCACCATTGGCTTGGTGCGTGGTGTTCCGCAGCCGGTTGTCGTCAATAACAAACTACGTAACGTCCCCGAAAAGGGAATCTACAACTGGGATCCGGGTGCTCATCTGGGTGTACACCGCCCCGATACCTTCTGGCTCGCAACAAAGTAAAGGCGCGAAAGAAAAAAAATGTTCAATTACCTGTCGCGCCGAGTGCTGACTATGATCCTGACGCTGCTGGCTATCAGCGTTCTGGTTTTCATTATCATTCAGCTTCCCCCCGGTGATTACCTGACCACGTATATCACCGAACTGGAAAGCCAGGGCGAGCTGGTCAACACGGAAAAAATTGAAGAGCTTCGCCGCCAGTACGGCCTTGATCGCCCCATGTATGAACAGTTTTTCATCTGGGTGACGGGTCTGGTGCAGGGAGACCTCGGTTATTCCTTTGAACACGGCCTGCCGGTAACGGACGTAGTCGGCGACAGATTATTTCTTTCACTGATTTTGAATTTTTCGACCATCATTTTCATTTACGTGGTGTCCTTTCCCATTGGCGTCTATTCCGCAACCCATCAGTATAGTTGGGGAGATCACGGCCTTACTCTGCTCGGATTTCTCGGCTTGGCGACACCAAACTTCCTGCTGGCCCTGATCCTGCTCTATCTGGCAAACGTTTTTTTCGGAACCTCGATCGGCGGCTTGATGGACCCGATCTATATCGACCAACCGTGGACCATGGACAAGGTGCTATCGGTGTTCGAACACCTATGGGTGCCGGTATTCGTAATCGGCACCTCGGGCACCGCCGGCATGATCCGGCGCCTGCGCGCGAACCTGCTGGACGAACTGCAAAAGCAGTATGTCACCACCGGCCGCGCCAAGGGGTTGCCGCCCGGCAGGCTGCTGCGCAAGTACCCGCTGCGGATTGCGCTTAATTTCTTCGTTGCCGACATCGGTAACCTGCTGCCCGCGGTTATCTCCGGCGCTGAAATCGTCGCGGTGGTAATGTCCCTGCCGACGACCGGACCGATTTTACTCAGCGCCCTGCAAAGCCAGGACATGTACCTCGCTGGCTCTTTCCTGATGTTCCTCGCGGTGTTGACCGTTTTCGGCGTGCTGGTGTCCGACATATTGCTGGCCTTGCTCGATCCGCGGATTCGTCTCGGCGGGAGCGCGTCCAAATGACGGACGGGCATTTTGTATCGCGCGAGCCCTTCGATCCGCATTCGATCGAAGCCCTGACGCCGGCGCAGGAAAAGTACTACCTCGCCTCCCAATGGAAGCTGATGTGGTGGAAGCTGAAACGCCATCGCCTGGCCGTGATCTGCGGCATCATTCTGGCGCTGAACTATGCCTCCATCATGTTCAGCGAAGTGATTGCGCCCTATAACCTGCATACGCGTAATACCGACTTCGTCTACTCGCCACCGCAGTCGGTTCACCTGTTTCATCAAGGTGAGTTCATCGGGCCCTTTGTTTACGGGCGAGGTTACGAGCTCGATATGGATCTGCTCAAGCGCAACTATCCCGAACAAATGGACAATGTGCAGCCGTTACGTTTCTTTTGCCAGGGGGACGAGTATCGTTTCTGGGGTCTGTTCGAAGCCCGTTTTCACCTGGTTTGCCCACCCGAGAACGGCACTTTCTTTTTGCTCGGCACCGATCGGCTGGGGCGCGACATGTTCTCTCGCATTACCTACGGGGCGCGAATCTCGCTGACGATCGGACTGGTCGGAATCCTGATCAGCTTTACCTTCGGCATCGTTATCGGCGGTTTCGCCGGCTATTACGGTGGCTGGGTCGACGCCTCGGTACAGCGCTTGATAGAAGTAATCCGCTCGTTCCCTGAATTACCCCTGTGGATGGCCTTGTCCGCGGTATTGCCTGTCAACTGGAGCCCGATACTTATATTTTTCGGCATCACCGTGATTCTCGCGATGCTCGACTGGACCGGGCTGGCGCGCGCGGTACGCTCGAAACTGCTGTCCCTGCGCGAGGAGGATTACTGCACGGCCGCCGAATTAATGGGCGCCAAGCCGGGACGCATTATCGGGCGCCACCTGCTGCCGGGTTTCATGAGTCATCTGATCGCATCGGCGACCCTGTCGGTGCCGACGATGATCCTCGGCGAAACCGCGCTCAGTTTTCTCGGCCTCGGATTGCGCCCGCCGGTGACCAGCTGGGGCGTGTTGCTGAACGAGGCGCAGAATATCAACGTGGTCGCGCTCTATCCGTGGTTGCTGTTTCCGGTGGTGCCGGTCATTCTCGTGATTATGACCTTTAATTTCTTCGGTGACGGCTTGCGCGACGCGGCGGATCCTTACAAGTAACTCATGCAGACAGGTTTCCGCCTTCGCCAGAACTGTCCCTTATGCGAAGCGCAAGAGAGCAGGACGCTTTGCGAGTTGGCCTATAGCGAGCCGCTGATGGCAACTTTTCTGGAGAATTTCTATCAGGGCAGAATTCCAGCGCAGGCCCTGCACGCAGAAAGCTATCGGGTGGTGAGCTGCGGCCATTGCGGTTTCATCTATCAGGACCGGATCCTTGATGCAGACGGCATGCGGACGCTGTACCAGGACTGGATCGACAATGCCCGCAGCCTGCGCAAGAAACGAACCGCCGGCGCCAGCCTGTTGCGCCAGTACGCGGGCCAGGTCCAGACCCTGATACGTCTATTGCCCGGCGATCCGGGGCAGATGCGAGTACTCGAGTACGGCATGGGCTGGGGCTACTGGAGCCGTATGGCGCAGGCGCACGGTCTCGACGTCAGCGGCTATGATCTGGCCAGCGAGCGGCGTGTATATGATCGCGCGCTGGGTGTGAAAGTCCTGCCCGAACTGCCGCCGCCGGGCTCCTGTTTCGTCTGCGTCTATGCCAACCAGGTATTCGAACACCTGGCGGACCCGGCGGCAAGGCTGCGGGAACTCTATGCGCGCCTGGCGCCGCAGGGGCTGGTCTATTTGCGGGTGCCGGACGGGCGCGGTGTTGCAGCGCGACTGGCGCGACAGGGTTGGTCGCCCGCGCTGGACGCGATTCATCCGCTCGAGCACATTAACTGTTTCACCCGTAAAACCCTGATCGAGCTGGCCGCGGGTGCCGGCCTGAGGCCAGTCAGTCCGCCACTGCGATTGAACTGGGGCAGCTTGCGCAGCGGATTGAAACGGGAAATTGCCGATCGTTACCTGACGACCCATGTCATCTTCAGGCGGGAAAACTAGCCTGCAGATGTCAGACTATTCGGCGATAAGCAATTGCTGAAAATGTTCGTTGCTCGACTGCAGCTCGCTAAAGGGCCCCTGTTCGAGCAGCTTGCCGCGTTCCATGACGATGACGCAGTCAAACAGTTCGGCCAACTGCACGCGCCCGAGGGTCCAGAGAAGGCCGCGGTCATGCATGTTCGCGCGAATATTTTCAATCAATCGACGCTCGCTCGCGGTATCGAGACCTGACAGTGCTTCATTTACTATCAGCAGGTCGGGCGCCTTCAACAGGGCGCGGGCGACCCCGAGTTTCTGTCGCTGGGTCGAGGATAAGCGGCCGCCGGCAACTCCAACTTCGTAATCCAGCCCGACGCGGATGATGTCCTCGCGCAATCCCAGTGAATTGACCACGTCGGCGATCAGGTTGTTGATTTTCTGCTGCGCGTAAGCCTGCCCGTAGGCGAGCTTACCGAACAGGATGTTGTCCTGGATCGATATTCTCGGGTTGTAACTCTCTTCATTGAAAAATTCGATACCGAGATCCTGGGTTTTCGCCATTTCGTGGATGCGGGCGCGGGCCCCGAGAATCTGCTGCTGTATCGGTTCGCTGATCAAACCGAGGCGATGGCGCGCCACGACGAGTTTGAAGGGTAATGACATCAGGCGCAGCTTGTCGCTCTGCTGCAGGTTGCTGAGACCTTGCTGCCGCGTTTGCTGTAACAGGGCGTTGAATTCCGGCAGGTCGTCGGCGGAAATAAAGCTGAATTGTTCGAACAGTTCGCTGTCGGGTTCGACGTCGGAAAACAGATCCAGCATGATTTCCGTAATCTGCGCGCCGGCCTCGAGAAAGGTATCGTTCAGGCCTGAGCTCTCGAGCACTTCGCGAATAGCCGGGTTGTCGATCAGGCGTTCGGCATCGATCTTGTCGCCGTAAACCGTGCCGAACAGCAGGTTTTCGGATACCGTCATGTTCGAGTTGTATTTCTCATGGTCGAAAGGCTCGACCAGTTTTGCGATTTCGGGCTCGGTGAACAGGTGACGTAATTGATCGCGCGCCTGCATGATGCGCTCCGCCAGATCGCCATTGCTCGACTGGTCGACAAACGAGAGTAAACCGAACTGATAAATTTCCTCGTCGACTTCCAGGCATTGCAGAATGTCGATAATCCGGGCAACGAGCTCTTGTCGACTGCTCAATCCAAGGTCTGCATGATCGATCCAGTCATCGTCATAGCGGTCGGGAGAATTGCCGGCATGCTCGGCGAGCACGCGTTCATGCGCCACTGCCTTGTCCTCTTCATCCTGCGCGTTATTAATCGGCTGGTGTTTGAGCGCGTAACACAGGTTATCGAACACCGAGCCGTTAAACATGAACGACGAGGGCCCGACATAGCCCAGGCGCTTACCGGTAATCGATTCCGGCAGGTCCTGCATTTTCCAGTCACCGATGGTCAGATTACCCGAACTTGGATAGATTAAACGCGACACCAGGCCGGCGAGTTCGTCCTTGCCGCTGTTGCCGAGGCCTACCGCGGCGCAATGCTGGTCAATCGGGAATTTGAAACTGGCGCCGTCGACGCTGAAATAAAGCCCGTCTTCGCTATAGCGAAGGTTGTTGGCCAGGATTTCGCGTCCCGGCAGTTCGAGTGATTCGGGACGGTGATCGAGAATTTCGGGCGCTATCAGGTTTTGCGGATCGAACTGCTGGATGACCTGGGTATACTTGACCTTGACGTCTTCCTTGCGCTGGTAATAGCGCAGCAATTCTTTCCAGGGGCCGGAAAGGTCTTTGTAGGCAACCAGCACAGCCACCATGGAGCCGATCGAAAGATCACCGCGCAGTACGAAATACCCCCCGACCGAGTAAAAGAAAAACGGCGTCAGCTGGGCGATGAAATTATTCAGGAACTTGATAAAAAATTTGCGCTTGTAGATATCGAAGCGAATCTGGTAGATCTTGCCCAGGCGCTGGCTGATGTGGGCGCGCTCGTAGTGGCTGGTGTCGTTGGCGTGCACTTCGTTGATTCCGGACACCGTTTCACCGATGCGGCCGGACAGGTTGCGCGCGGTCGCGACCCGTTCCTTGGCGAGTTCATTAACGCGTTTTTGCAGGCGCGGAATAACATATAGCTGAAACGGGTAGAGCGCGATTGCCGCCAGCCCGAGAATCAGGTCTTGTTGGAAGATGAAAAACAGGTAAGTGATGAGAGTGCCACCCTGGAATACAGGCAGGGTGAAGGATTCACCGATGAACTCTCCCAGCGGTTCGGTCTCGGCGGTAATCATCGGGATCATCTCGCCTGGCGAAACGCGCTTGAAATGCGGCATAGGAAATCGCAGGATGCGCGCGTATAGTTCGTAACGCAGGCGCCGCAGCAGCCTTTCCCCGAGCGCGCCGCGATAGAGGTTGAGCACGTACTTCAGGACGCCATTGAAAAGCACGACCAGCAGGAAAGCAAGGCTGAAAAACATCAGAAACTCGAGACGGTCCAGTTCATAACCGAACAGGCTTTCGGGAATATCCATACCCTCGAGCAGGTTGATAATTTTCTTGGGTAACTCGAGGGTAATGTAGACCAGGGGCAGCGAAGCCAGCGACAGTATTACCAGACCGATCTGGTCATTTTTACTGTGATTCAGAATGTACCTGTATAACGATGGTTCCATAGGCTCCCAGTTTATGATTCTGATTCCGGCGACTGGTTCAATGCCCGGCTGCGGTAGCACGGCATGCTGGGCCAGTGTACTATCGCCGATCAGTCGATTTATATCAAATACCGCTTATGCCACCCCGTGTCGCAGTCGTTTTAAAGGGTTATCCGCGCCTGTCGGAGACCTTCGTCGCCCAGGAGATTCGGGCGCTGGAGCAGCGTGGTTTCGAGCTTTGTATCATATCACTGCGCCAGCCTTACGACCCGGCAGCTCATCCGATCCATGCCGAGATCGAGGCCCCGGTCTATTATTTGCCTGAATACGTACATGATGACCTGCCGCGGGTGTTGCGGGCGTTGTTGCGGACTTGCTGGAAGCCGGGGTTCTGGCGGGCGTTGGCAATATTCCTGCGTGATCTGCGGCGCGACCCGACGCGCAGCCGATTGCGGCGTTTCGCCCAGGCGCTGGTCATGGCGCGGGAAACGCCGGTTACGGTGCAGCTTTACTATACCCACTTCATGCACACCCCGGCATCGGTGAGCTATTACGCCGCCATGATCAACCGCATACCCTGGAGCCTGTCGGCGCACGCCAAGGATATCTGGACGATTCCGCAATGGGAGATACGCGAAAAACTGGCCAGCGTCGACTGGATCGTCACCTGTACCAGCGCTAACCATCAGTATCTTTGCGGCTTAAGCGATGCCAGCGAAAAGGTCGAGCTGGTCTACCACGGGCTCGATTTCGAGCGCTTCGATCAGAATCCCGTGGCGGCATCGGAGCGGGATGGTAGCGAGGTTGCCAGGGCGGTGTTGCTGATCAGCGTCGGGCGTGCGGTCGACAAAAAGGGTTACGAGTTTCTGCTGGCGGCGCTGGCCGCTTTGCCGGCGAAGCTGCACTGGCGCTTCATACATATTGGCGGCGGTGAATTGCTTGCGCGGTTGCAACAACAGGCGCTTGACCTGGGTATCGATAAAAAAATCGAATGGCTGGGGGCGCTGCCCCAGACCGAGGTGCTGTTGCGTTATCGCGCCGCGGACCTGTTCGTGTTGCCGAGCAAGATTTCAGACGACGGCGATCGCGATGGCTTGCCGAACGTGCTGATGGAGGCGCAAAGCCAGCGCCTGGCCTGCCTGTCGACCGACATCTCGGGTATCCCGGAACTCATCGTGCACGCGCAAACCGGATGGCTGGTCGAACAGAAGAATGCAAAGGCGCTACGGCAGGCCCTGGAAACCCTGATTTGCGATCCCGATTTACGCAACCGCCTGGGGCAGGCCGGGTTCGAACGGGTGCGCCAGGAATTTTCGATGGAACGCGGCATCGATGCCCTGGTCAGACGCCTGCAAATGTCACTGGCGCGGGATCACGGGCAATGAAACTGGCGCTGCTGCGTCATGGCATAACCGACTGGAATCTCGAAAAGCGGGTCCAGGGCCGGATCGATCAGCCGCTATGCGACCTCGGTCGCGAACAGCTGGCAAAACTGGCGCTGCCGCGAGCGCTGGCGAACTACCGCTGGTACTGCAGCCCGCTGCTGCGCGCCAGGCAAAGCGCGGAACTGCTCGGACTAACGGATGTGGTCATAGAGCCAACGCTGATCGAAATGAGCTGGGGTGACTGGGAGGGCGAAGTACTAAAACCCCTGCGGCGCAAACTCGGTGAGGAGATGCGCGCCAACGAGCGCCGCGGACTCGACTTTTGTCCGCCGGGCGGGGAGAGCCCGAGGCAGGTTCAGCTGCGGCTACAACCCTGGTTACAAAAACTCGCGGCCGCCGGTAACGATAGTGCCGCAGTCGTACACAAGGGCATAATTCGCTGTATTTACGCGCTTGCATCCGGCTGGGACATGCGTGGTGAAACCCCGGTGGATTTCGCCTGGGATGCTATCCACCAGTTCGAGATTTCTGAAGACGGTGAAGTTCTCGACCGTTATCGATCGATAGCGCTGCTTCTGAAATGCCCGTGAAACAAAAAGAGAACAGAATAACCAAAGCCCTGCAAAAGCCAATATTAAAGTAGTAATCGATACTTCGGCTCGATCATGGCAGGTCACCCCGAACGGAAAAAGGATAACCTGAATCCCGAGATCGCTATGGCCAGATCTCGCGGGCGTCTACGAAACTGGCGGCGGGGTGTTCGGATAGGAAGCGCAACAGGTCATCGAGAAAGCGCCAGACCGCCTCGTTCTGCACCAGATGGTGGCTCAGGATGCCGGTGGGCTCGGCGCTGTCGCGGTAACCGCTACGTTTTGCAATCAGGTGTTGTAGCAGGATAGCGATTGCCGGGTAGAGACCGATAAAGCCGCCGTAGTGACGCCAATTGATGGGGTCCAGGTGCGCGTTTACCTGCAGCAGCCCGGGTGCTGGGTTGGCCATAGTGCGTTTTTTCATCGTCGAAATTCCGCTAAAACCAAGATCGGGCAGGCGCGCGACGATTTCTGCTTCGATACGATTCCAGGGGGGCACCAGGGCTGGAACGAAATGCGTGCCGAAATGCTGGGCAAGAATCTGTTTACCGAGGCCGAGGTCGTTAATAATTGCGTCACTGCCGCGCTTGCCGCCGAGTTCGAGCTTGCGTTGACCGGGCGCAGCATGGCTGCTATGGGCATAACCATGCTGTAGTACCGAAATCAGGGGTTGTTGCCGCAGACGCGCGACCAGCTCAGGCTTGAGCGAAGCGGGGATTACCGCGAGGGCGAGCGGGACCTGGACAGTTTGGCTCGATTGCAGCAATCTTTCGAGCGCAGCGCTGGTATCACTGGCGTCGTCGTCGCGCCACCAGAAATGCGCGGTTTTACCAGCCGCGGCCCAGTGCTCGAGTTCCCGCTCGAGCCAGCTCCAGGCCTGATCGATAAATGGACTTCGGCTCATGTCTGAGCCGCCTGCAGCCAGGCCGCGATCCTGGTCGCGCTGTGGGCCGCGCCATCGAGGTTAACCGCGAGCGAGGTATCGAGCTCGAGCGCCCGGTCGACTGCCCTGGCGAGGTTTGTCGCAGACAATCGATCCGCTTCGAGCATCACCAGGCGGCCGCAGGCCTGCAGCCGTCGCGCGCGCAGGGTTTGCTCGATCTCGCCCGCCTCGGCGAACGGGATAACGACAGCCCGCACACGGGCGCCGAGAATGTCGGTGACCGTGTTGTAACCGGCTTGCGATATCGACAGGCTGGCGCGCTGCATCATGGCGGCAAAATCCTCGCGGTTGCGTTCGACGGTCGTACTCTTGCCGGCCAGTCGTTGCAGGCGGCGAAAAGCCGCATCATCGATCGCGGGACTGACCAGGATGCGCCAGTCTATATGCGCCAGCCTGGTTAACGCACGGGCGGCGATGGCGGTTTCGAGAATTCTGAGACCGGTGTCGCTGCCGCCGGCAGAAACCAGGACTTCGCCCGGGGTAGCATGGTGATCGGTTACGCCCGCGCTGGCCTGGCAGATGTAACCGCTGTAATAAATTTTGTCGCGAATTTCCGCTGTCGCCGCGAAACTATCCTCGAGGCTGGCGATCGATGGATCACCGTGCACCAGCACGTGGTCATAATAGTGCTTGACGAGTTCGCAGATTTCCTGGTTGCGCCCGGGTTTCGACTTGGGTTGCAGAATGTCTCGGATCGACGAGATCACCTGCAGGCAATCGGGGTTGTCGCGCGCGCTTGCCAGCAACGGCAGCAGCTCGAAGCGCATCATGCGTCGACCGAAGGGAAACGTCTCGGTTATCAATACCCGCGGTGACAGGCGCTCGAACAGGTCGAGCAGTTGCGCCCGGCGCGAAGTTCGCCAGGTCTCGTCGACTTCATTGCCGCTTGCATCCAGCAGGCGGCTGAAACTTGCATCGGCACTGTAGGCCGGGGGCAGCTGGTGAATACTGATGCCCGACTGATTCGCCTTTACCAGCGGCCTGCCGCCCGAAACCAGTTCGACGCGAAAGCCCTGTTGCTGCAGCGCCACCGCCAGTTGCAGCGTACGCTGCAAATGTCCAACACCCAGCAGATGCTGAACGTAGATCATGAGGCAGGGGGACGAACTGATCGACAACTCCGGAGTCAGGCGGTGATGCTCTCTTGATCGGGGGTTTCGAGGTGGCGCCGCACCATTTCCGCGATATTCTCGTGTCCGGCAAGCATCCCCGGGATATGGCTCGCCGACGGTTTAGACTGCTGCGGCAACGCGCGTAGCGCTGCCGCCATATGCAGCGGGTCGCGCTCGCTGGCCGGGTCGAGCATGCTTGCCAGGCCGAGTCTGACCGCCCGTTCTGCGCGAATCAACTGTTCCTGTCGAGGTATGGAGCGCGGAATAATCAGGGCCGGTTTATCCAGCGTCAGGATTTCGCAGAAAGTGTTATAACCCCCCATCGCGACAATGCCGGTCGCCCTTTGCATGAGCAGTTCGATGTGACTGTCGAAGGTCAGGATTTCGACATTGTCGAGGGCTTCGCAACGTTCGTGAAACTCCTGTTGCTCGGTCGGCGGCATAAATGGCCCGGTGACGATAACCGCTCGCTGCGGTAGCCGCGGGTCGGTCTCGTAGGCGCGAATGACCCAGTCGACCATTTCCACGCCATCGCCACCGCCGCCGGCGGTAGCCAGGATAAACGGTTCGTCATGATTAATTGGCGGCACCCAGTTGCGGTCGCTTGGAATTTCGCGATCGAGATAACCCGTGAAGGACAGTTTACGGGTGATTGATTCGGACAGTCCCAGGCCTTCGACCGGGCTACCCATGTCGCTCGGACCGTAGACCCAGATATCGTGATACAGGTTCTCCAGCACCGGCGCCACCTGCTTGCGGTCCCATTCGGCTTTTAACAGTGTTGCTTCATCCATGATATCGCGCAGCCCCAGTACGTTGACCGTGCCCCGTTTTTTGAGCATTTCAAGGGTGCTGACGACCTCGCCCTGCAGGCCCGTGGGTTCCTTGTCGACGAGAAATATATCGGGCTTAAATGTAATCGCGGTATGGTAAATAATCGATTCGCGCATCTCCAGGGTCTGTTCCAGGTCGATATGCAGCCCGAGCGATGTATAGGCGCCATCCTTCAGTTTGATCACCCCGGGAATGCGCACGAAATCGACCCTGGCCTTGAAATCGAAACTGCCGATAATCGGCGAACCCGACAGGATCAGCACGGACAGGCCCTTGTAGCGCGCCACCAGCGAATGCGCTATCGAGCGACAGCGACGCAGATGCCCCAGACCAAACGAGTCGTGGCTATAAATCAGGATTCTGGATTGATCCAGCCGTTCTTTCATTTCTGGCTTTTTTCGTGGCGTACCGTGCGCAGACTACACTGAAATTACACCTAACGCACTGCCACCGGTCAAATTTTCGCCGCGGCGCAGGAATTATTGACAAGCAGTCCTGTCCTATTCTCATAATGCCGCTTACGCCCGATGGAGCCTGGATTGAGCAAGCATCTGCCAGACAATCGAACCCCGGCCTATCGACCCCTGGGCGGGCGGGACTTCGGCGGCGCCGTATTACCCGAGCGCGTGCGGAATTCGATTCAGGATCAGCAGGAACGCAGCGAAATATTAATCAGCATCATCCAGCTGGTTATTGTCTCCATTTTCGGCCTGCTGTATGCCATCGCGCCGAAGACATTTTCGCAGGAAGCCGACTTTGCGCCGGTACCCTGGGTGCTATCGCTATACCTCGGGTTCAGCCTGTTCCGCCTCTATCTGGCGGTAAACCGCAAACTGCCGGACTGGATGCTGTACCTGTCGTCCGTGGTCGATATCGCGCTGCTGCTCGGTCTGATCTGGAGTTTTCATCTGCAGTATGAGCAGCCGCCGTCGTTTTACCTGAAGGCGCCAACCCTGCTTTACCTGTTTATCTTTATCGCCATCCGGGCGCTGCATTTCGATCCACGATTTGTGATTTCGACCGGCGTCAGCGCTGCCTTCGGTTGGGTGCTGATGGTCGTCTACGTGTTGTTCAGCGACCCCGCGGACAGCATGATCACGCGAAATTATGTCGAGTATATGACGTCCAACAGCGTTTTGATCGGCGCCGAGTTTGACAAGATCGTTTCGATATTAATGGTAACCGGGGTGCTGGCGCTGGCGCTGCAGCGAGCGCGAAGTCTGCTGGTTGAATCGGTTATCGAGGGCAGCGCAGCACGGGATTTGTCGCGTTTTGTGCCCCAGGAGGTGGCGCAGAAGGTAATCCAGTCGGAAGAGGGCGCTATTACCGGTAAGGGTGAGGTTAACGAGTGTACCATTCTGTTCACCGACATCGAGGGGTTCACCGCGATCAGTGAAAGCCTGACCCCGGAACAACTGATCGAGGCGCTGAATCATTACTTCAGCCTGATTGCCGGGCCGATCAGCCAGTACGGCGGTGTCATCAGCCAGTTTCAGGGGGATGCGGTGCTGGCGACTTTTAACCTGCCCAAGCCGGACGCCGATCATGCCGGCACGATCATGCCGCCAACGCGGTGCGCGCGGCGCTCGAAATTCAGGCGCTGCTCGATGGGGTATTATTCGGCGATGGCATTGCGTTCAACACGCGCGTCGGCATCAATACCGGCCCGGTGGTCGGTGGCCTGGTTGGTTCCGGAGACCGCGTTGGCTATACCGTTCACGGTAATAATGTCAATCTGACGGCCCGCCTGGAACAGCTCAACAAGGACTACGGCACGCGGATAATCCTGGCGGACAGTACGCGGGAAAAAATTCCGCCGGGCCTGTTTGCGTTTCGTGAACTCGGTGAAGTATCGGTGCGCGGTTTGAACCGCCCGGTCAGAATCTTCAGCGTCAGCGAGAAGGACTGATTTAGCGCGGTCTGTAGCGCTTAGCGTTGCTGGTTTATGTATTCGAAATAGCGCGCAAGATTTGCCCGCGCCCTGGTTTCCAGGCGCTCGGCAAAATAATCTGACAGGTAGAAGCGTTCCCTGGCCAACAGCCAGTTCTGAAAGTTGGTTTTCCGGCGGTAGTACTCGGCATCGCTCAACTCGGCGCTTTCAAGGCGTAAATTTTGACTGTCTTGCAGGAACTCATCCCAGGACAGGCCAAAGCTGGAGAGGTCGATATCGACCATATACATAGCGTCACTGTCTGTCAGCGAACTACCATCGTGCAGCGTCGCCATGATTAGCCGGTCTACCAGGCCGCGGGTTGTTGCATCGTGCACCCCGTTCGAAAACTGCAGATAGAGCTGCGCACTGCGTTTTTCATTGTCGGATTTGCCGGGTTCAAATATCACGTCGTGGAACCAGACCGCGAGTTCGAGTGCATCAGGATTGCTGGCGAGCGACTTGCATTGATCGAACATGCCGAGACATTGCTCGATATGAGCGAGCGTGTGGTAATGGCGCTGGGGTTCGCGGTAGCCGTCGAGCAGGCGCTGATGGATTTCGCTGCTGTCATCGGCGGCGCCGTCGATCAGGCAGCGCTGCCAAAGCGCCCGAAAACGGTCAGGGCCGATGATGTCTCCGGCCAAGGGGGATGACATTAGGCATCATCCTGCTGATAGATCTGTTTTTGCAGAGCTTCGACCCGCGCATGCGACCGGCTCAGCTTGTCGCTGAGCATGCGTATGACGTCGAGCGCGACGTCGGCATTCTCGCGCAGCATTCTGAAAAACATATCGCCGGTAATTTTCATTGCGCGCAGCTGGCCTTTGGTCACCAGCGTCGCATTGCGGGGGGCGTTATTCAGCAGGCCGAGTTCGCCGATAAGCTGATTCTGAGACAGGGTGTCGGAAACGACGGGTCCGCGATCGGTTTCGGTGACGATATCCACCGCACCTTCCATGATGACATAAGCGAAGTCGGCGCTTTCACCACTATTAAAAACGACGTCACCGTCATCGAAGGAAACGATTTCGCTGGCGAACGCCAATAGCTTCAGCTTCGATGTTTCCATCTTGGCGAAAATCGGAATTTTTCGAAGTAAATCTGTTTCTTCAGCTAAATCCAAGTGACGTGCTCCAAACGCTTACCGGGCGTTTACTACGGTCGAACTGTAAAGATTGGCACGGGCCTCGGCACAATTCAAGAGTTTCAGCAGACTGCGCAGCCCTGATTCTGTTCGTTGTCCAGCAAAAATCCCCAGGCAGTAGCCCTGTTTCCCGGCCCAGGCGTAGTAGCCTGAATCCTGTAAATCGCTGCTCGGGCGGGGAATCAGACCGCATTTATCGCGCGACGACTGGCCTATGTCCAGCACCATCGAACAGTTTGCCGCCATCATCTGCAGCTTTGCGGTCAACAGGCCATCGCTGTCGTAGGCAAAGCCATGGTCGACGACACGGCGTTCGATGGCTGCGATATGGCGCGCCATCGCGGTAGCCGCAATCGGATCGTCGCTGGCGCGTGGGGGCGTTGGTTTTCATGGCCGGCAGTTTATCCTTAACTGCCGATTTTCGCTTTAAACAAGCCGAATTTAGCGCTAGTCTTGGCGCCAGCGGGGCAACAGGAACAAAATCATGAAGCATTACCAGATGTACATCGACGGCGCATGGTGTGATGCGGCCGATGGAGCGAAGCTGGAGTCGGTAAATCCAGCGACGGGTGAAATCTGGGCGACCGCCGCGGTCGCCGGAGAAGCCGAGGTCAATCGCGCCGTGGCTGCCGCCAGTCGCGCATTGAAGTCGGGCCCATGGGCGGAAATGAACGCCACGCAGCGCGGTAAAATGCTGCATCGACTGGGTGACCTGATTGCCGAAAATTCGCAAATGCTGGGTGAAATCGAAACCATCGATAGCGGCAAGCTGGCGAAAGAAACGCGCGCGCAAACCGGGTATGTTTCCGATTATTACTACTACTATGCCGGTCTCGCCGACAAAATTCAGGGCGCGACCCTGCCAATCGACAAGCCCAATATGCACGTTTACACCAAGCGTGTGCCCATCGGCGTGGTCGCCGCGGTGGTGCCGTGGAACGCGCAAATGTTCCTCACCGCAACCAAGCTCGGGCCCGCGCTTGCGGCCGGCAATAGCGTGGTGCTGAAGGCTTCGGAAGCGGCCCCGGCGCCGATGTTCGAATTTGCCAGAATTGTCGAGCAGGCGGGTTTTCCGCCCGGCGTGATCAATGTAATCACCGGTTTCGGCGAGCCTTGCGGCCGCCTGTTGACCAGCCATCCGGATGTCGCGCGGGTCGCGTTTACCGGCGGCCCCGAAACCGCGCGCCATATCGTGCGCAATACCGCCGAAAATTTCGCCGTGGTTTCACTCGAACTGGGTGGCAAATCGCCGATCCTGGTGTTTGACGATGCCGATATCGAAGGCGCGGTCAACGGCATCATTGCTGGCAACTTCGGTGCTACTGGCCAGAGCTGCGTCGCCGGTTCGCGCGTGTTTATCCAGTCGTCGATTCGCGACCAGGTACTGGAGAAGCTGGTCGAACGCGCCGCCGGGATCTGTATCGGCGACCCGCTGGGAGATGACACCCAGGTGGGACCATTGTGCACCAAAGAGCAACTGGATCACGTCTCCGAGTCGGTCGAAGATGCGGTCGCTGAGGGCGCAAAACTGCTGTTTGGCGGCAAACGACCGGAAGGCTTCGATAGCGGGTGGTACTACAGCCCAACCATCCTCGATTGCCCGCACCAGGATATCCGCACCGTGCGCGAGGAAATGTTTGGCCCCATCCTGTCGGCGCTGTCGTTCGATACCGAGGACGAGGCGATCGAGATGGCCAACAATTCCGATTTTGGTCTCGCTGCCGGGGTGTTTACCTCGAACGTTGCGCGCGCGATCCGGGTCTCGGACGCAATCCATTCGGGTATCGTCTGGGTCAATACCTATCGGGTTATTTCCCCGATCGCACCGTTTGGTGGTTTCAAGAACAGCGGCCCCGGCCGCGAGAGCGGCATCGACACCATCTACGATTACACCCGCAGCAAGACGGTCTGGATCAATATCTCCGAAGAGCCGATGGCGAATCCGTTCACGATGCGATAAAAGCGTCATTCCCGCGTCAGCGCGCGACTTCCCGCCATGAATCTGTAGTCGTCAAAGCTGGAAATAGCGAGACTCGAGGACGACCAGTAACAGGCGCTCGAATTTCCCTCGACTTCGGCGTCCGTTCATCTAGATTGATTACTCGATCTAGATCAGGTTGCCAACAAATTTCAGGAACAGCGCTTAACAGGTATACTGTCGCCAGAATTACTCGAAATAAGAGGGGCTTGGGTAAATTTCACAGGCCGAATGACGGTTGATCGGTGCGGATAGGTGCAGCGTTATGAAATTGATCACCACTTTGCTATCCACGTTGTTAGTTATGACAATTTCATCGGCATTTGCCGCCGATGAGGTCAGTACGGTTAACATAGGTAGTGCGGAGGTAAGCTACAATTACCAGCTAACGGACACGGGTGTGGCGATACTGGCCCTGATCGCGCTGGTTCCGGAAACCAATAACTCACTGCGGGGATTGAAAAATACCGATCGGCGCCGCCTGGGCAAGCTCGGGCAGTTGATCTACCAGTGTAAACTGATGCTCTACAAGCCCGATAAAAGCAATCGCAGCGTCGACGCAAAGGACCCCGTTCTGATCTCCAAAAATTTCAGCCTGTTTACCGGCGTGAACCTGCAACTGGCTCCCGCTGAGCGCGTCGGCATCCAGGCCCAGCTGCTGCAGGCCGTCGATGATGACAGCCTGTTTACCACCAGCCTGGGTGAAAGGGGAATGCACCAGCGGATGTGGGAAACCCTGGGTGAGACTACGGCGATTAACCTGAAACAGTTCAATATCAATGTACTGAATGCAACCGATATAATAGAGACCTCTGAAAGTATCGATATCGTTGTTCGGTTCCCGGTGTTCCAGCTGGAACAACCCGTGTCACAATGGAGCTACAACTTTAACCTGAAAGACTTCAAACAGGCGATTCGGCACGTCGATGAAAACTGCACCTCAGTCAGGCTGGTCGAGCTGAGCAAGCAGAAAACATAGCAGACTGTCCAGCATGCCAGGACACGACAAATCGTGAGCATTCCTGTTTGCTAGCTACCGTCTATCGGTTTAATCGCGCGCCGACAGCGCAGTAAACTGACCTGAATTGTTGTAAACTCGCATAAATAAAAATCATTTAGTTGTTTAAAAACAGTAGCATAAATTCAAAACTTAAAGTAAATTATCTCATAAGGGCCTGATGCTCGATCACTACTCCAGCCCACGCCAAAATCTTGACTTTAGGGAGGCTCAAACTATTAGTTAATCCTTGGCAGTTGAAAGGTTCTGGCCCATGAACAAGTTTGGAAGGGTATCCCGTCCAGTCGGTTTTATGTCTTCGCCTCAGGCAATCTCTCCCCGGTTTGAACGACGCTTCGGTTTGGTCGAGGGACTATTGTTGTTAATCATAGTTCTGACTCTTGCTGCTTGCGATCCAGGTACCGGTGAAGGCTTTCCCGGCGCGGACACGAGTTCGCCGGCTCCGCTCGGCTCGGTGCAAATGATTGCCTTTTCCCGCGATGTCGGCGGCGGCGAATTGGACCTGTTTGCCATCGCCGAAGACGGCAGCGGGAGCGAGGTGACGCTTGCCAACGACCCTGGTGACGAGGTGTTCGGCGGATCGACCAGTGACAACCGGGTCATTTATGTGCGTGATATGGGCGCAGGGCTGACCGATATCTTCAGTATCAGTGACGACGGTAGCGGTCTCCCGGTAACGCTTGCCAACGACGCGAGGGACGAGTTACCCGTGGCCGTGACCGCCGCCAACGAAGTCATTTTCATGCGAACGACTATTGCGCCTGCGGATTCCGATCTCCTCGGCCGCAATGCTGACGGCAG
>CAMYML010000086.1 GCA_947259305.1 uncultured Gammaproteobacteria bacterium | reverse complement strand
CATTACTTTATATCGACCGCCATCTGCTGCATGAAGTCACTTCGCCGCAGGCTTTCGAAGGTCTGGAAATTGCGCAACGCCCGCTATGGCGCAAGCGCTCGATCCTGGCGGTACCTGATCATAATGTACCGACTACCGGGCTCGAATATGGCATAACCGATCCGATTGCGCGGCTACAGGTCGACACGCTCAACCAGAACTGCGACAAGTATGGACTAACTGAATTCAAGATGGGCGATGTGCGCCAGGGCATCGTGCACGTGATCGGTCCGGAGCAGGGCGCGACCCTGCCGGGCATGACCGTGGTATGCGGTGATTCGCATACCTCGACCCATGGCGCCTTTGCGGCGCTGGCTTTTGGCATCGGCACCTCGGAAGTAGAACATGTCATGGCCACCCAGTGCCTGATTCAGAAAAAATCCAGCAACATGCGGGTTACCGTCGAAGGCGCGGTTGCCGACGGGATTACGGCGAAGGATATCGTCTTGCATATTATCGGTGAAATCGGCACCGCCGGGGGTACCGGCTGCACCATCGAGTTTGCCGGCGAGGCGATTACCAATCTATCCATGGAAGGGCGTATGACGGTTTGCAACATGACCATCGAGGCCGGCGCGCGCGCCGGGCTGATTGCCTGTGATCAAACCACGCTCGACTATATCGAGGGTCGCCCGTTTGCTCCGCGCGGTGATATCTGGCAGCAGGCGCTCGAGGCCTGGTCTGATTTGCATTCGGATGCAGATGCGATTTTTGATCGTGAAGTGGTCATCGATGCCGCCGCTATAGCCCCGCAGGTAACCTGGGGTACCTCCCCCGAAATGGTTTGCAGTGTTAACAGTAAAATTCCCGATCCGGCGCGTGAAGCGGACCCGATCAGGGCTGGCGGAATGCAAAAAGCGCTCGACTACATGGGACTGGAAGCCAATACGTCTTTTGATCAGGTTTCGGTCGACATAGTATTCATCGGCTCCTGCACCAACTCACGTATCGAGGATCTGCGCGCCGCGGCCAGCGTTGTCGCGGGCCGCAAGGTGGCCGCCAGCGTCAAGCAGGCGATGGTCGTGCCCGGATCGGGTCTGATCAAGCAGCAGGCCGAAGACGAAGGCCTGGATCGGATCTTCGTCGAAGCCGGATTCGAATGGCGCGAACCCGGATGCTCCATGTGTCTCGGCATGAATGCCGATCGGCTAAAGCCGGGTGAGCGTTGCGCGTCGACCTCGAATCGCAATTTCGAGGGGCGCCAGGGGCAGGGCGGCCGCACCCATCTGGTATCGCCGGCAATGGCGGCCGCGGCCGCCATTGCCGGTCATTTCGTCGACGTACGCACTCTGTAGGGGCAGTCATGGATAAATTTCAAAAGTTTAGCGGTATCGTCGCCGGCATCGACCGGGCTAACATCGACACCGATGCGATCATCCCGAAGCAGTATCTGAAATCCATCAAACGTTCCGGTTTCGGCGTCAATTTGTTCGATGACTGGCGCTACCTGGATCCGGGCGAACCGGGGCAGGATCACTCCAAACGACGCGTTAACCCGGATTTCGTTCTCAATCGCAGCCCCTATGATCGTGCGCAGATTCTGCTGGCGCGTGAAAACTTTGCCTGCGGGTCGTCACGCGAGCATGCGGTCTGGGCGTTGATGGATTTCGGCATCAAGGTGGTTATCGCGCCGAGTTACGCCGATATTTTTTACAACAACTCGTTCAAGAACGGACTACTTCCGATCGCGCTCGACAGCGAGCTTGTCGAGCAGCTATTCGGCGAGCTCGAAAGCAATGCAGGTTATCAACTGAGCATCGATCTCGAAAGCCAGCTGGTCAGCAATGCCAACGGCCTTGAAGTAGCCTTTGAAATCGATGAGTTTCGTAAGTACTGCCTGCTAAACGGTCTCGACGATATCGGGCTGACGATGCAGCATGCCGAGACCATCAAGGCCTTCGAACAGCAGTACTACGAGCGTTTTCCCTGGTTCAAATAGGATTTAGAGATGACAAAAAAAATCGCGCTACTTGCGGGTGACGGAATCGGCCAGGAGATCGTGGCGGAGGCAATCAAGGTGCTGAATTGCCTGCAGCAGGATTTTGGATTTAACGCGGAGCTGGAAACCGCGGCAATTGGTGGTGCCGGCTACGATCAATATGGCAAGCCCTTGCCGGACGAGACCCTGGCGCTCTGCGAACAGGCTGACGCCATATTGTTCGGCGCGATTGGTGGCCCACAATACGACCAGCTCGAGCGCGAATTGCGGCCTGAAAAAGGCCTGTTGAATTTACGCTCGTCTCTGGCCCTGTTTTCGAATTTACGCCCGGCGATTCTGTATCCGCAACTTGCCAATGCTTCCAGCCTGAAGTCGGAGCTGGTGGCCGGGCTCGATATTATGATCGTGCGCGAGCTAACCGGCGGAATCTACTTCGGGCAGCCGCGCGGTATACGTGTACTCGATAACGGCGAACGCCAGGGCTATAACACGATGCTATACGCGGAGCATGAAATCGAGCGTATCGCCAGGTCGGCCTTCGATATCGCGATGTTACGCGATCGCAGGCTGTGCTCGGTCGACAAGGCCAACGTGCTTGAGGTGTCTGAACTGTGGCGCGAGGTGGTGAGCCGGGTAGCCGTCGACTACCCCGACGTCGAGCTTGAGCATATGTATGTCGATAACGCCTCGATGCAGCTGGTGCGGGCACCCAGGCAATTCGATGTCATTGTTACCACGAACCTGTTTGGCGATATCCTGTCGGATACTGCGGCGATGCTAACCGGTTCGATCGGCATGCTGCCCTCGGCATCGCTCGATCAAAACGGTAAGGGTTTATACGAACCGGTGCATGGTTCGGCTCCGGATATCGCCGGCAAGAACATGGCAAATCCGTTGGCGACAATATTGTCACTGGCGATGATGCTGCGTTATAGCCTCGAACAGTCGGAACTGGCGAGCGTGGTAGAAACCGCGGTCGGCAAGGTGCTCGACCAGGGATTGCGCACCGCGGATATAGCCGATGGTGCAGCCAGCGTCAGTACTTCCGAGATGGGGGGCGCGGTCACGGCTGCCTTGCGCGTTCTCGGCCAACGCTAATTTGATGGAGAATATTCGATGAAGAGAGTTGGTTTTGTAGGCTGGCGCGGCATGGTTGGATCGGTGCTGATGCAGCGTATGCTCGACGCGGGGGATTTCGATCGTATCGACGAGCCGGTGTTTTTTACGACCTCGCAACTGGGCCAGGCAGGGCCGGATATCGGCAAGAAAGTGCCACCGTTACAGGATGCCTCCGATTTCGAACAGCTGATGTCGATGGATGTAATCGTCACCTGCCAGGGCGGAGATTACACCAGGCAGGTGCATACCGATTTGCGCGGCGGCGGCTGGCAAGGATACTGGATCGATGCGGCTTCTACGCTACGCATGGAGCATGACAGCATTATCATTCTCGATCCGGTTAATCGTGGAGTAATCGATAAAGCCCTCGATGCGGGCAGGCGTGATTTTATCGGCGGCAACTGCACCGTCAGCCTGATGATGATGGCCATGGGTGGTTTGTTCGAGCACGAACTGGTCGACTGGATGAGCGTCATGACCTATCAGGCTGCATCCGGTGGCGGCGCGCGACATATGCGTGAGTTGATCGCCGGAATGGGCAGCCTGTATCACAGCGTCGCCGAGTTGCTCGACGACCCCGCTTCGGCGATTCTTGAAATCGATCGACTGGTGACCGAACGCTTGAACTCGACGGAATTTCCCTGCGAGCAGTTTGGCGTGCCGCTGGCGGGCAGCCTGATTCCGTGGATCGACGCACAACTCGACAATGGCCAGAGTCGCGAAGAGTGGAAGGCGGGTGTCGAGGCTAACAAGATCCTCGGTCGCGGCAAGGACCTGATTCCGATCGACGGCCTGTGCGTGCGCGTGGGCGCAATGCGATGTCATTCACAGGCGCTGACCGTCAAGCTCAAGTCCGATGTGCCGCTGGATGAAGTGCAACAAATACTGGCGGCATCCAACGATTGGGTCCGGGTGTTGCCGAACGATCGGCAGATAACCATGCAAGCCCTGTCTCCGACCGCGGTTACAGGCAAGCTCGATATTCCCGTCGGCAGGTTGCGCAAACTGAATATGGGTGATGAATACCTCGCGGCCTTCACCGTGGGTGACCAGCTACTCTGGGGTGCTGCCGAACCACTGCGCCGCATGCTGAACATTCTGCACGAGTATTAATCATGCAGCATCGCATAGCGATTTCTCACGCGAGCGGAATCGCGGCCGAAGCGATTCTGGAAAAACTTCCCGCATCCGGTATCGAACCGGATTCGTTGTTTTTACTGGACAACGACGCGAATGTCGGCAAGCGCCTGCCTTATGCGGGTGGTCGCCTGGTAGTGCATGACCAACAGACGTTTGACTTTTCGAGCTGCGCCCTGGTGCTGATGCCTGAAGCCGACGCCGAAATCGAATCCGCGGCGCTGGCTCAGGGTTGCCTGTTATTAAGCCATGTCATCGAACACGATAGTTCCGCCCTGTTCATGATGGACGCGGAGATGCAACCGGACATTGCTTACTCCGATACCAGCCTGCGACTCCCCGGCGCCGAGCTTTCCTGCCTGCTGCCGGCATTGCTGCAACTCAACCGTATGCAGTCGATTGTGCAGCTCAATATCACGCTGATGCGCAGCGCCGAGTTTTACGGCAAGCCCGGCGTCGACGAGTTGGCCAGCCAGACAATCGATTTGTTAAGCGCCCGCAAAGCCCACGCCAGCGTATTCCCGCAGCAGATTGCATTTAACGTTTTTCCCGAAGCGGTCGATACCCGGCTAAATAGTGATTTGAGTCAATTTTTGGGAACTATTTCATATTCCCCGGTGCTGCAAACGCTTAATGTACCGATATTTCATGGATTTGCCGCCGCGGTGCAGATTCGGTTCGATTCGGGGGTTGCTCTCGAAGACTGCCGCAAGCTGCTTGCGGCACTCGATAACCTGGTTATCAAGAAAGGTGCAGCAAGCCCAATTTCTGATTGTAATCAATCGTTTAGCTGTGTTATAAGCCAGCTTGGGCAGGTCCCGAATCAAGCTTCAAGCCTTCAATTCTGGATGATCGCGGACCCGATGAGATATGGATTAGCGAATAATTACGTGAATCTTACAGAGTTTTTGCTAAAATCTTTTTTGTAATCTATAGTTACATCTACTTGTGAAAGTGTTTTCTTTAAAGTAAATTCTCTGACTGTAATCATAGGTGCATGGATTTAAGGCACTTTTTATAAGAAATAGGTTGGGGAGCTGGGAGACTAAACGTGCGTAATCTGGGACTAATTGTTGCATTGTGGTTGTCGGCTTTATTGCCTACAAACAGTCTTGCCCTGGGTCTGGGTGAGATCGAAGTCAATTCATTCCTGAATCAGCCCCTGAGTGCTGAGATCGAAGTTATTTCTGCTCGCCCAGGCGAAATCGACGATCTTCTTGTCAGCCTTGCGTCACGAGAAGCGTTTGCCCGTGCCGGGCTGTCACGCCCTCGGCATCTGCTGGATTTGCGCTTCGCGGTCAGGAAGAATGAAGCGGGCGACGAGGCGGTAATCGTTGTTACAACCAAGGCTGGCATCAAAGAACCTTTTCTGAATTTCCTGATTGAAGCCGACTGGTCCAAGGGCCGGGTGCTACGCGAATTCACGGTTTTACTCGATCCGCCGTTTTTCGCGGATCAGCCTGCACCAGTAGAGACTACTGAAGCGGCTACTCAGCCGGTAGAACAACCGATTACCGAAGAAGCCAGCGTTAGCGAAATCGTCGAGCAGGCCGGCGTCACCTCGTTGGATGAAGTACCGCTCGAACAAGCCGCCGAGAGTGGCGAACAGATTACCGAACCGATTGCATTATCCGAGGATACCGCGGCACAGGAGACAGCGGAACCCGAGCCCAGTTTCGTCGCCGAAACATCGCAAAGCATCATCGACGATGATGTTTTAGTCGTTAAGGGAGACACCCTGTGGAGCATCGCCTCGCGCTACAGGGACGATGCCCATTCCATGGCCCAGGTCATGCTCGCCTTCCAGCGTACCAATCCGGACGCCTTTACCGACGGCAACATCAATAACATGAAGGAAGGGGCGATACTGCGTGCGCCTGGCATGGATGAGCTTGATGCGCTCGGACAACAGGAAGCTTACGCTGAAGTCCTGACGCAAAACGGTCTCTGGGATGACTATGTCGCACGCGTAACCGGCGTTTCACCGGCGGCCGCCAGCGAGCAAGCTACCGGTGAATCCACAACCGACGAAGCAGTTGTCAGTGAAGAAGCAGTTGTCAGTGAAGAAGGCGGTGAACTAAGCCTGTTACTGCCCGGAGAGGGCGACAGCGAATCCACCGGCACCGGCGAAGCCGGTGATGTCGACGAATTACGCACCAAGCTCGCGCTCGCCGAAGAAGAGCTGGAAGCCTCACGCATTGAAAACCAGGAACTCGAATCGCGTATTTCCGAACTGCAGGCGCGTCTGTCGAAGGTCGAAGAATTGCAGAAGATGGTTGAGATTGAAGATGACAGTCTCGCCCAGATGCAGGCCGAGCAGGCCGCGCAACCGGTAGAAGAAGCGACAGAAGGCATAGAAGAGGTTGAAGAGCCGGCAGCTTCCGAACCGTTAAGCGAAGCGATCCAGGCTGATGAAGAAGCGCTGCTGGAAGAGTTGCTTGCCGAAGAAGCCGCGGCTCAGGCCCAGGAACAGGCTGTTATCGATGGTAGCAGCGATGAAATGGTTAGCGACGAAGCGGTTACTGACGAACCGGTCTCTGACGAAATGGTGAGTGACGAGGCGTTAAGCAAAGACGCAATGACCGATGAAATGACCGATGACGCGGTCAGTGCCGAAGCGACCGACGAATCCACCGCGGTTGTGCCGCCTCCGGCACCGGTGATCGTGACTCAACCGGTCGCCGGCGAATCCTCGATTTTTGACGGTCTTTTGCCGCCCGATATCGTTGCCATGATTCCATCTATGCCGTCGCTGGGCGGTTTGTTCACCGATCCGCTCATCCTGGCGGCGGTCGGAATTCTGGTTCTGCTGCTACTGGTCCTGGTGTGGCTAAAGCGCAGAAAAAGCGGTTCTGATGACGAATCAGGCATAACCGTCAGTGGCGACGAAGATTTGTTTGCCGCTGAAGAAGAAGAGGAATTAACCCCGATTCACCTGGCCGATGGTGTCGAGCCCGAAGAAACCGATATCAAGGTTCCGACCGAAGATGATTTCGCCGAGCCCGAAGCCGCGGTCGAAGCTGCTGAAGAAGCCGAAGACGACTTTGGCGCGACCGCGGTTGTTTCCGCAATCGATATGCCAGAGCCAGAGGCACCGGCACCGGCGGCGGCCAGTTCCGAGCAGGATGATGTCTTAAACGAAGTCGATGTATACCTTGCTTATGGCCTGTATGACAATGCCGAGGAGCTGCTCAACAGCAATCTGACCGAAAATCCGGCGCGTGCGGATTATCGTTCAAAACTGCTTGATACATATTTCGCGACCAAAAATAGCGAAGCCTTTATCAAGGAAGCCGAAAAGCTCAAATCGATGGGCGATGCTGCCGGCGGTTACTGGGATCGCGTGCAGATAATGGGCTACGAACTGGCGCCTGAAAATCCGCTGTTCTCCGATGCCAAAGATAGTGGTTTGAGCGCTGCTGATCTCGAAATCACGAAACCTCAGGAAGCGGATTTCGATCTCGGCGCATCGGAAGACGACGATACCAACTTCTCGACCACGGATTTCAACCTGGGCGAGGAAGATACCGGCGGAGACTTCAGCGACACCTCAAACCTGGGCGAGGCCGGAGCAATTGCCGCAACCCAACAGATTCCGCAACTCGACGAGCTGCCCGAGCTCGCTGATGAAGACGATACCGATTTGCGTGGGGAAGCCCTGGCTGCGGCGGACGATACTGGACTGCAATTACCCGATGACATCGGCGAGGAACTGGAATTCTCGATGGATGCTGGTGTAGATGAAGGGACCGCCGTAATTGAATTGCCGGACGACCTTGATTTGGGAGAAGAGGCGGATGCCGCTGCCGATCTCGATATAAACGATATCGCAATGGATTTCGATATCGATGAAGACGAAGTCGCCGATGATATCGATCTCGACGACTCTGAAGCATTTTCCTTTGACGATAGTCTCGATGACGACGACAAGAGTGAAGTTGATGCTGATGAGGATGCGCTGGAGATCGGCCTCCCGGATGAGGATGAAACGGGTATGACCGATACCGCCATTGTCACGCCGAACTACGACGACACCGAAGTGGTGCCGCAGTTGCTACCCGATGATGATGAAGATAAGTCTGAAATCGATCTCGGCATGGAAGATACCGCAATGCTGGGCGACGACGAAACTTCTTTGGCGACTAGCGAATTGAACCTGAATACCGGGGAACTGAAACTGCCCACTGACGAAGACGATTTCGATGACGAGGATATTTCAATCATCGATTTCGGAGGCGAAGATTTTATCGAGCCCACCGATATTATCGAGTCCATCGATGATGACTCGAGTGTCATGGATGTCGACCTCGATGATAACGAAGATGTTAAAACCGGCACCTTCGCGCCGGGTGATTTCGAAGAGCCTACCGCTGCAACCGAATCGCTTGCAGATATCGATGATATTGGCGACCTGATGCTGCCGGACGATGTTGATGAAGTTTCAACCAAGCTCGACCTCGCACGCGCCTTCATCGACATGGGCGACACCGAAGGTGCCCGAGGCAGTCTCGAAGAGGTCATGTCGGAAGGTAACGAGGAACAGAAAGCAGAAGCGAAAACACTGCTCGATCAGATCTGAGTCGATCGCAACAAGAGCCTCCGCATGCCGAAGTCCTGAAGCCTGCTGCACCTGCAGCGGGCTTTTCTTTTGCCCCGAGGCGAAAACCTCACTGGTAAAAATATGCTCGGAATGCACATTTGGTTTTTGCTAAACTGCGCATCCTCGCTTATTAACAGACTTGCCGCCGCCGCAGCCGTGACGCCCGATTATTTGCTTGCAATGATTAAAACCGATCACGATCCATGCCTGTCCCGGGCTTTGCTATCGGTTTATCCAGACGGGGGCTTCAAGTGAAGTACGCCATTGGTGTCGAGTACTCTGGCGCAGCCTATTGCGGTTGGCAACGCCAGCCACACTGCGAATCGATACAGCAAAATCTAGAGGCCGCGTTGGGATTTGTTGCAAATCACCCGGTCGATCTGGTCTGTGCCGGACGCACCGATGCGGGCGTGCATGCAGTTGAACAGGTTGCGCACTTCGAGACCTCGGCCGAGCGCAGCCAGCGTGCCTGGGTGCTAGGCGCGAACTGCCGGCTACCACGCGATATACGCCTGTTGTGGGTTGCGCCGGTGGCAGATGATTTCCATGCCCGCTTCAGCGCCAGGGCGCGCGCCTATCGCTATATCATCCTGAATGCCGATGTGCCCAGTGCGCTATTCCATGATCGTTGCAGCTGGGAATTCCGCTCACTCGATCATAAGGCGATGCACGAATGCGCGCAGGTTTTGCTCGGAGAACATGATTTCAGCGCCTTTCGGGCGGTTGGCTGCCAGGCAAAATCGGCCAGGCGTAACCTCCACGAAATCTCGATCATGCGGCAAAATCAGTTGCTCTTTCTGGATATCAAGGCCAATGCATTCCTCTATCACATGGTGCGCAACATTGCCGGTAGCCTGATCGCCGTCGGTAAGGGTGAACGGGATAGCACCTGGTTCGCCGAGGTTTTCGCGGCCCGCGACCGCAATCTGGCCGATGTGACCGCACCCGCCGCCGGGCTGTACTTTTTGCAGGCCTGCTACGAACCCCGATTTAAGCTGCCCATGATGGCCAGAAAACCCTTATTATTCTGATATGAACAACCGAACCAGAGTAAAGATATGCGGTATTACACGCGAGCAGGACGCTCGTCATGCCGCCGCCAGAGGCGCCGATTCCATCGGTCTGGTGTTTCATCGCCCCAGCTCACGGGCGGTTGAGCTCGAGCGGGCGCTCGAGATCCGCCGCATACTGCCACCGTTTGTTACAGTGACGGCGCTATTTCTGGATGAAAGCGAAGACTGGGTTGCGCAGGTCGTGCATCGGTTACGACCCGATTGTCTGCAGTTTCACGGCCGCGAGGCAGCGGAATTCTGCGCGGCCTGGGATATCCCCTACCTCAAGGCGATCCCGATGGGTAGCACGCAGAATCCGGCAGAGTATGCCGGCAAATATGCGTCGGCCCAGGGCTTCTTGCTCGATAGCAACGTTGCTGGACGGCTGGGCGGCTCTGGTGATACATTTGACTGGTCCTTGGTGCCCGCTGCGTTCGACGTCCCCCTGCTTCTGGCCGGTGGTATCAATTCCTCCAATGTTGCCAAAGCCATTGCTCGAGTAAAACCCTGGGGTGTCGATGTCAGCAGTGGCGTCGAAACGGCAAAAGGAATTAAAGATTCCGGCTTGATTGATCAATTTTTTCGGGAGGTTAGGCGTGGCGACGAGTACCAGGGGCGCAATGAAAATGAAGACTGACCTTACTACCGGGGATATGCATGAACTGGTTTGAAAAGCTGCTGCCGTCCAAGATCAGGACCTCGGGTGGTAATGACAAGAAGAATGTTCCCGAGGGTTTGTGGGCGAAATGCGAGTCCTGCGATGCAATCATTTATCGCGCCGAACTGGAGCGTAATCAGGAAGTCTGCACCAAGTGCGATTTCCATATGCGGATTGCTGCCCGGCCCCGCCTGGAGTCGTTTTTTGACGAGGACAGCTGCAGCGAAATCGCAGCTGAGCTGGAGGCGGTGGACATGCTGAAGTTCAAGGACGACAAGCGCTATCGAGATCGCCTCGGCCAGGCGCAGAAACAAACCGGCGAAAAAGACGCACTCATAGGCATGCGCGGCAACGTCATGGGGGTTGAGATGGTCGCGGTCGCGTTCGAATTCCAGTTCATGGGCGGATCGATGGGCTCCGTGGTAGGGGAAAAGTTTGTGCGCGCAGTGAATGTCTGTATCGAAAACGGTTTGCCGCTGGTCTGTTTTACCGCTAGCGGTGGCGCGCGTATGCAGGAAGCACTGTTCTCGTTGCTGCAAATGGCCAAGACCAGCGCTGCCCTGACCCGGCTGTCGCGACGGGGGTTGCCCTACATCTGCGTGCTTACCGACCCAACCATGGGCGGAGTGTCCGCCAGTCTTGGCATGCTTGGCGATATCCACATCGGTGAACCCGGGGCATTGATTGGTTTCGCCGGTCCGCGCGTTATCGAACAAACGGTGCGTGAAACCCTGCCCGAGGGATTTCAACGGAGCGAGTTTCTGCTGGAACATGGAGCGCTGGATATGATTGTCGATCGGCGCGAGATGCGCAGTAAGATAAGCTCGTTGTGCACGATGCTGATGGGACAAGCCAACTCGTAACCAGCATTCTGATTCTTTCCAGACTTCCTGATGCATTTTGACACGCTCGACCAGTGGCTCGAATGGCAGACCGTTTTACATGGCAAGGCCATTGACCTCGACCTGGCGCGCGTGCGGCAGGTCGCCGAGCGCCTGGGCGTGGGCCGGATCGCAGGCCGGGTGATAACCGTCGCCGGCACCAATGGCAAGGGATCGACGGTTGCCGCCTATGAAAACTGGTTGCGGCAGGCGGGATTTTCAGTCGCTAGTTATACCTCGCCCCATCTGCTGAAATATAATGAGCGAATCAAAAACAATCTGCAGCCGGTAACCGATGCCGAGCTTTGCGGCGCCTTCGAAGCGGTTGAAAACGCACGCCACGACACCTCGCTAACCTATTTTGAATTTGGCACACTGGCCGCATTCTACCTGTTTCAACTATGGCAACCGGATTATGCCATTCTCGAAGTAGGGCTTGGCGGCCGCCTCGATGCGGTAAATATTATCGATGCCGACCTGGTTCATCTGACTCCGATCGGTATTGATCACCAGGCCTGGCTTGGTGAGGACCGGGAACAAATCGGTTTTGAAAAGGCAGGGGTGCTGCGTGACGGAGTTAGCGTAGTGTTAAACGATCCCGATCCTCCGCGGTCGGTACTGCAGGAAATCGAGCGACGTCATTGCGATTGCCTGCTTTGCGGTCGCGACTTTCGGTTAAGCGAGGTCGAAAATGAGCATGCCGTCTGGCATGGCGCGGGCCTGCAGCTGCCGCTGGACAAGGTTTTGCCCGGGGCGCATCAATGGCATAATCTTGCAGGCGTGGTCGCCGGCTTGAGCCGGTTGCTCGATCTCGGCGCTTATTCGGCGGATCAGGTGCGCGGTAATTTTCATGGTCTTCAGCTTACGGGACGCTTTCAATCGGTAGCGAGTCCATTGGCCTGTAGACTTTATGTGGACGTCGGACACAACCCGGATGCGGCCCGGGCTTTGACCGCCAGCCTCGCGCCGATGAAATCCGGGCAGGGGAAACTCGTGGTGCTGCTGGGCATGCTCGAGGACAAGCAGCCGGGGTTATTTGTCGAGGCCTTGAATCCGGTAGTCGACCAATGGTGGCTAATGACGCTGGACTGCGATCGAGGTCTCAGCGCGGAACGCCTGAAATCAAGAATCGGCGACCAGGCCGACATCGAGAATGCCTTCGATAACGTTGAAACCGCGCTGGATCATGCGCTGTCATCTTTAGGTAATCAGGATATAATGCTGGTAACTGGCTCCTTCGTAACTGTCGAACTGCTACTGCGTGCTCTA
>CAMYML010000085.1 GCA_947259305.1 uncultured Gammaproteobacteria bacterium | reverse complement strand
GACCTTCGCCTTCGAAGTAACAGGCCAGCCCGCTCACGGCGCGCGTACAATTGGGTCACACCGGGGCCAGAACGACGGTATTAACGCCGAGCGCCAACATCGAGCGGCCCAGTTCGCGGGCTTTGTCTTCCAGCTTCTGAGGATGCGTGGCACCCATAAATGCGTAATGGCTCTCAGCCGCCTTGAAAATCTGCCCCTGCCTCTCCAGTTCCAGCAACCTGTCTCGAGGCAGCATGACATTCAGGTCCTGCTGGAATCCGCTGCGGTCAAAATTGGTAGAAACATGGCTACAGAGGATGTCGGTATCGGCAACCCGTTGGCTAATCTCCCGATAACCCGTCTCGTTCGATAGCATCGGACGCTCGCCGCGAACTATAAGACCTGCCGATGAGACGATAGCGACATGGCGCTTATCCGCAGAGACAGGCTTGCTCATGCGGATATTACCGTAAAGGGGGCAATCCAGCCCGGCAATGTGGCTTCTTTCCGGTTCGGGCACATCGACAAGACGAACCATATTAGATGTTCCCTGCCATCAAACAGGCAATTTTGAATTTATAAGCACGATCACAGGGGAAAAACATGGCCTGATGTTAGCCGATCAAAATAGTCCGTTCAAGCTCAATCCCGTGGACTGCTTTTAAACATCATGACCAGTTTGGCAAATAGCAATAGCCATGGCGCGCCATGCATGAAAAGATCAAATATATCGATAATTTTATTCAGTTCGCCCGACATTAACATCGACAACTTTTGCCAGACATGCGGCTCGGGCTGAAACGGCGCCAGTCCAAGCGTCAGACAGAGAACGATTAACAGGGAAAAGGGTAATTTATTTAGCATATCAGGAACCGTTTATAAATTTTCAATCAGGGTGTTTTAAATACCATCGATCATGGAAAGTAGCTATCCACCGCGGTCGATAGGCGACAACCAGTGTTATAACGCCTCCATTCAGAAAAGCTTCACCAAATACCAGAAACGGCAAAATTTGCACAAAGTTTCTGAAGATAGTCCCCTGCGCATGCACGCCACTGAGTTGTTGTATCCAGGCCGAGGCGATCCCAGCCAGTAATATCGACAAGCCTCCGCTTAAGAAGGCATTGACGAATACGTAAATAAAATAATTATGCGGCAGCCATCGCTGCGACAGGTAAAGCGAGATGCGTGTAAATACGATCGGCAAAATACCCATTAAACTCAGATTCAGTCCCAGCGTATCCCATCCGATATTACCCTGAAATATACCGGTCAGAACCACCAGATTTACGGCAATGAAAGCAAATTGCCATTCGAACATCAGGCACATTAAGGTCACACCCAGCAGGTGAAAACTCAGCCCCGCCTGAATACCGCCGCGTATCACCCATACCAGGCTCAGGCATACGATGGTTCCAAGGAACACGTGCTGCGCCTCACTGTCGGCCAGCTTCCGCCATGGCGCAGTAAACAGCGCTATCAGCATAAACACCAGGTATAAAAAGTTACCGGTCCACAAATAAGATTCCGGCAACAGGCCGGAGGGAATATCCATACTTATTCTCGGGCAGTTAACGGGTAATTCCAGAGAATTAATATTAGCAAATTCTTAAATAGCTTAATATCGATATTCCGCTTAGCTGATCACGTATGCTAATCTTCATCTACATGAATTCACCGCGAGGGAGTCTCAATATGCGCGCCATGGTGCTGGAGAAACCGGGAAGCCGGCTTCGGCTCATCGAAAAACCGGATCCCGTTCCCGGCCCCGGCCAGGTGCTGGTCAATGTTTCGGCCTGCGGCGTATGTCGGACCGACCTGCATGTTGTCGACGGTGATCTCACCGAGCCGAAACTGCCTATAATCCCCGGACATGAAATCGTCGGTACTATTGGCGCCACCGGCTACGGGGTGGATCATTTCAAACCGGGAGACCGCATCGGCATTCCCTGGCTCGGTCACACCTGCGGACACTGCGCCTTCTGTGAGTCCGGAGCTGAAAACCTCTGCGATGAACCCGGCTTCACCGGATACCAGATCGACGGCGGCTACGCCGAGATGGCCGTGGCCGACGCGCGCTTCTGTTTCCCGCTGCCCGGCGAAAAATCCGCCGCCGAGCTAGCGCCGCTGCTATGCGCCGGGCTGATCGGCTACCGTTCGCTGGTGATGGCCGGCGCCGAATCGAAACGACTGGGCATTTACGGATTTGGCGCTGCAGCACATATCGTCGCCCAGGTCGCGCGCTACCAGCAGCGCGAAATCTACGCCTTTACCAGCCCCGGCGACGCCGCGGCGCAGCAGTTTGCAATAGACCTGGGAGCGGTATGGGCCGGTGATTCGGACCAGGCAGCCCCAGTCGAACTCGATGCCGCGATTATCTTCGCCCCGGTCGGGCCGCTGGTGCCGGCGGCATTAAAGGCGGTGCGCAAGGGCGGCATCGTGGTCTGCGGCGGCATCCACATGTCCGCTATCCCGAGCTTTCCCTACGCCATTTTATGGGGTGAACGCGTGCTGCGTTCGGTGGCCAACCTGACGCGCCAGGACGCGATCGATTTCCTCGCGCTGGCGCCGAAGGTGCCGGTGCAAACCCAGGTAGAAACGTTTCCGTTGCAGCAGGCCAACGCAGCACTGCAGGCGCTACGCAACGGTAAATTGACCGGCGCCGCGGTGTTGATTCCCTGAGACCGGCGCGGTCAACGCGGATTTCCAGAACCCTGTTTAGCACTCGCCGGCAACCGTGGATATTTACTCGACGCGGACGATAAACGATTTTCGCTGATTGGTCTCGAGATCGAATTGCGATCGGTTGGTATGATTGACATGCTTGCCGTAGGTATGCACCGACAAGGTGATGGCGTCGGTTTCATTGGTGACCTGGTGAATACCACCGGTTTTCATGCACACCAGCTCGCCTTCATGCGCGTTGAATTCGTGTTTGATTTCCAGCTCGGCATAATCGGCACGACTGCCGTCGTCGATCCGGTTATAGCGAACGTTACGCTCGGCGCCCTCGACCCCGGCGACGACCGCCCAGGTGCCGTGATCGTGCGGCGGAGTCCCCCGGCCGGGCAACCAGCTCAACACCAGCACCGCCAGCGAATGGTCGGGCTCTTCATGCAGCAGATGCACGCCGAAACCCTGCTCCGCGTCGGTCTCGTAGTGTTTCGGTTCCAGCCAGGACCTGTCGGCGACGAAGCGCTGCGCCAGCGGCCCTACCCGGCGAAGAATTTCGTCTTCATCCGAAGTTTCCGCGGCGATGCTTCTCAAATCGGAGCAATAGTCCTGCAGAGAATAGGCTTCGGTCATGCGTTTCTCCCCTGGATTGGTTTTGTTTGCGGCATGATAGCAGAATAACCCGCGTGGATATGAGTCACCGGGTCGTCTGTATCAGCCTAGCTAAAAGTAGTAGGCCATTTCCAGCTGCACGAAATCGTCCTTTTCGAATACGGCGAGCACGTCGTCAGCGTCGACGTTGGTAAAGGTCTGAAGTTCCAGCGTGCCTTTCCAGCTTGCGCCAAAACGACGATTGCCTTCGACGCGAAACGTGCGGCTCCGGTTATCGGTATCGATGACAAAACCGGCCAGAATTTCGCTCGATTGCGCATCGTTGAAGGCGAAGCGCCCGCCGAGAAAAACATCGTTGTCGAAGGCGCCGGCCTCGCCTGCGGGTCGATCGTCCGCCGAGTACTCGAGCAGCATGCCGAGATCGACGGCCGACTCCATGATGCCGTAAAAGGTATATTCAAACCCGGCGGTATAGGCGTTGTAGTCATTCGACTCGGCTTCGCGGCGAATCAATTCGAGGCGCCAGATCCAGTCTTGGTAAATCAGTTGCGCATCGACACCGAGTTGCGTCATCTGTTCATAAAACGGGGTCAACACCGGATTACCAGCGTCATCGAAAGCGGCTAGCAAGACCGGATCGCGGCTAGTGCCCTTGAACCATGACAGCCCGAGATCGAGGTCGCCATAGGTTTGTGAAAAGCGCAGCGCGTAATCGATATGCGAATCTTCCCGCGATGATGCGTACTGCGCCTGGTCGGTATCGACTACCAGCGGCGTACGCAGTCGCCCCTCCTGTTGCTGGAAAGTTCTTTCGCGAAACCCCGGCAGTAGCAGCACATCGACGACCCCCCAGTCCTGGTATCGCTGCAGATGAAGCATCGGCTGCCCGAGCTTGTCTTCGCCATCGATGCCTTCGACCTGGTCGATCTGGTTGATCACGTCGACCAGGTGCTGCGACTCGGTAACGCCCCAGAACATCGTATTGATGCCCAGCCGCCATTCGCTGTCGCCGGTGACATGTAGCCACAAGGCTTCGCGAATGTCGGCATGCTGGCGCCCGGCATCCTTATTATCCGCGCGCAGGAACAGCTCCAGGCTCCATAAATCGTCGCCTTCGTTCCATTCGCCGTCCCACCTGGGCTTGAAGGAAAGGGTGACATTGTTGTCTAACTGGCCATCGAACTGCGCCGATTCGCTGAAACTCTGCGTTTCGAGCGCGACATTGCCGGAAAACTCGGCCTGCAGATTCGCGCTCAGCATGAGCAAACCGAAACAGACGAAACTTGAGCGCATGTTACTGGATCCGTTTCAACGCCTGCGAACGGAAATCGCGCTCGGTTAGGCCGGTTTTGAACGCGTAGTCCTGCCATTCGAGCAATGTGCTCTTGCCGGTTTGATGATTAACCATATCCATGGTGCCGGGGCGCCAGTAGTGCCCGAGGTACTGCTTGAAATCGCTCGCCTGCAGCGTCTTCAGCAAAGACTTTTTACGATCGTAGAATTCCGCCTTGACCAGGCGATAACCCTCGGTGTCGATCCACGCGACCTGCCGGGTATAGCCCGAGAACTTGTAGGCCGGGTAGCGCTCGATGACATAACAGTTCATCTCGCCACAGGGCTCGTCGCGCAGATACTTGTAAGTGTATTTTTCGACTTCCTGGGAACCAAGGTCCTCGAAGGCATAAGTAGAGCCCATGAAAGGCCCCGACTTGTTGCGCGAACTGATGCGTTTGACTTTTTTCAACGCCGGCAGGTAGAGCCACTGATCATCGGGCTCGAGACCGTGCGAGTAAGTCAGCATCTTGGTGCCCTTGACGTCGGCGGGCTCGTCGAATATCGACAGGCTCTTATCGCCGTCACCCTCGACTTCCAGGGTGCGGATACGGATCAAGCGCGTAGAAGTCTGTCCCGATTTGTTTTTCAGGGTCATGACCATATTTGCGGTGAAATCGGTAAAGCCCTTGTCGTAGGCCCTTGCCGCCGTGGCAATCTCCAGGCCTTTTTCTTCGGCGCTCTGCGCGAAACCCGCGCTGGGGATGGCGAGGGTTAGCAACAGAATCGGTAATTTGAGGTTAAACATTGGTTTGCTCCTTGCCGTCTATCGCAGCGACGGATTGCTCATTGGCTTCGGTTTTACCCTGTGGCTTGCGGTCGATGGCCATTAACAGTGGTGGCAGTAATAGAAAGTCGGCGATGATCGCGAATGTAATGGTTACCGCGGTCATAATCGCCATGTTCGAATTAAGCGCGAAGGCGGAAAAGGTCAATACCGTGAATCCCGCAACCAGTACGATCGAGGTCACCACCAGTGCCAGGCCAACGGTACTGAAGGCATAGCGCACCGCATCCTGCGCGTCGAGACCCTTTTCGCGGCGCGCGCGCAGGTACTTGCTCAGGAAATGCACGGTGTCGTCGACGACGATACCCAGCGTCATGCCGGTGACCACCGATAGCGCGAGTCCGATCTGCCCGACGAAGATACCCCAGGCACCAAAGGCAAGCGCTGCCGGAATCAGGTTTGGAATCAGGCTCAACAGTCCGATTTTGAACGAGCGCAGGGCGACTACCAGGATGAGGGAGATGAGGATCAGCGCCACCGTCGTGCCCAGCAGCATGCTCCTGATATTGCGCTCGCCGATGTTGCTGAACATGATGGTCGGGCTGGCGCCTTCGTTGTGCATGCTCGGCGGCACATTGTCGCGCAACCATTGCTGCGCGCGCTCCTCCAGCGCCAGCACGGTTTTGGTCGTCATGTTATGCAGCATAACCGTCATGCGCGTCGCCGACTTGTCGATATTGAGCTGGTTGTTCAGATCGAGCCCGTAAGGCAACGACATTTCATACAGCAGCAGGTATTGCGCGGCCAGTTCGCGCACGTCGGGCAGGCGATACCAGCTCGGGTCGTCCCCATGCATGCTCTTGTTGAGCCGTTTAAAGGTATCCGATATGACGTTGACGTGAATGACTTCCGGCTGCTGCCGATACCAGTTGGCGAAGTTTTCGATGTTTTGCTGAAACCCGGGATCGCTGACGCCCCCGTCCTGCCCCGACTCGAGCGAATAGTCGACCAGGTACAACCCGCTCAAATTCGCCGAGGAAAAATCGGCGTCGCGGCGAAACTCGATTTTCTCGCTGAAGTACTTGACGAAATCATCGTTAAGCTCGTTTTTCGGCAGGAAAGAGATAAGCAGCAAACAGCCGAGACTCATACCGATCAGCAGCTTGCCGCGTTTGGCGATGACGAACTCGGCGAAGCGCTGCATCGCACGGCTCGAGGCGGTCTCACCAACGCGCTGCTTGCCGGGCAACAGCAGCATCATGGCCGGCAGGAAGGTTACGCTCAATACGAAAGCAATCATGACGCCCATCGCGACGATGTTGCCGAGGTCGTGGAATGGCGGCGCGTCCGAGAAATTCATGCTCAGGAAACCGATCGCGGTAGTGACACTGGTCAAAAACACTGGCTGAAAATTAATCCGAATACTGTCGACCATCGCCTCTTCGCGAGTCTCGCCCTTTTGCATCATCAGCAGGTAGTTCATCAGCACGTGCACGCTGTCGGCAATCGCCATGGTCGGAATAATCATGATCGCCGAGAACGACGGCGGGGTCAGCGCGATGCCAAACCAGCCGGCCATGCCCATGGCGCCGGCAATCGAAAAGATGATGATAATGAAAGTGCTGATGGTGCCGGCAAATCCCCTGACCCAGAAATACAGCACGATGACGAATAGCAGCAGCATCAGCGGAAACAGGGTCGACATGTCGTATTGACTGGCCTCGGGAAATGCCTGGTTCATCATGATGATGCCGGTCAGCTTGACGTCTATGTCGGGAAATGCCGCCTTGAACTCGCTGCGCAATTCACGCACGTAGTTAACCACTTCCGGATTCTCGACGATGGGATCCAGGCCCGGCAGCTCGATCGTGATATTGACCCCGGTGACGTGCGCTGCCGGCGAAATCAGACGATTCACCAGCACCGGTTCGTTGATCGCGATGTCGCGGATGCGCGCCAGGTCGGCATCAGTCAGGTTTTGCGGTTCATAGGCCAGGTCCTCGACCAGTAAATCGTCTTCCACCGCCGAGGTGTGTTGATAATTACTGAGCGATTCGACGCGCGTCGAGTAAGGCGTCTCCCAGGCGCGCTCGGTCAGCCAGGCCACCGCGGTCAGGGTTTCGCGGGTAAAAACCCTGGCATTCTCCGGCACCAGCACGAACATGACGTTATCGTTCTTGGCGTAGGTAACCTGCAGGTTTTCAAACGCCATCAGCTGCGGATTGTCTTCTCCGAAAAAAACGCGGTAATCGTTGGTAAAAGTGAGGTAGCGCGCACCGGCGGCCATGGCCATGATCCACAACACCGCCAGAATCACCGTAATCAACTTGTGGCGCAGTATAAATTCGGCGTATTTTTTCGCCATTATCGACTCCCGGGTCTGGTTCTAATCAGCTGTAGCAGTTGGGTCAGGCCCTGCCCGCAGTGGTAAAGCATCTCCAGGCTCTGCGCTCCTTTGGCCGCGCTCAGGCTGCCTTCCATGATCGCCACTATGGTGACCGCCATGGTATAGGGATCGACCTCATCGATGATCAGGCCTTCCGCCTTGCTCCTGGCCAGCACTTCGGCAATCGATTGATGCCATTGCGCGTAGATCGCGGTCAGGCGCGTGCGGAAACCTTCGTCTATCGGCGCCATTTCCTGGGCCAGCACCGACAGCGGACAACCCAGCTCGATGTCGGTCATCGAAAAATTATCGCCGGCGTTTTGAATCAATTCGATAAAACCCTCGATCGGATCATCGAAGTGGGCCAGCGGATGGATGAAACTCTGTTGAATTCGGGCGTCGATCACTTCGTCGACGACCGCGTAGCCGAGCTCGTTCTTGTCCCGGAAATGATGGTAAAGCGCGCCCTTGGTGACGCCGGTGTGCCTGAGAATATTGCTCAGGCTGGCGGACTGGAATCCATTGACGTGGATTTCCTTGTAAGCCGCGAACAGTATCTTGCCGCGGGTATCGGGTTCGGTGTCGTCCAGCGGGCGCCACCAGTAAACCTCGTTATCGTTTAATCCGTTCATTTACACAGCATACATACCGGTTGGTATGCTTTATAATACCGACCGGTATGTATGTCAAATTTTTGTTTCAACTCGCCAACGACATGCCGCTATGGAAACAGGCAGATTCTGAAGACTTGACCCCCGAATTCTATCGACCGAGTGTTGGAATCCAGGGTTACTGCCGCAGCAAATCGGCAGCAAATCTTACCCGGACAGGATTCCGCTGCCGAATATCAGTACCGCCAGCGGCACCGGCGCTACCGCCAGCGCAATCGTGACCAGGAACCCGGTCACTCCGAAAATCCGGCTCACGCCGGCAAACAGCGCAATACCGCCGCCACCGCCGATCAGGTAGTTACCGGGAATGTTCAGCGCCACCGCCAGCGCCAGGTAGCGATAACGCAATAACCAGGGCAGGAAACGTTTCGGCGCCCGCTCGAGCAGCAGTTCGAGGCGCTGCTTTTTATCCAGAGGTGCGACTTCCCGCAGCATCAGGCCGGTTCTTTCCAGTTTGCAGTCGTCGGCCAGCCGGGCCAGCACCGACAGGGGGATAAATCGTCCCAGCGCATAACTGAGCGAAAGCCCGGCCAGCGTGCACAGGTAAACCAGCACGGCGATTGGCGGACCCAGCATCACCATCAACGCGACACCGATCTCGGCTCCAGGCACGAAGGGAATCGCCAGCGTCAAGGCATACGCCGCCGCGGATAGCATGATAGTCCGATGAACGGCATCCTCGTTGCCCGGACGTATCTCAAAATCGAGTGAGTCGATTACATCGCGTGCGACAATGTTGGCAATCACCAGCAGCAGCAGCAGGACAACCACCTTAAAGATCGCAGACCAGCGAACCCTTTTCGCTGGTTGCGCCGTGGGCATTTTAATCGATGACTGCAGGCGAGGAAGCAGCGGAGACCAGCTCACCTTCAAATTCAAAGGTATCTTCGACGGTCCAGTACCAGCGCTTGACTATCCAGGTCGATTTTCCCTTTATCCGGCCGCCTTCAATCGTGCCACGCCAGACTATCCTGGCATCCTTGTAAGGGCACTGGGTCTCGCTGATAAACTCGGTTTTGCTGCCGTTGACTCTGACGAAATAGGGCCGCGGCGGATACTTGCAGCGCAGCTCGCATTCCTTCGATACGAAGCTGCCATTTTCGAATACAAACGAATCGGCAATGTCTTTCGGCTTGCCCTCGGGACCCAGTGCACCACTGAAGGTCATGCCATCGAGTGGTCCGGCCACGCCAGACTCGCTACTGCCTGTATTTGCGCCGGCCTCGGATGCGCCGGCCTCCAGCTGCCAGCTGCCCAGTGTTACCAACACTCCGAATACCAGGCAGCAATGTTTGCTAGTTGCTCGCATATTATAGTCCGCCCCCGTCGAGAAATCGGGCCCCGCAGGGTGGGGAGCATAAATCAACGGATTAGGTTAGTGACGAATACCATACGCCACCCCAATTCAAAGATCAAAACAGGGACGGCGACTACTGCGCTTGAAAACTGCCGCGGTTTGCTTCCCTGCGGGCTTACAATGCGACGATGACGCGCACCGCGTCGAGGCGCAGGCGCGCGTGTTCCAGCGCGGTCTCGAAGTGATGCAGCTGGCCCTGGAAATACTCGATTTCGTCGTCACGCACGCCCGGGTTCACTTTTTGCAGCGCAACCAGGCGCTCGATTTCATGCCCGAGTAATTCGCGACCGTTACGGCGCGCGGACTCGATCAATCCGGGCACCTGGGTTTCGGCTACGAGCTCGGCAAATTCGAGCATCTGCGCGAGTTCGGATTGCCGCGCCTTGACAATTTTGATCGCGGTATCCTGGTCGACCCGCTGCGACTTGCGCGTTGCCGACTCCAGATCGAAGCGCGTCGCGTGATCCTGCCCGGATTCGTCGATGATGACCTTGATACTCGCATTCGGGAAATAACGCTCGTTGTGGCTGCGGTAATCGTCGCTGAAGTCCATCAGAAAATGGCATTCGGCCAGCAGGGTTCCGGGCTTGACGCCTGGATACTGCATCGCAACTAAGGCGGTGTTACCGAATTCGCTGCTCAGAATCATATCCATCGAGTTGCGCACGAATGGATGCTCCCAGGTCAGGAAATGCAGGTCTTCGGTGGCCAGCGCGGCACTGCGTTCGTAGGTCACCGTCATGCCATCCTCGGGCAACCCGGGCATTTGCGTCAGCATGTTGTCACCCGCCGTGATTACCCATCGATCCTGGCCGCGAATTTCACTGTTGACACCGTAACAATCGTAGATGCGTTCCATGTAATTGCATAAATCGAACTCGAGCTCACGCTGCATTGCTTCATCGATCAGCGCCTCGGCGACACCGGGCCGGCATGAATTGATCTCGAGCAAACGATCCCGCCCCTGCTGCAATTCGAGATCCAGCGACTGATGCAGTTGGTGGCAGCGTTCGACAAAATCATCCATCGGCAAAGCGGGATCGTCGAGATATTGTTGCAACTCGCGCCGGGTATTGAGCCAGACCTGGTGTCCGGCCGGGCAGGTATGCTGAAAGGCGCCAAGGCCCTCGTGATACCAGCGAAATAAAACCTGCTGCTCGCTAGCTTCGATATAAGGCACGTGTATCTTGATCACCGCGTTCTGACCGATGCGGTCCAGCCGTCCGATACGTTGCTCCAGCAAATCGGGGTTATGCGGCAAATCGTATAACACCAGGTGATGGGCAAACTGGAAGTTACGCCCCTCGCTGCCGATCTCGGAACAGATCAGCACCTGGGCGCCGTCCTCGTGATCGGCAAACCAGGCCGCGGCGCGATCGCGTTCCAGCAGCGTCATGCCCTCGTGAAACAGCGCCGCACGGATGCCGAATTCCTGCTTCATGCGGTTAACCAGCTGCTGCGCGCTGTCCGATCCGGCGACGATGACCAACACCTTACGGGCTCTATGCTCGCGTAAAAACTGCCCCAACCAGTCGCTACAGGGATCACCATCCGCCGTCGGCCCCAGCGCAACCGGATGCACCTCCCGTGCCGGAAAACCCTGCACCACGTGCCGCGTATTGCGAAATAGCACCCGACCGGTGCCGTGCTGATCCAGCAAATCTTCCAGCTCCTGCTGTCGTTCGGGTTCCTGTAACAGGGCTTCGGCCCGATCGGCGAGTTGTTGATAACCGCGTTCATCCTGCAGGAAGCGATCGAGGTTGCTGAATCGATCCGGGTCCAGCAGGCGCAACCGCGCAAAATGGCTCTCCTTGCCGAGCTGTTCCGGGGTGGCCGTCAACAGCAGCAGGCCGGTGGTATTTTCCGCCAGGTTTTCCACCAGCCGATACTCATCGCTAACCTGTTGTGGTGACCACAGCAAATGATGCGCTTCGTCAACCACCAGCAAGTCCCATTCGCCGTCGCGCGCATAGGCCGCCTGGGCGGGATGTTGCACCAGGAAATCGAGACTGCACAACACCAGTTGCTCGGTATGGAATGGATTCTCGCCGTCATCCCGCACTTCGGCTTCATCATCGGGATCGGCGCAGCGCGCCGTATCGAAGATGCTGAACAGCAGGTTGAAACGTCGCAGCATTTCCACCAGCCACTGGTGCACCAGCGATTCCGGCACCACGATCAGCACCCGGCGCGCGCGCTCGAGTAACAACTGCTGGTGCAGGATCAATCCCGCTTCGATGGTTTTGCCGAGACCGACTTCATCGGCCAGCAACACCCGCGGCGCATAACGCCGCGAGACTTCGTGCGCGATGTACAGCTGGTGAGCGATCAAACTGGTACGGCTGCCGGCCAGCCCGAACACGGCTGACTGCTGCAGTCGGTTGGCGATTTCCCGGGTCTTGCAGCGCAGGCTGAACCACTTGTTACGGTCGATTTGCGCGTTGAGCAGCCGTTCCGCGGGCTGGTTGAGCTGCAGGAAATTGCTCAGGCGACCTTCGGGCAGGTCGACCGCATTACCCTGTTCATCCTCGCATCGATACACGATCAGGCCGGCGGCCTCGGATATCTGCTTTACCTGCAGGTTTTCGCCGCTCTGTTTCTCGACCCAATCCCCCTCGCGGAAACGCACCCGTGTCAACGGCGCATCGGCACGCGCGTAGATTCGCGTTTCCCCGGTCGCGGGAAAAATTATGCTGACGGTGCGGTGCTCGATCTCGATCACCATACCCAGTCCGAGGTGGAGTTCGGCGGCGCTGATCCAGCGCTGACCGATATCAAAGTCCTGCATGTCGATAATTGCCAAAAAAATTCCGGCGCGATTATAGCAGGCGGGCTCGCCTTTCCCAGCATGCTTCGTCTCCAGCCCACAGTCGGCAGCACCGGCTGGTCGTGGCGACCCATCCATGCTTGCAGTTGCCGGGCAAGTTGCACAGAATGCGCGGATGTTAAAACCCGATGCTAATGGC
>CAMYML010000084.1 GCA_947259305.1 uncultured Gammaproteobacteria bacterium | reverse complement strand
GAGCCTGCGCTCTTTCTCGAGCAGGCGTTCGGCGGCCTTGTTGTTCAGCACCCGCTCGGTGTTGCGCAGCGGACGCATCACCAGCCGGGTGTCGAGTTCGCTGGCGGCGACGATCGCCTGCTTGACCTTTGGGTGCACCGGCGCCTCCCGGGTGGCGATGAAGCGGGTGCCCATGTTCATGCCGTCCGCGCCCATCGCCAGGGCGGCAACCAGGCTGCGCGCATCCGCCATGCCGCCCGAGGCGACGAACGGGATTGTCAGTTCGTCCGCGGCACGCGGCAGCAGAATCATGTTCGGGATATCGTCCTCGCCGGGGTGACCGCCGCATTCGAAGCCGTCGACCGAAACCGCGTCGCAGCCGATCGCTTCTGCCTTCAGCGAGTGCCGCACCGAGGTGCATTTATGGATGATCCTGATGCCGGCATCCTGCATTGCCGGCAGGTATTCCTGCGGGTTGCGGCCGGCGGTTTCGACTATTTTGACGCCGCCATCGATGATGGCCTTGATGTAACCGGGGTAGTCGGGGGCGGACAGGCTGGGCAGGAAGGTCAGGTTGACGCCGAAAGGTTTGTCGGTCAGGTCCTTGCATTTGGCGATCTCGTTCGCCAGGTCGCCGGCGGAGGTTTGCGTCAGCCCGGTAATGATCCCGAGTCCACCCGCATTCGATACCGCCGCGGCGAGTTCGGCGAAGCCCACGTAGTGCATGCCGCCCTGAATGATCGGATGCTCGATGCCAAGCAGTTCGGTAATTCGTGTTTTCATTCAATTTCCACGGTTAAACATGCTTCAGATGATATGACTTCGGCCGGGTCAGATATTCGAAGCCGACGCTGGACAGGGTGCAGCCCCGCCCGGAATGCTTGACCCCGGTCCAGGCCAGCGCCGGATCGAGATAATCGCAGCGATTCATGAACCAGGTGCCGGTCTGCACCTGGTTGCCGATCTCGATGGCGGCGTTCTCGTCCCGGGTAAAAACCGCCGCGGTGAGCCCGAACTCGCTATCGTTCATGAGTTTTATCGCCTCGTCGTCATCGCCCACCGACATGATGCCCATTACCGGACCGAAGGTTTCCTCGGTCATGACGCGCATCGAGTGATCGACGTCGAGCAGCACCTGCGGCGCGAGGTAGGGAGTGCCAGCTTCATCCGCGGCAAAGCCGGCGGGATCGATCAGCGCACGGGCGCCGGCGGCAACCGCCTCGTCGATTTGCGCGCGGACGAAATCGGCGGCGCCGGTCTTGACCAGCGGCCCGAGATTGGTGTCGGCTTCGTCGGGGCGTCCGAGCCGGTAGCTGCCGACCAGCGCGGTCACGCCTTCGACGAACTGGTCGTAGATCGCGGTGTGCACATAAACGCGCTCGATGCCGCAGCAGGATTGCCCCGAATTGAACATGGCGCCGTCGGTCACGGTCTCGATCGCGTGCTGCAGGTCGGCGTCCTGGCGCAGGTAAGCGGGGTCCTTGCCGCCGAGTTCGAGGCCGACGCCGATAAAGCGGCCGGCGGCGGCACGTTCGACCATCTCGCCACCCGGCACCGACCCGGTAAACGCGACGTAGTTGACTAGCGGCGACCGAATGACGGCTTCGGTATCGCTGTGGCTCAGGTGCAGGTACTGGAACACGCCTGGCGGCAAACCGGCCTCGGTAAACGCCTGCTGCAGGCGCTCGGCGCACAGCGGGGTTTGCGCCGAATGCTTGAGGATTACCGAGTTGCCGGCAAGCAGCGCCGGCACGATCGCGTTGACCGATGTCAGGTAGGGAAAATTCCACGGTGCTATGACGAACACGACACCCAGCGGTTCGCGCCTGATATAGCGGGTAAAACCGTCTTTGGCCGCTGGCGTGAGATCGGCCAGCGCGCTATCGGCGATGTCGATCATGTGGCGTGCCCGCTCCTCGAAACCAGCTACTTCTCCGGGCGCCTGAGAAATCGGCCTGCCCATTTGCCAGGTCAGTTCTGCTGCGATTTCATCCCTGGCTGCGACGAAGGCATCGACCGCCTTGCTGCACAGGGCCTGGCGCTCGGCGAGCGGGGTATTGCGCCATGATTTCTGGGCTGCTGCCGAGGTCGAGACGACCTGCTGGATTTGTTCGCCGGTGGCGGTCTCGCGTTCGACGTAAACGCTGCCGTCGACCGGGGTGATACATTGAATCCTGCTCATGCGGGTTGCTCGCGTGATAGAAGGCCGGAAATATTAATACAGAAACGACGCCACAGAGAGCTTAAATCCGGCCTCGGCCTGACTCTGGCTCAGCGCGCCGGCGTCCGGTTCCCAGGCGCTTAACTCATCGCGATCGCCAGGGGCGGCGCGCCCGCAGCGATGATCGGGGATACGCGTGACCATTGCCTGCAGTTGTTGTCCCGATTCCAGGCTGCTGTCTCAACCACCTCGGCGCTGGCGGCCCGGTCGATCGTTCCGATGGTGTCGTGCGTTGAAAAATCCCTCTCAATTTTTTATCGGCTGGGTTAAATTACGTGGATCACTTCAGCAATCCAGTGTTTGGTTATGCGCGAAATCAGCAGCAACGGCAGCGCTTACGAGATCAGCGGCCCAGATGATGCGCCAGTTGTCGTGTTCGTCCACGGACTGGGGCTGAATCGACAGGTCTGGGATAGCCATGTGCCGCGCTTTGCGCATCGGTACCGGGTTTTAAACTACGATTTGTACGGCCATGGCGAGAGCGCGCCGCCGCCGGGAATGCCGTCGCTAACGATGTTTTCCGAGCAACTGCTGGGCTTGCTGGATGAACTCGCGATCGAGCGCTGCTCGATCATCGGGTTTTCGCTCGGCGGCATGATCAATCGCCGCTTCGCGATGGACCATGGCGAGCGGCTGCAGGCCATGGCGATTCTGAACTCTCCGCACGAACGCGACCCCGCGGCACAACAACTGGTAGAACAGCGCGCGCTTGATTCTGCCGCCGGCGGACCGGGTGCAACCCTCGATGCCACCATCGAACGCTGGTTTACACCCGGGTTCATAAGCGCCAATCCCGATTACATAACAACGGTGCGTGGCTGGGTGTTGGCCAATGATCCGGAAATTTATGCCCGCTGTCGACAGGTCCTCGCCTTCGGCGTGATCGAGCTGATTCGCCCGCAACCGCCGATTACGCATCCGACCCTGATCATTACCTGTGAACACGACAGTGGCAGCACAGTCGACATGAGCCAGTCCATCGCCAGCGAAATCAGCGGGTCGCAGGTGATCGTCGTGCCGGCGCTGCAGCATATGGGGCTGATCGAAAATCCATCGTTTTTCATTACCGCCATCGCCGAATATCTCGAAGACGTGGTGGGTCGATGATGCAGTCGTGCATAGGAGTAACCGAATGAAAAAAAGGAATTGAGCCTGATCGCGATCAATGCGCCGACCACGCATTTGTATGCTCCCGGCGTGCGCCGGCAGGTACAGAACGCGCTCGAGGCAGGCGCCACGATGGAGGAGAAACTGGAAACTATCCAGTTGACCACGGTGTTGGGTCTCCCTTCCTGCAACCTGGCGATCCCGATCTTGATGGAAGAAGTATCGAAATTTAAAGAATAGGATTAACATCAAGCGCAACCCGAACCCGGTGCATCCCGGGTGCAAGAACAAAGTAGGTGAACAAGATGAAATTTCATTTAGCAATCAATCTCGAACGCATGAACGACGGCACTGATATGAAGGACGTCGCGAAGCATACGCTGGAGATGGTACAGATGGCCGATCAGGCCGGTTTCAAAATCGCCTGGGCCGCTGAGCACCATGCGCTGGAAATGACGATCGCACCGAATCCCTTCCAGATCCTGACCTGGTGGGCGAGTCACACCGATAACATTCGCCTCGGCACCGCGGTCGCGGTCGCGGCCTACTGGCATCCGATCAATCTCGCGGGCGAAGCGGCGATGACCGACCTGATTAGCGGCGGTCGCCTCGAATTCGGCATCGGCTCCGGCGCTTACCAGCGCGAATTCGATCGCATGCATCCCGGGCTCAAGCAGTCCGATGCTTACAAGCACATGCATGAAATGCTGCCGGCGCTGAAAGCCTTGTGGGCCGGCGACTATGAGCACAACGGGGAATTCTGGTCTTTTCCGACCTCGACCTCGGTGCCGAAGCCGGTGCAGCAACCCCATCCGCCGATTTGGATCGCGGCGCGCTCGCCGATCACCTTTGATTACGCGATCAAGCATAACTGCAACGTCATGTCGTGGCCGTTGACGCGGCCTTTTGCCGAGGCCGAGTTGTACAAAACGCAACTCGATGAGGCGATCGCGGCCTATCCCGATGCGGATCGCCCCACGTTTGCATTGATGCGCCATACCGCGTTGTACGATGATGCTGCCGGGCGCGATGCAGCGATCAGGGCGATTCAAACGGTGCTGGGCCAGTTCGAAAATCTGTTCCGCAATCTCGGCGACGTGAATAACGGATTTCCGCGGCAGATTCCGCTGGAAGAGTTGACCGATCGTGAACAGTACAACGCGGATATGCTCGAGGAAAACCTGATGTTCGGCTCACCCGACGAGGTCATCGCCAAACTGAAGCGCTACGAGGCGCTCGGGGTCGACGAGTTCATCTATTACGCGAGCATGGGGCTCGGGCAGAAGGAACAGAAACGTTCGCTGGAATTGTTCTGTTCCGAGGTATTGCCGGCTTTTGCCTGAGGTTCGGCTTGCCGGCTGCGTTACTGTGGAACCGGTGCTACGCTTGCGAATTGCGGGACCAGGATAGCGGCGGCGATGCCGCCGATGAACAATAGCGGAATTGTCCAGCCAAGAATCAAAACGCCAATCGAATTTGCCGCCGGGGCTGGGCCGAATTTATTCGAACCATCGGCGCCCGGGAAAAAGATCAGGTAAATAGACGCTAACAGGTTGACCACCGGGATTAGAAATGTCAGCAGCCACCAGCCGCTTCGATCCAGGTCATTAAACCGGCGCCTGGCAAATCCAACCGATAACACGATCACTGCGATATAGACCAAACCAAGCAGGCCTATCCCGACCATCCCCATGACCGAATTACCCGCATCTGCGCCCATGGCGCCAGCGAATGCCGTCACAAACGTGACAATCGCCATCAGCAGGAAACTAATGCCGAAACTGTAAGCCAGGTAACGCATTCGACCAATTCGTCCGCTGAAAGAAAACACCTTCGGTTGATATTGCGCGTTATCTCCGGTATCCAGGGCCGCGTCGGGTGCGGTATACGGATTTTCTGCGCTCATTGTTGCTTCGCTCATTGGATTCCTCTCGGGATTTGCCTGTGATGTTACAAAAAAAGCATAGCACAGGATTTTCATTATTGAATTTTTCTATCGAAGCCCGAGATTTACGCATTTCGGGCCGAGAGTCCCGCACTGAGGCCGCTCCAGCCGCAGGCCGCACAATATGCCTGGCGCTCCAGGGCTCGCTGCATGCGTGACATTTGGCGTGAGTGCATTTTCAAAATAAACTAGAATATTGCTCCATCCTGGCCCGGTTCGGTACGGTACGGGGCAATACTCAACCCGGGAATCCAGCGTATGACCCAGCAATCGAAGGTCCCTTTGAATCCGATATTCCGCAAGTCTCTGCGTGCGCTCAGGGGTAAGGGCTACGAGCAGGGATTTTCGCTTCCCGGGGCCTTTTACACCGACCCGGCCTGGCTGCAGGCCGAGTGCGACGAACTGTTTCTGCAGGACTGGTTTTGCGTCGGCCGCGTCGAAGAAGTATCGCAAGCGGGTGATTTTTTCAGCTTCGATCATGTCGGCCAGCCGATTCTGTTGGTGCACGGCCGCGATGGCGTCATTCGCGCGCTGGCGAACGTTTGCCGGCATCGCGGCACCGTGCTGGCTAGCGGCAGCGGCAATACCAGGAAATTTCTCTGTCCTTATCACCACTGGGCCTATGACACCACCGGCCAGTTGCTGAACGCCCCGCATATGGAATCCCATCAGGCATTCGATATGAAGCAATGCCGGCTCAAGCAGTTACAGTGCGAATTTTGGCAGGGATTCATATTCGTCAACTTGAATCCGCTGGCGCCTGATCTGAAACAGGAGCTGGCGCCACTGGAAAAACTGATCAAAAACTATCACCTCGAAGAAATGTCGTTGCGTTACCTGGCTGACGAGGTCTGGGATACCAACTGGAAATGCCTGCTGGAAAATTTCATGGAGGGTTACCACCTGACCCCCCTGCATCGGGATACCCTGCACAAGGTCAATCCCAGTCGTTTATGTGAGCACCTGAAACCGGGCAAGCGCCATTTTGGTTACAGCGTCGGCTTCAGCACGCGCCTGCCCGCCGAACGGATCGGGCACCGGGACCTGTCCGACAGGGAAATGGATACCTGCATCATGTTTGCCATGCCGCCCGGTCTCACGGTTGGCATCGGCAGCGATTACAGTTCGTTCTTATGCCTGCGTCCGCTGAGCCCGTCCCAGGTGAGCGTCAAAATGGGTCTGATTTTTCACGGTGATCACTGGTCGCAGCAGGAAGTCGATTCCGCGATCGAACTGTTTCAGCACACCATGAATGAAGACAAGCAGGTTCTTACCCGGGTGCAGCAGGGCCTGGCTTCGCGCTTTCACGAACCCGGCCCGTTAGCGGCGCGCGATCTCGAGGGTACTATCTGGGATTTTTACCAGTACCTGAGTCGCCGCCAGGGCAGTGCCAGCAAGACGATGAAAAGCTGAATCCCGTTCGGAGGGAATATGAGCAATCCACACCCGCGCCGCCATGCCAGGCGCACCGCGTTTCAGTCGTTACAGTTCGTCGCCAGGGAATGACCCCGGATCACTCGAGTCGCCGTTTCAGCTCGGCTACCTCCGCCTCGAGATCGTTGAGACGCTGCTCGAGTTCACTGATACTGGAGTGCGCCGGGGAACCGGCGGTTTTACTTATCTGAGCCTGTTCAAGGTGCGCGGCCACGTCCACCGGACCGCCGAACAGGTGCATGTACTCTGCATCCTTGCGCCCCGGCGTACGCGGCAGCAGCACTACCAGCGGGTCGCCGTGCAGCTGGTTTAGCGCATCGAGCGATTCGACCACGGCGTTGTTATCGGCGAATTCATGCAGGCGTCCACTGCGCGCGCGCAATTCCCCCGGCGTCTGCGGGCCGCGTAACAAGAGCAGGCAGACAATCGCATACTGGGCCGGGTCGAATTGCAGTTCGCTGAACGACGTATTGCAGAAACGCTGTGAGTACTTCTCTGTCCCGCGTTTGAAATTATCCTCTATCCGCAGCAGATGCCTGCCCTCCAGTATGCGTACCGTATGCTGCACCGTGCCCTGTGTTAGCGACATCACCGGGTCGCGCGAGGATTTCTGGTTACAGGCGTTGGTCAGCGCGTTCAGGGTAAGTGGATACTGGTCCGGGGTGGTGACGGATTTTTCCATCAGGCAACCGATGACGCGGCATTCGTTATCAGACAGGTTAAGTGGCAGCATGTAAGGTTCATTAGCTAGGGATCAGAGCGTTATTCTAGTGCTATTTCACCCGCTTGGGTAAATTTGTCTGTCGACGCGAGCCGCCGATAGATTGCAAAGCTTGCGGGTTGATGTACCTTTAGCGGGAAGATCCGCCGGAGACACGGGAAGTATAAATTCATGAAGCATCGAGGCTATCAGTACAGCCTGCTGACGACGGTCACGCTTACCGGAATGGCGGTGTTGATTATCGAAATTACCGCGACCCGTATGTTGACACCGTTTTTCGGTAATTCGATTTTTACCTTTTCCAGCGTCATCAGCACGATTCTTGCGGCTTTGAGCCTGGGCTACTACTTCGGTGGACGCATCGCCGACCGCAGGCCTTCCGACGCCCTGTTCTATGCCGTGATCACGGCTTCCGGCTTCAGCGTTTTGTTACTGCAACTACTGAACGTCAGTTTGCTACCCGCGATCGCCTACGAACTATCGATGATCGATGGACCGCTGCTGGTGTCGCTATTGTTGTTTCTATTGCCTGCGTTGTTGCTCGGCATGTTGTCGCCATTTGCCATCAAGTTGCTACACCGCTCCCGCGCCGACAACGCTGTCGGCAATGCCGCCGGCCTGGTGTTCTTCTGGTCGACACTGGGCAGTATCGCTGGCAGTCTGGGTGCCGGGTTCCTGCTGATTCCGGCCTTTGGCGTGAGTCAGATCGTGATCGGCGTCGGGCTTGGCCTGGTGCTGTTGGGCGCGGTCGGGCTGTTGCTGCAGGCAGGGCGTCGAAAGGCGGTCGCGGTCGGCGCGATATTGCTGGGACTGATTTGCGGTTTTGTGCTCAATGGCATGCACCAGGCGCAGAGTTTTACCGCCATTTACAGCGCCGAGGGCCTCTACGAAAAGATCGTCATTCGCGACATCCCCTATCAGGGGCGCAGCGCCCGCATATTGTTGCAGGATCGAAACATCAATAGCGGCATGTACCTCGACGACGGGCGTATGGCCTTTGACTACACCCGGTATTTCGATCTGTATCGCCTGTTCGTTCCGGAATTGACGCGGGCCCTGGCGATTGGAGGCGGGGCCTATTCGGTGCCCAAGGCAATTTTACGCGATTCTCCCTCGGCACTTGTCGATGTGGCTGAAATCGAACCCTCGCTGTTCGGGCTGGCGCAGCAGTACTTCGGGCTGCCCGGGGATTCGAGGCTCAGCAATCATGTTATCGATGGCCGACGCTTTTTACACGACAGCGAGCAGCGTTATGACCTGGTTTTTCTCGATGTTTACCGCTCGTTTGCGTCGGTACCGATGCAGTTTACCACGGTCGAGTTTTTTCAATTGGCGGCCGACCGGCTAAACGACAACGGCGTCCTGATTTCCAACTACTTCGGCAGTCTGGCCGTGGATACCCGGCCGCTGGTTTATTCGATCCACAAAACCATGCGCAGCGTGTTTGCCGAGGTTTATTTAATTGCGACGGTCGATCCCGCCAGTGAGTCGCTACAGAATTTTATTTTTATCGGCCATAAAAACACCGCTTCCGGCAGACGCGTCGATTTGAAACAGGCGCTGGATACTGAATTTAGCTATCCGCAATTGCGGCAGATTGCGAGTCTTGAAATGAAACCCGGTACTGAGGATGTCGCCGGGGCGGCCCTGCTCACCGATAATTACGCACCAGTGGAGTTCTACGCGGCGAAGATAATACGCAAGTATAATGCGAGTCTGGCGTCTGTTGACTAGAGGTCGATTCGCAGCGTCGACGAGATAGTGTTTTCTGTTAGGTCATCAGCACCCTGGCGGGAGCTGAATTCGATATTGGCCACTAAATCGCCACCGTAATAGCGCCAGCCGATGCTCAACAGCATGCTGTCGTCGTCATTCGCCGGCTGCTCACCGGTCGCGAACTCGATTTCATTGCGATCGTTATCTTTTTCGTATATCAGGCTAACATAGGTTTCTGACGCATCCTGGCCGTAAGCCGCTTCACCGCCCAGGCTCCAACGCTCGGTATCGAGATCGTCGCCCTTGATTTCGGTACTATCGCTTTCGGTATAACTGTCCTGGTCCTTGTTAGCCAGCAAAAAGCCCAGCCAGCCGGTCAGGTACCAGTTGCCCCGGGGTGTTGAATAGGTCAGGTTCGATGCCACGAAATCGCGGTCGCTGGAAAAATTACTGTCCACGGTGTCGGCAACTATTCCAACCGGGGGTCCGGGATCGATTGCGCCTACGGAGCGGTACTGGTCGGTATCGAAATCACCAAAACCGATACTCAGATCCACGCTCCAGGTATCGGAGATCAGGTAGGCGAAGTAGGGATTTATGCTAAAACCATCCGTTTCCTGGTTACCCGTGTTGAATGCCGTATCGATATCGCTGGCTTCATAACTAACCGCCACCCCGAAGATATACCTGTCCGCCAGCGTGTAGTCGAAACCAACCAGCAACATTTGCATGCCACCGTCGTACTTGGTACGCGAAAAGTCGTTGTCAAACGAGGTAAATGTTGAATTCAGCCAAAGGCTGCGCGAGTTGCCGCTACTGTTACTATCGTGACTCGAAACTTTTATGAAATAGGCATCGCTCATGGTTTCGGCATAACCGTTGCTGGCGAGTACGTTGCCTTGCTGGGCCGATTTTTCCGTTTTTTTGTTACGCCGCGAATCGAGAATATGGGACTGTATGGCGCTGAGAACCGGCTGCAACTGGCTGTTAAAGGTGGTGGATTCGGTAATGCTACTGCTGGGCGCTGTGTCGGAGTCAGGGATTTCGATTAAGGTGAAGGCCAGGGCTGAACTGCTGACTTGCAGTAGCAGGATGGCTATGGCCGGCTTGATACCATACAGGAACGCTTTTTTCATAGTGATATACGCCCTTTCCCTGACTAGCGACCTAGAATAATCGAAAACGTGGGTCGTGACAAATGACCCTGTTGATGGGTTCGTCAACAAGGCTCGCCGTCGTTACGCGTCAAAGTCCAGTGTCATCCAGGCATCGACCACCGGATCGCCGTCGTTACGCGTAGAGTACATTTCTAGTTCGAGCATCCTGTGCCCCGATTCCGGGTCGCGATACCTGTCTGCCACGGTGATGTCATAGGCCAGGGGTTCCCAGGGCCAGTTTCGCGGCAAGTCGGCGAGCACAATCCATTACTTGTTCCGCCGCCACCACCTCATTGATCAAACCCAGCGACGACAATTCCTGCGCGCTGAAATGCCTCCCGGTCATCAGTATTTCCATGGCTTTTTGGCGCGGCAGTAACCTGGGTAACAGGTAACTGGCAATTTCGAGTGGAATGCCCCGCCGCACCTCGGGTAGCCAGAACTCGGCATGATTCGCCGCGATGACGAAATCGGCGCGTGTCAGCATTTCGAAAGCGGCCCCGATCGCATGGCCGTTTACCGCGACAATTACCGGCTTGAGCAAGCCGGTCATCGATGTGAATCCCCACCAGCCGCCAATCCCGGGATCGCTTACATAGTCCTCTCCCTGGGAGGCGGCTTTCAGGTCCCAGCCCGCAGAAAAGACGCCACCACCGGCGGTCGTCAAGATCGCGACGCGCAGTTCGGGGTCGTGACGGAATTCGGCAAAAACCTGGCCCAGTTCACGGCTCGATGTGGCGCAAATCGCGTTTACCTTCGGCTTAGCGAAGACAATTTCGGGGATTTTCCCGTTGCGGGAAACTTGCAGGTAGCTATCGGTCATTGTAAAAAACCAGCCGGCAAAGGGTAGACGGGAGTGTAATCTATTCGATCGACGGCTGCGTAAGTTGCCTGTATGGGTTGTAAAAATAATCGGTTGCGACCTGTCTCCGTGGAGCAGTGCGATTGGCTCCTGAGCGCAAACGCTGGTAGCATTATTCGATTACACCAGCCGGGAGTGATAACCATGAAGCCGACATATTTCCTGTTAAATATAACTCTAGCGCTGGCGTTCTGTTGGCCCGCAGTTGGCAGCGGCGATCAGACCGATCAACGCCTGGATCAGCTATTCGCAACCCTGCAAAGCAGCCGGGACGAGACGGCGTTGCTGGCAGCCGAGGCCGCGATCTGGGATATCTGGCACGACAGTGGCGAAGAAAGCGTCGACGCATCGATGCTGCAGGCCGCCGCCCTGGTGCGGAACGGCGATCTGGCCGCCGCGGAAGGCATTTACTCCGAGGTCATTGAGGCTGTGCCCGGGTTCTCCGAAGGCTGGAACCGACGCGCCACGGTGCGCTTTTATCAACGCGATTACGCGGGTTCGCTGGCGGATATCGAAGAAACGCTGAGGCTCGAGCCCCGGCATTTCGGCGCCATCTGGGGCCTGGGCATGATTCTCGGTTCACAGCGTGATTTCCAGCGCGCCATCCTGGCCTTCGAACGCCTGCTCGAAATCAAACCCAACGCGTCCGACGCGCCGCGCCGTATCGAATTGCTGAAACAGGAACTGGCAAAGGAAGCGGTTTAACGGGGGCTTCTGATGCCCTGCTGTGAACAGACACGCGATGGCTGAAGGCGACATAGTTTGTCGCCGGATTAGTCTGCTTATATCGGTCGGCTCAGGGGGTGGGCTGAAGCCGCGGGCGCGTCCGCTTTACACTACGGTCTGAATCTAGAGATGAGTTTTTTCGAGCAGACTGCTGCCCTGTTCGTCGATTATCTGCTGCGCCTTGGTGATCGAATGATCGATTGCCGCCTGTAAATCGCTATTCTGATCGGCGCGGATAAACTGAATCCGCCTGGTCTCGCCGTCGACTTCGCCGCTGATGAAACCAGCGCTGCGGTACTTGCCGTCTTCGTTTATCGGGGCGGCTTCGATGGCAAAGCCCTTGTAGTCGACCGGCGCTGTTGCTTGCGGTTGATTGCTACCACCAGCGCCGCCGAGCAGCCATTTGAAAAATTTACCTAGCGCCATGAGTGTGCCCGTGATTGTCTGCGATGCACTATCATATCAGAGACAGGATTACTGCATGAAACGCTCATGCCATACCGCATAAACTTTATCCGGCCACTTTGACTGAAAGAAGGCGATTGCCGCCAGCACCTCCTGGTCGGAAAGTTTGTCGCCAAACGGCGGCATCACGCCCCCCAGTTTAATGCCACCTTCCCTGATCGACCTTTCCAGCTGCTTGATCGGATGATGCCAGGCATGGGCGCTGCCATCGAGGGGTGGGGGCGGATAGTTGCCGTTGGCATCTGTTTGTTTCCAGTCGCGGGTGCCCTCGGCGCTGCTACCGTGACAAACCGCGCAGTTAAGCTGGAATACCTTACTGCCGTACTCGACAATTTCCTGATTGAACCAGCGTTCGGCCGCGGTCGCCTGAAAGCCGGGTATGAACAGGATGGAAAAAACCAGCAGCTTAACAATTTGCATCGACAATGCCCCACTGTGGAAAACCGGCTTATGTTAAATTCTGTAGCTACTACAGGGTCAAGCTGCTAATTTTGCTGAATAGCTTGACCCTGTATTT
>CAMYML010000083.1 GCA_947259305.1 uncultured Gammaproteobacteria bacterium | reverse complement strand
TGGCGATGATACCTGTATTAGCTGTCATACAACCGCCAACGGCACCCGCTTACCTTACGGACAGCTCGATTTGACCACTGATCCCAACCAGGATCCGAACAATCGTTTCCGGTCTTATCAGCAAATGTTTAACACCAGGCAGGGCCAGTTCTTCGATGCGGGCAACATGAGTCTGGAATTGTTTACCGTAATTAATGATCCCCTGGTTGGTCCGGTTCCCGATCCCGCTGCCCGGATCGCGCCGATTATGACTTCGGCGGGCGCGCGCAGTAGCTTTTTCATTGAAAAGATGACCGGCACTGAGCTTGACGCAGGGCGTTCTTTACCCCTGGGTAGTGTCGATCATACGACGATGTTGACCGACGCCGAATTGAAGCTGATCAGTGAATGGATCGATCTGGGCGCACAAAATTTCAACTATCCATTTGACCCGGCGGCGCCACAAAACTAAATTAGTGGCTGAATTCATACGGGAATAAAAACTTGAGACGTTTCAAGGGGATTCTTTTGCCCGGCCTGTGCCTGTTGCTAGCCGCTTTTTTTAATACGGCTTACGCGCAGGCGGCAAAAGAGGATCCATCGCTAGCGGTGGAGAGGGTTGTAAAAGATACCAGATACTATCGGGTTACTGTCACCGATCCGTTTATCGAGCTGCATACGGGTCCGGGCGCGGGATACCCGATATATTACGTAATCGATCGCGGCACCGAGGTGCAGGTTTTGCGCAGGAAGACCGACTGGTTCAAAATCGTCACCGACGATGGCAAGACCGGCTGGGCCAGTCGCAACCAGATGCGTCGAACCTTGTTGCCGACGGGTGAAGAGTTCAAGATCGTCGAGCTCGACCTGGAAGATTTTACCCAGCGCAAATGGTCGCTCGGGGTGACCGGGGGTGAGTTTGAATCGGCGCCGGTGTTTACCTTGTTCAGCGCCTATTCGTTTAGCGAAAACCTCGCCGCCGAGCTGCATTTCGGCCAATCGGTCGGCAGAAAGTCGAGCGCAACATTCCTCAAAGCGAACGCCATCATGCAACCCTTGCCAGATTTGAAGTATTCTCCGTATATGACGCTGGGATTGGGTAGAATAGAAGTCAGCCCGAGTTCGACTCTGATCGTGACTCAGGATGACAAAAACGATTTTGCTCAGTTTGGGCTAGGTATTCAGCGCTATATCAGCCGCAGCTTTTTATTTCGGCTCGAGCTCAATGAATACATTATTTTTTCGGCCAATAGCACCCGTAACGACAATGAGGGAGTAAACGAGTGGAAATTCGGTTTCGCGGTATTTTTCTAGCGTTTGCGTTTCTCGCCGCGAGCGCGCCATTGAGCGAGGTCCTGGCGCAAAGCGACGAGGAAGAACAGACTAATTTGATTGAACCCCAGATCGAGCGCACCGAGTTTGACGAATCGCTGATCGACTCGGATGATTTCGAAATCGCCGTCTACGGGGGTTATCTGGCGATCGCAGACTTTGAAACCAATATCGTCATCGGGGTCAAGCTCGGTTATCACGTGTCGGAAGATTTCTTTGTCCAGGCTTCCTATGGTACCAGCGACTCCGGCGAAACCAGTTTTGAAAAACTAAGCGGCGGCGCACCATTATTATCCGACGACGAACGCACCCTCGAGTACTACCTCGTCACCCTGGGATTCAACCTGTTTCCGGGGGAGGCATTTGTCACCGATTCGACTACATTTAATACAGTGTTTTATTTGTCTGCCGGCGTTGGCACTACAACCTTCGCCGGCGACGATCGATTTACTATCGCGTATGGCGTTGGACACCGCACGCTGTTTGCAGACGGATTTAGTCTGGATATCGAAATGCGGGATTTAATTTTTGAACAGGATGTTTTTGGCGAAGATGAATCCACCAATAATCTGGAGTTCACGGTGTCGCTAAACCTGTTTTTTTAAAGGAGAAATAATATGAAGAGCAAATTATCACGAATCGGGTTGAGCCTGGTATTGCTGAGTGCGGTATCTTTTGCCGCCGTCGGTCCGGCCAGTGCCGCTACGGGCGGAGGACCGGCGCCAAACTTCACCCTGAAATCGCTGAATGGCAAGAATATGAAGCTGAGTGAATTGGCCGGTAATGTCGTGTTGATTAATTTCTGGGCGTCGTGGTGTGGCCCCTGTCGCGAGGAGATGCCGCTGTTGAATTCCCTGCACAAAAAGTATGAAGCGCTGGGTTTTACCGTGCTCGGTGTCAACGTCGAAGAACAGGTCGATAACGCGCGCGGTTTTCTGAAAGACTTTCCGGTTGATTTTCCGGTATTGCTGGACAACAAGAATCAGGTCAGCAAACTTTATAGCGTGATCGCGATGCCGACTACGGTGGTGGTAGATCGTGATGGAAATATGCGTTTTCTGCACAAGGGCTATAAGCCCGGCGATGAGCAAAAATACCGTAAAATGGTGAAAAAGCTGGTGCGGGAGTAACGTTGTGCGACAGGTCCTCTTATTCCCGATATTGATTGGGCTAACGCTGCTTGGCGGTTGCGCTATAGAGCCCTGGGTCAAGCCCTACGAGCGCGCAAATCTGGCAGATCCCATAATGAATTTCAATCGCGATCCGGTGTCGGCGAGCTATTTGCACCACGTTTACGATTCACGTGAAGGTGCGCGTGGTGCCGGCATAGCAACGGGCGGTGGTTGCGGCTGCAACTAGCTGGTATCTGCGTTGTTGGTCATTTTCCGCGATAGATTTTCAAGGCCTGTGCCTGAATCATTCAAGATTGCAGTTGTTATTCGCTGTGCGGCCCTGGTCGGTCTGCTTTCGATCGCGCAGTTTGCCGCTGCGGCGGTATTGCCAGAGGAACGCGTGGATCTGCTTTACCATAGCTATGACGGCGGCGGCGCGGAAATCGACGGGCCTTCGCTGCTGGTACGTAAGAATCTCGGGGACAGTGTATCGGTTGGGCTGAATCACTATGTCGACAACGTCACCAGTGCTTCAATCGATGTGCTGGTAAGCGCCAGTCAATATACCGAGAACCGCGAAGAGAACGGCCTCAGTATCGACTATCTGCGTCAGAAGACGACCATGAGCCTGGGGTATGTGCAAAGCCAGGAGAGTGATTTCGACGCCACCACCCTGAGCCTCGGCATTTCCCAGGACATGTTCGGAGATTTGACCACGGTTAGTATGTCCTTTGCGCTCGGCGACAACATCGTTGGACGAAACGGGGACGACGGCTTCGAGGAAACCGCCGAGGTGCGCAGTTATCGGCTTTCGGTATCGCAGATTCTCACCAAGAGCCTGGTGATGGCCCTGACGCTGGAAACCATCACCGATGAAGGGTATCTGAATAATCCTTACCGCTCTGTGCGTTTTCGCACCGGGCCGGATAGTTACAGTTTTCAACAAGAGGTTTACCCCAAGACGCGCACCAGCCAGGCGCTTGCGGTTCGTGGCAACTACTTCCTGCCACAACGCGCCGCAATTCATGCGGGCGTGCGTGTTTTCGATGATACCTGGGATATCGAGGCGACCACCTACGAAGTCGGTTACACGATGCCCTTCGGCGAGGCATGGATAGTCGAAGCCAGTTATCGCTTGCACGATCAGACCGCCGCCGAGTTTTACAGCGACCTGTTTCCGTTTATAGATGCGCAGTCTTTTCTTGCCCGCGACAAAGAGTTAAGCAGCTTTACCAGCACGACCCTGGGTCTTGGCGCGAGCTACGAATTTGGGCGCTCCTGGAGCTCGATCGAACGCGGCAGTATCAATCTGAATATCGACTGGATCAGCTTTGACTATGATGACTTTCGCGATCTGACCGACACGGCACCGGTTGGCGAAGAATTGCTCTACAGTTTTGATGCCACGGTCACCCGCTTTTTTGCATCGATCTGGTTTTAGCCTGCTGGCGCTCTATTTTCTGATGCCGGCTTCGCTGCAGGCATCCGAAGTCGCTAACTGCGTGGCGCTTATCGGTGTCGATATCGAAACCAGCGAAGTCCTTTCAGAGTCCGAATCACAAGCCTTGATCGAGCCTTACCTCGACGCCTGCATCGACGTGGATTTAACCCGCGACCTGCTGTCGGCAATCTCCGACCGCCTTATCGAAAACGGCTATGTCACCTCGCGTCCCTATCTGCTGGAACAGGATATCAGCGATGGTCGGATCGAGATTCGAATCCTGACCGGCAGCATAGAAAAAATTGTCGATGCCGACAGCGGCGACAGCAACGGCAAGATTGCAACCGCCTTTCTGTTGAATGACGAAATCCTCAATTTGCGTGAACTCGAAACTGCGCTGGAACAAATCGAGCGAGTTTCATCCATTACCGCCAACATCGAAATAAGGCCCGGCACGCGGCAGGGTGGAAGCATTGTTGCCATCAGGACGGTCGAATCGGATCCATTGAAATTCGAACTGGGTGCCAATGCGCAGACGGATCTCGACGACCAGCTCAGTTTCTTGATGAACTGGGATAACCCGCTGAATATCAATGACATACTACAGTTTCGTCTGAATGACGGCGAGCTGCGCGAAACCTTCCAGAGCAACCGCAGCCGCGAGTTGACTTATTCTTTTCCGCTTGGCGGCTATCTGCTCCAACTGAGCCATAGCGACATCAATTTCAAGCAACGCCTGCAGGGTAGCAACGGCAGCTTTCTGTCCGAAGGCGATACGCTGACTGACAACTTTCACGTCAGCAAAATCGTTGCCCGCGACCAGAACAGCCGGGTGACGCTGGGGCTGTCACTCGAAATCAAGGATACGGATAATTTTTTTGAAGGCGAGGCGGTCGATGTGTCGAGTTACAAGACCAGTCAATTACAGCTTGAACTGCGGCATGACTGGTATCAGCCCTGGGGGCGGCTAGGAATGCAGTACAACTATCACCAGGGGCTGGATTCGTTTGGGGCCAGGGACGATGATTATTTCACCCGCGCGGACGGATCCGAAAGCGAGGCGCGGCTACAATTCGAAAAAGCCAGTATCGATAGCAGAGTTTTATATTACCTCGACGGGCCGAGCTGGTATCTGGACCTGAACCTGCATTTGCAGTACAGCGACGATATTCTTTTCGACAGCGATAAACTCAATCTGGGCAGCCCCTATACGGTACGCGGGTATTCTTCGGCGTTGAGCGGCAGCAATGCCTGGTACCTGCGGAGTGATATTACCTGGCAACTGGAATCTATCGCCAAGCCGTCAGCTACGAAGCGCTTGACCAAATCGGTCGCGCTGTCGTTCGGCCTGGACTATGGCGAAGTTAAATGCGAGATCGACAACGCCGACATCTGCGGGGAAATCTATGGAGCAGGTCTGGGCCTGGTCGTGTGGGACTCGAATTTCAGTGGACGCCTGCTGTGGGGGCATCCGCTGAGGGAGATCGGTGAAGGGATTGGTGACGAGGATCGCTTCCTGCTCGATTTCCGCTGGGCGCTCTAACTCCCGGCTCAAAGTTGTCGCTCGGTAATGTCTTCGCGTTGATCGAGTTGTTCGATTTCGTGCCTGGAGACGGCCTCGGCGTATTCGATCGAATCGGGCGCGATATATTCTGCGATCGGCGTGCCGATCGGGCCGGCGACCAGCATCGACTGATCCCTGACTGCGACACCCGCGCGTGATCCGATTCTAATCAGGGTGAAAAAGAATATGAAGGCGAACACGACCGCGATACCCCAGAAGTAAAACTCGATGCCGAGTAATTCCATGAAGAATGCGATCACGATGGGTCCAATCATGGCGCCGAAACCCGCCACCATTACGAGGCTGCCGCTGGCGCCGACAATCTGCTGCGGCTCCAGGCGGTCATTGGCATAGGCGATACAGATCGAATACATCGGAATTGCGGCGCCACCGAGCGCCACGATGACCAGGTAAAAACCCAGGCTGCCTTTGACCATGACCACCGCCAGGATACAGCAGACAATCGAGACAACCGACAGCCCCGCCATGACCACGCGCCTGCCGACCAGATCCGAGATGTGACCAACCGGCCACTGAGCAACGAGGCTACCGATCAGAAAACAGGCCATGAACAGCGATATCGACTTCAAGTCCACCAGAACCTGGTTGGCGTAGATCGCACCCAGACCGAAAATAGTGCCATGTGCCATCCCGGTCAGACAGTTGCCGATGGTGGCCAGCGGCGAAGCCCGGTACAGCTCGGCAACCGACATTTTCGACGAGGTACTGAAATTGGGCGCGGGTTTCGCGGTCAGCAGAATTGGAATCAGCCCGAAGGAGATGATGACCGAGATCAGAATGAACAGGTCGATGGCTTCGGGTTTGGCGATATTCAGCAGGAACTGGCCCGCGCCCATGCCGCCGGTTACGATCACCATGTAGACAGACAGGACCTTGCCGCGGGTTTCATTGCTGGCGCGGTCGTTTAACCAGCTTTCGGTGACGACATAGAATCCGGCGAAGCTGAGACCGGTTAAGACCCGCATCGCCATCCATAGCCACGGATCGATATAAACCCCGTGAAACAATATCGAAATCGACGCCAGCGAAGCGAGCGCCGAAAACACGCGGATGTGACCGACTCGATTAACCAGCCAGGGTGCGAGCATCGAACCGATGAACATGCCGATAAAATAACCTGACATCATGATACCGGTGCTGAATGTCGAAAATCCCTCGATGCCGGCACGCACGCCGAGCAGGGTTCCCTGCAGGCCGTTGGCCAGCATCATGAAGCCTATGCCAAGCAGTATCGCCCAGGAGGCGCCGAGCTCTTTCCACATCGAATCGTTTTCCCGTGAAGTGATTGACTAGCAGTCAGTGTGCGCGGATTCTAGTAGAGCGCTGACAGCGCAGCAACGACTAATTCAGTTCCGCGTAGCCGGCTTCAATGGCAAAGTTTTCAAGCTCGATTATCGATTGATAATCGTCCAGAACGACGCTTTCGAAACGCGCCAGGTGCAGCTTTTCCCTAAGCTCTGCGGGCAGCAGCGTCAAAGCCTGGTTGAGTGCGCTTACATAGCTTGCGCAAACTTGTGCTGAATATTGAGACGTCGGCACGACCAGGGGGAGGCCGCAGGTTTGTTCGCTGTGGTCGATAACCCGCAGTGCGGAAATCAGGGCGGGATTCTGGTCGGCGATCAACTGGTAAGTGACGCAGTCGATGGCCGCCAGCTGGGCCCGGTTTGACGCGACCGCCTCGACGCTGGCCAGATGACTTCCGCTGATCAGGACTTCCGAAAAATATCCCGCCGAGGCGCCCAGCTTTGCCAGCGCATAGCGCAACACGTTCATGCCGCTATTCGAATCGCTGCTATTGATCGCGACAATTTTACCACGGCATTGTTGCAGTGACTCGATTGTAGAATCCGCGGGTACGATGAACTGGCTCGAATAGAATTTTCCGCTAGCGCCTGGCACGTCGAAGCAGGGCAGGCAAAAAGGCCGGAGTGCGTCCCGAAATCGCGTCATCAACGGGTATCCACAGGTATGACCGATTATCAGGCTGCGATCGCGCAAAACTGATTCATCGCTGGCGAAAACCAGTGGTCGCGTTAATCCGCTACCCAGATCGAACAAAGGGTAAAACTGATCAAAAAGCGCCTGCCAGGCATTTCTAATATCGTCATTCGGTGTATACATGCCGCAGGCAATGAATCGGCCGCCATTCATGGCCATACAAAGTATCCCGGGATTAACTTAAAAACCAGCTTCTTCTAATGCCTGGTTTGTTGATTTAGGTAAAAAAAATGTTTTGAAAAAACTGTCGTGACATAGATAGACAGTTTCAAATGCGTCAAATACTATCGACGCTTACCGCCGAGGAGCCGGTCATGACCAGAAGAAGAGCTCGAAAACGTAACCTGTCCAGCGAACAACTGCTGCCGCCGAAGGCACAGCAACTGTTCAACCCCTATGCCCCGATTGCAGCTCTGGATCCGGAGTCGCTGGATTTGATCCATGATGCCTCGATGCGCATTCTCGAGGAGATCGGCCTGGAGATTTTAAGCCAGGACGCGCTTGCGCTGTACGAGCAAGATGGGGCCCGCGTCGACTGGGATCAACAGAAGGTTTACCTGGACCGCGACAAGGTCATGCAGAGAATTGCGAGCGTGCCCTCGGAGTTTACGCTGCATGCGCCAAGCCCAGAGCGCAACCGCCTGATAGGACGCAATGCGATCAATTTTACTACCGTCGCCAGCGCGCCCAACAGCTCCGATCTCGAAGGCGGCAGGCGCACCGGTAACTTCGAAGACTATTGCAACTTCCTGCGCCTGGCGCAAAGCTTCGACGTCATCGACTTCCTCAGCGGTTATCCGGTCGAGCCGATCGATATTCCACCGGATACGCGTCACCTCGACGCCAGCCTGGCGGCCTTCACGCTGACCGATAAGGCGTTTTCGCTTTACTGCCTCGGCGGCGGCCGCGTCATGGACGGGATACAGATGACCGCGATTGCGCGCGGGGTCGACCTGGAAACGCTCAAAGCGGAACCCAGCGTCAATAGCGTGGTGAACACCAATTCGCCGCTGCGGGTCGATGGGCCGATGCTCGATGGCCTGATAGAAATGGCGCAGTATGGTCAGCCCGTCATCGTGACCCCGTTTACGCTATCCGGGGCGATGTGTCCGATTACCCTTGCCGGTGCGCTGGCGCAGCAAAATGCCGAGGCGCTCGGCGTCATCGCCTTATCGCAAATTGTCAACCCGGGGGCGCCGATGGTATACGGCGGCTTCACCTCGAACGCGGATATGCGCAGCGGTGCCCCGGCCTTTGGCACGCCCGAGTACACCCGCGCCGCCTGGGCCAGCGGCCAACTCGCGCGTCGCTACGGTATTCCATTTCGTTCGTCCAATACCAATGCGTCGAATTGCGTCGACGCCCAGGCCGCCTGGGAATCGCAAATGTCGCTGTGGGGCGCGGTCATGGGGCATGCGCAGATTATCAAACACGCCGCCGGCTGGCTCGAGGGCGGTCTGTGCGCCTCGTTCGAAAAATTCATTATCGATGTCGACATGCTGCAAATGATGCGCGAAACCCTGACGCCGTTAAAAGTGGATGAATCGACGCTGGCGCTGGACGCAATCCGGGAAGCCGGGCACGGCGGGCATTTCTTCGGCACCGCGCATACCCTGGCTAACTACACCACCGCTTTCTACTAGCCGCTGGTTACCGACTGGAGAAATTTCGAGACCTGGAGTGAAAACGGCGCGCTGAATGCGTTTCAGCGCGCCAACCTGATTTACCGGCAAAAACTGGCCGAGTATCAGCCGCCTGCGATGGATGCCACGAGACGATTGTCGCTGGAACAGTATGTCGCCGAACGCAGCCGCGAACTGGAACTCGCGCGGTGAAATTGCAGCAACGCGTCAGTTCCGGGACCACCTGCAACAACTGCTGGCACAGGGTAACTAACTTGAAGACAGGTACTCAACATGGCTAAGAGCTACGATGCAATCATAATTGGCGCCGGAATTATCGGCTGTGCCACCTCGCTGGCGCTGGGACGCAAGGGCTGGAAGGTGTTGAACCTGGATCGCCTGCCGGCGGCGGGCTACGGCTCTACCTCGGGCTCCTGCGCCATTATCCGTCCCTATTACTCCACGCTCGACGGCTCGGCGATGGCTTACGAGTCGCATTTCTACTGGAAAAACTGGGCCGATTACCTGGGCGGCGCAGATATCGACGAGCGTGGCCTGATCGAGTATCACAATGTCGGTGCGCTGGTGATGAAAACCGAGGCTAACGATTACCTGCGCCCAGCCATGATTTTGATGGATCAGCTCGACTCACCCTATAGCGAGTTTTCGCCCGCAGAAATTCGCGAGAAGCTGCCGGTATGGAACACCGAGTCGTTTTATCCGGTCAAACGACCCGAGGATCCGGAATTCGGCGTAGCCAACGAGGAACCCCTGACCGGCGCCGTGCTGTTTCATGCCGCGGGATATGTCTCCGATCCGCAGCTGGCGACGCATAATATCATGCGTGCCGCCGAGATTGCCGGAGGCGAATTCAAGTACAACGCGCAAGTCGTCGAAATTCTGCGTGCCGGGGGGCGAGTTCAGGGAATCAGGCTGGAAAGTGGCGAAACCATCGATGCCCCGGTGGTGCTCAATGCCGCCGGACCGCATTCATCCAAGGTCAATCAAATGGCCGATGTCGAAAGAACGATGCGGGTTAAAACCCGCGCGCTGCGCCAGGAAGTGGCGCATGTGCCGCTGCCGGAGGGTTACCGCAGGGAAACCGCCTGCGTAACCTCGGACAGCGATATCGGGCTTTACACTCGCCCCGAGCTGGGCAATGCACTCCTGATCGGCAGCGAGGATCCGCCCTGCGATCCGCATGAATGGGTCGATCCGGATGACTATAACCGCGATTTCAGCGAACAGTGGAAGGTGCAGGTTCTGCGAGTTTGCCAGCGGGTACCCAGCCTGGGCGTGCCCAGCCAGATGCGCGGCGTGGTCGATTTGTACGACGTTACCGATGACTGGATCCCGATCTACGACCAGTCCGACCTGCCCGGTTTTTACCTTGCGATCGGCACCAGCGGTAACCAGTTCAAAAACGCGCCGATCGCGGGGCAATTGATGGCGAACATCATCGAGGCGACGCAAAACGGCAACGATCAGGATGCCGACCCGATCGACTTTCATCTGCAAACTATCGATCACACTTTTTCCAGCGGCTTTTACTCACGTTTGCGCGAAGTCAACCAGGACAGCAGCTTTTCCGTACTGGGGTAGCAAATATGAAATCTCATGCACAGGTAGTGGTCATTGGCGGCGGGGTAGTCGGTTGCAGCGTTATCTATCACCTGACCAAACTCGGCCTGCGGGACGTGGTCCTGATCGAGCGTTCGGAATTGACTTCGGGCTCGACCTGGCACGCCGCCGGCGGATTCCACACGCTCAATGCCGATACCAATATGGCCGCGTTGCAGGGTTACACGATTCGCCTTTATCGTGAACTCGAGGAACTCACCGGCCAGTCCTGCAGCCTGCATCACGTCGGCGGGATTACGCTCGCCGAGTCGCCGGAGCGGCTCGATTTCCTCAAGTCGGCGCGCGCGATGCATCGCCACATGGGTCTCGATACCGAGCTGATTACGCCCGCGGAAATCCGCAAACTAAGCCCGATTACCAATACCGACGGCGTCCTCGGCGCGTTGTACGATCCGCTCGACGGACACCTTGACCCCTCGGGGACCACTCACGCCTATGCCAAAGCGGCGCAGATGCAGGGCGCCGAAATCGTGCTGCGCTGTCCGGTGCTGGAAACCAATCCAAGGGCTGACGGCAGTTGGGAAGTGGTCAGCGAACAGGGCACGATTATCGCCGAGCAGCTGGTCAATGCCGCCGGGCTATGGGCGCGCGAAGTCGGCGCCATGGCCGGGGTCTACCTGCCGCTGCATCCGATGGAACACCAGTATTTCGCAACCGCGGATATTGCCGAGGTGTACGGGCACGCGAGCGAATTACCACACGTCATGGACCCCGCGGGCGAAAGTTATCTGCGCCAGGAAGGCAAGGGCCTGGTGATCGGGTTTTACGAGCAGAACTGCGTGCCCTGGGCGGTCGACGGCACACGCTGGGATTTCGGACACGAACTGCTGGATGAAAATCTCGATCGCATCGGCGATTCGATGGAGTTCGCCTTCAGGCGTTTCCCGGTGCTCGCCGATGCCGGCATCAAGACCATCATCAACGGGCCCTTCACCTTTGCGCCGGACGGTAACCCGCTGGTCGGGCCGGTGCCCGGGTTGCGTAACTACTGGTCGGCCTGTGCGGTGATGGCCGGTTTTAGCCAGGGCGGTGGCGTCGGGCTAACGCTGGCGGAATGGATGATCGATGGTGAACCCTCACGTGACGTGTTCGCGATGGACGTGGCGCGCTTCGGCGATTACTGCACGCCGTCGTACACCCGCCTCAAGGTGCGTGAGAATTACCAGCGGCGTTTCAGTGTGTCCTATCCCAACGAGGAGCTGCCGGCGGCGCGACCCCTGGACACAACCCCGGTTTACGCCATCTGGCAGTCGCAAAATGCGGTCTTCGGCGATATGTACGGCATGGAGCACGTGAATTACTTTGCGCCGGCGGGTGAGGAGCCGTATGAAATTCCGAGTTTTCGGCGCTCGAATGCCTTCGACGCGGTGGCTGAAGAGGTGCGCGCGGTACGCGAAAATGTCGGTCTCAACGAGGTGCATAATTTCGGCAAGTACGAAGTCTCGGGCGCGGGCGCGCACGAGTACCTTGACCGGATCATGGCCGGCAGGATTCCGGCAGTCGGCAGGCTTAGCCTGAACCCGATGCTGAGCCCACGCGGCCGGATCATCGGCGATTTCACCGTGGCCCAGGTTGCGACCGGCCTATTCCAGGTCACCGCGTCGTTCGGCGCGCAGGCCTACCACATGCGCTGGTTCGAACAGCATTTGCCCGAATCGGGGGTGCAGCTGCGCAATATTTCAAAACAGCGTATCGGATTTCAGATCGCGGGCCCGAGGGCACAGGAATTGCTGGCTCGGGTAACGCGCGCCGACGTCTCGACCGCGGCGATGCCCTTCCTGTCGATTCGCGAAATCGATGTCGGCCAGTGCCAGGCGATCGTGCAGCGCGTCAGCTATACCGGTGACCGCGGTTATGAAATCTATGTCCCCTGGCACAACCAGGTCGCGCTGTACCAGGCGCTGACCGAGGCGGGTAAGGATCTCGCGCTGCGGCCCTTCGGAATGCGCGCAATGATGAGCCTGCGGCTGGATAAATCATTTGGTTCCTGGATGCGTGAATTCAAGCCCGACTATACGCCGCTCGAAACCGGGCTCGATCGTTTCGTGGCTTACGATAAAACAGCCGATTTCATCAAGCGATTTAAACCCCAATGGCGCACTTTCAGAGAGAAGGCGGTACTTTTCCACACTTTCCTGCACAGCCAGTTTTTCTTTCCCGGCGACCTGTCGCTCGCC
>CAMYML010000082.1 GCA_947259305.1 uncultured Gammaproteobacteria bacterium | reverse complement strand
CGAGGAGCGCGCCGCCAAACTCGGCATCAGGAAGGTCGAGCTCGACGAGTTGTTGGAAACTTCCGACATCATTTCGCTGCATGTGCCGAAGACCCCGGAGACCAGCAATATCATCAGCGCCAGCGCAATCAACCAGATGAAAAAGGGCAGCATGCTGATCAATTGCGCGCGGGGGGGCCTGGTCGACGAGCTCGCGCTCAAGGCGGCGCTCGAAAGCGGTCACTTGAAAGGCGCGGCGCTCGATGTTTACGAGGTCGAGCCGGCACGCGAGAATCCGCTGTTCGAACTGGATAACGTGATCTGCACGCCGCATCTCGGCGCCTCGACCATCGAGGCCCAGGAAAAGGTTGCGATCCAGATCGCCGAGCAAATCTGCGAGTACCTCTTGACCGGCGCGGTCAATAACGCGATCAACGCGCCCAGCATCAGCGCCGAGGAAGCGCAGCTGCTGCGGCCTTACCTGCAACTCGCGCAATGCCTGGGATTGTTTGTCGGCCAGCTGACGCATGATCCGATCAAGACGCTGACGGTGACCTATGGCGGGGAAGCCAACGATCTCAACGTGTCGCCGCTGACGGTGCAGGTGGTGCAGTCGGTGCTCGAGCAGCACAGCAGTTATGTCAATTCGGTCAACGCGCGGGAACTCGCGCGCGATCGCAATATCGACGTGATCGAGGCGCACAACGAGGGGCGTGACGAATACCCCTGCCGCATCACGGTCGAGGTCGAGACTGAATCGAAGTCGCGCAGCATCTGCGGCACGCTGATTCAGAACCGACCGCGCGTGATCGACGTCAAGGGGATTCCGCTGGAGTCCAAGCTCGGCGAGCATATGCTCTACATCACCAACGACGACAAACCTGGCGTTATCGGCGACATCGGTAGCAGTACCGCGCAACGCGGCATCAATATCGCCAATATGCACCTCGGGCGCGATACGCAAAACGGCAATGCGATCGTGTTGATCGAGGTCGACGAAGAACTCGACAGCGACGATCTCGAGCATATGCGTTCGTTGCCGAATATCAACGACGTGCAGTACCTGCATTTCCCGACGCCGCAATGACCGCAGCAGGGCAGGGTGAACCCGGATGGCTGCGGCGTAGCAACACGTCGCAGCCATTCGTCGTTACGATTTGCGCTAGCGGGGGTCTGGACGAGGCTCTGTCGGTTGTGCACGCCGAGCTCGATGGGTTAAAAATCGGTGTGCAAACCAGGTTTGCCAAAGCCTGCAATTTGACGGTCGAGTGCAGCCCGGCGCGAGCCTGGTCGCTACTGCAGTTGTTGCGCAACCGCCTGGCCGACGCTGATGTCTACCTTCAGCCCGAGGCGGAGCGTGGCAAGTGCCTGTTGATCTGCGATATGGACATGACCATCGTCGACGCTGAAACCCTGGACGAAGTTGCCGCCAGGCTCGGTATGGGCGAGGAGATCGCGACCATTACCACGCGCGCGATGCACGGCGAAATCGATTTCAACGCGGCCTTGCGCGAGCGCATCGCGATGCTTGCCGGAAAGCCGGAGCAGGTGTTTCACGACGTGGCGCAACAGGTTCGCCTGAACCCGGGGGCGCAGGAATTGCTCGCCGGCGCGCGCGCGGCGGGCGTGCATACGATTCTGATCAGCGGTGGCTTCGCGCAGGTGGCCGAGCCGGTCGCGGAGCGGCTCGGTTTCGATGAAGTCCATTGTAACCACCTGGAGCTGGAGGCGAGAACGCTGACGGGTCGGGTGCGCGAACCGATTATCAATGCCGACCTCAAGTGCCAGGTCTTACAACACAGCGCGCAGGCGCTGGGCCTAAGGCTGAGGGATTGCTGTGCCATCGGCGACGGCGCCAACGACTTGCCGATGTTGACCGCCGCGGGGCTCGGCATCGCTTACCATGCCAAACCGATATTGCATGCTGCCACCAGCTGTCATATCGATGTCACCGACCTCGCCAGCGCGCTTTACTTCATGGGCCTGGAGAGCACGGACCAGGCTGGCGTAGCCGGGCTAAAGCTCGAATAAAACGTCGCTGCGGATGATGTACTTGGTGCCTGCGGTGATTCGCTGCGAGCTGTGCATGCAGTGTTGCGGATGCGTGCCGTGAGGAAAACACAGGGCGCCGCCGAGCGGTGTGGGCAGATCGATAATATCAGCCTCGTCGGTGTGACGGGCAGGACGCGATGGATCGGCCCTGCTGACATGGAACTGCGTCGCGCCGCCCTCGTAGCCATCGCTGAGAAACAGCAGAAAGCTCAACTGGCTCCAGCGATCGCCATAGGCATTGTCGATCAGCTCGCCGTCGACGACCCGCGAACCGGGCCAGGAGCCGTCGGTATGCGGGGCGAAGTAATCCCCGACGCCATAGCGATAAAAACGAAAGCGAGCATTCAGGCCGAGCACCGCCTTGCCGGCGTTATATTCGCTGCCGTCGTAAGCTTGCTCACGGCAGCGTTGCCAGATAATGTCGCAGGTTTCATCATCGGCGACCCAGGTAAAGCTGTCGTTGTGGCGAATCGCGCGCGGCAGCGATACCGCGGCGTCTTGCAGGTAACCGAGCGCCTCGCTCAGAGCGCACAGCCGTTGGCATTCCTCTGCCGTTAGCACATTCATCAATTGATAAGCGCCGGGTACCGCGTCGATTTCGCGACGCTCCACCGGCGCGGCATGGTCGCGTGCCAGGATAGCCGGGTTGGCGCTGCGGCTGGCCCAGGTCGGAATGTCGTGATTTTCGGCGCCGGGCTCGCGCGCGACGATGTAAAAATCCGGTTTCGAAGAAAGGCTATCGGCAGGCACAAATATCAACCTGGGATCGAGCCGCGCCAGCGCCCCTGGTTTTCCCCAGGCATCAACGCGGTACCGTGCTGGCCAGGCTGTCGCGCTGCATTATCTGCGCAAACCAGTGCGTCAGCGCGGGACGTCCGGCGCGCCAGTCGTTGTCCGCAAAGCGGAAGTCCCGATAGCCAAGCGTGCAAGCGATAGTAATTTCTCCGATCAAGGGTGACGGCTCGAACCGGCCGCAACGACTCTCCAGCGCATCGAGACCGCGCTCGACCTTGGCATTGTGGTTGTCTATCCAGTCCTGCCAGTGCAGCTCCGGCGGCCGCATCGCGGTTTCATAGCGCAGGGCAACCGAGATATCGAGGATGCCGTCGCCCAGCGCCTGCAGGCGCAAGGTCTGAAATCTACGGCTTGACTCCGATGGAAAAAACGGTCCGTCGGCAAGCTGGTTCAGGTATTCGCAGATGACCGGTGAATCGTACAGGCTGTCGCCAGCGTCCAGTTCCAGCGCGGGTATCATGCCCAGTGGATTGACTGCATTCAGGGTTGCGTTGCTGGAGACCGGGTTGACCGGGCCCGGATCCACCAGCGTGACGGAGTCCTGCAGGCCAAGCTCCAGGATCAGGACCCGGACCTTGCGTACGAATGGAGAAGCGGCGGCGGTGATGAGTTTCATACGGTGTTCCGTCGGCAGGCGTGGCTCGATATTGAACGTCAGATTCACGGCAATGGCAAGGACCGCCCGCGCTTAACGCAGGCCGGCGACGGTTGCCGCAGAATGAAGGCCAGCAGTTCGTTGCGCAATGCGTTTATAGGCGACCACCAGCAGCGCAAAGCAGTAAAAGATGATTGCCGCCAGGCTCACGGGAATGTAGTTAACCGCGCCGAGATGCCCGATCGAGGTGGCGAACATGCCGACGACACAGATTGCGAACAACCCCGGCGCTACCTCGAGCTTCCAGGATTTTCGCAGCACCAGCAGCAGTAATATCATTACCGCGGCCGACATCAGGAAGCGATAGAGGGTCAGCGACACCGGGGTGGTGCCGGTATCGCAAGCCAGCCTCGATAGCGTCGTGTTGAAGCCGCAGAAAATCGCTGCGCCGAGCGCGATAACGCGACCGACCATCTGGTTTTTATTCATGCTAAAGTATGCGCTTGAGCAAACCTGCCGAGGGTGAATTGTGAGCCAGCCAGCCAGCAAAGCAATTGAAGATACGATCCTGATCGAGAATCTGCCCTACGATCTCGATGGCGGTATCGCCAGTCGGGCATCCATCGGCTTGATCGTACTGGCGACCGACTACACCATCGAGCACGAATGGCGCCAGGTTTTGGCTGCGGTCGACGGCGTCGCGCTCTACCAGAGCCGAATCCACAATGAAAACCTGATTACCCCGGAAACCTTGCGCGCGATGGCGCCGCGCATCGTCGAGTGCGCGCGCGTGATCACGCCGGATACCCCGGTCGATGTTATCGCTTACGGCTGCACCTCGGCCTCGATGGCGATCGGCGAGGAGGGCGTGTTCGCCAATATCAAGCAGGCCAAACCCCACTCGAAATGCACCACGCCGATTAGCGCCGCGTTTGCCGCCTTCGATGCTTTCAAGGCAAAACGTATTGGCGTGCTGACGCCTTACCCGGCCGACGTCAACCGGATCGTCTCTGATTACATCACGGCGCGCGGCTACCAGGTGCCGGTGTTCGGCTCTTTCAACGCAGACCGCGATACCCTGGTCGCCCGGATCACGCCGCAATCGATTGAAGACGGCGTGCGCGAGCTGGTCAAACATGCCGAGTTCGACGCGATCTTTGTCTCCTGTACCTCGGTGCGGCTGATGGCGGCCTGCGCCGAACTCGAAAAGAATCTCGGCATCCCGCTGACCTCGTCAAACCACGCCATGGCCTGGCACGCGCTCAGGCTGGCCGGCATCGACGATAAACTCGGCCAGTTCGGCTCACTCTACGATTTACCGCTGGACCAGTGATTAACTTGATTTCGCGCCTGCTGGTCCTGTCGATAACCGGTTTACTGGCCGTGGCCGCGCAGGCGACCGAGCTTAAATTAACCTATGTCAACGCGAGCAGTGCCGGGCTCGACAATCCGCACGATCTCAAACTTTCGCCTGACGGTAACTACCTGTTTGTGGCTGACGTCGATAATGATCGTATCGCGATCCTCGATCCCGAATCACTGGCGCTGGTGGCTGAGTTCGGCTCGGATCACCAGGGCGGCACGCACGACGTCGATTTTGACGCGCGCGGCCGCGCTTATGTCGCCGACACCCATAACAATCGGGTTACCATTTATGACGTCGACGGCACCCGCGCGCGCCTCGTGGGCGAACTCGGCGAACGCATTCGCGGGCCGGAGGGCGTGCTCGCGCATCCCAACGGCATGATCTATGTTGCCGGCGCCTGGTCGGGAAATGTCGTCGCCTATCAGGATGGCGAAATAGTCGCTGAGCTGAGCGGCCTGTCGTCACCGCACGATCTCGAACTGGCGCAGGACGGCGACGTCTGGCTCGCCGAAGCCGGTGCCAGTCGCATACTCCTGCTGTCGCCCGAACTCGAAATCAAGCGCGAACTCAGTCGCGAAAAATATGACTTCAACGGCGTGCGCTACCTGGACCTGACCGCGGACGGAATTCTGATTGCGGCCGACAAGTACAGTCACTCGATCAAGTTCATCGGCGCCGATGGCAGCTTGCTGCACGTGCTGGGCGACGGCAAGGCGGGCAGGGGCATCAATCGTTTCACGACGCCCGAGGGTGTTGAACTGCGCGGCAACGAGCTCTGGTTATCCGATTCGGGAAATGATCGGGTGGTCAAATATACCCTGGAAATCGAGTAAGCTGCTCGCGATCGATTGTCCGCTCAAACCGGGCGCCGGTTCCTCGAAATGCACTTCACCCGACACTGTGTCCTGTAATGTATATACAATGTAGTGATTTGTATGGTAATCGCAAGTCCACTATGTTAAAAAAAGACATTCTCGGTTTTCCTGATTTTTCATTGTCACGTATTTAACAATTTAGCGGACCGCTATGGCCAAAGAAAAAATAATCAACATTCGCGTCGAAGCAGACCTGAAGAAAAAGGCCAGGCAGCTTGCCGAAGAGGATGGCAGGAGCCTCTCCAACTGGATCCTGCGCCTGATACAGGATGAGATAAAGAAATCACGGGCATCGGCGTCGAAAAAATAGATCTACAGGCAGCGCCGGAAATATCTCGTCGCGTTGTCGTTTATCCCAAAAGCGAACTATTCCCCGGCCGCAAAGTCCCTGAATTACACGCATGAAATGGCCGATGCCGCCAGGCGTTGCACCGGTTGCCAGTTTTACAGCGGTACGGCAGGGGACACCTGGGGTGCCTGCGTTATCTTCCCGGTAAAGCGGGTCAACGCCAACGGCGTATGCAATTCCTGGTAGGCAAGAGCGGGGTAGTTTCGAGCGATGGGCCATTCCTCAAGTGTCAAAATTATCCGGTAAACGCGATTAAAACCGTTAGCCGGCGATTTTTTGCCGCCCCCGGCCTTGTCGGCTCGAAATTGGCAATGGTTCACAGATAATATATAACTTATTGAAATAAATGAGTTTTCGTACTATTAGAAGTAGACGGGATAAATTGAGTACCGGTTGCTATGGATTGGCGCGAATTTTGCTCCAGTATTTTACAAGCAATAAAAAATCCGTAACCGTGGAGGCATCACCCGAAATTAACGAGGTGACGCATGAACAGGAAGAGTACGATACTTTGGCGCATGGCCGTGTTAGGCCTGTTCGCGAGCCTGGTACCGCTTGCAATCTACGCACTGGAACGCCACAACCGGATCGATACCGCAAGCATGCTCGATGTATCGGTATCAATCCGCACCATGTCGCACGTGACCGTGGACAAGTTTGGCGACTCGGTCTGGGAAATCAATAACGGCTCGGGATTTCTGGTCTCGTCGCGCAACTGTGAAGTCTGGACCAATCACCATGTTATCGAGGGTGCGGCGCTGGTCGAAGTTTTTCCCAAAGGCTGGAACGGAACCGCCGGTATACCCGCCAGGGTCATAAATTCTACTCCCAGATATGACATTGCAATTTTGCAGCTCGATAACTGTGACCAGGTCCCGCAGGCCGTGCTCGGAAACTCCAACCGGGTGCAGGCCGGGGATGAAACCTTCGCGGTCGGCAATCCCCTCGGACGTAATCCTGATTCGATCAGCCGCGGCATTATTTCGCATACCGAGCGCTATCGCGATGGCGTCACCCCGTATCTGCAGACCGATGCCGCCATCAATCCCGGTAACTCGGGCGGTGCACTGTTCGATCGCAACGGCCATGTGATCGGCATTAACACGGCCATCGATTCAAGCCGATATGGCACTAATCTCGGCATTGGTTTCGCGGTGCCAATCAGCCTGGTCATGCAGGCGGTCGCCGATTTGCGCCAGGGGCCTCCCAGTTGGGGCGATGCCGGTTTCTCCGGAATTGTCAGTACGCTGACGCCAGATGAAGCCGAGGTGCTCCAGGTACCGGGCAGTGGCGGTGCACTGGTGGTGACGAAAACGCCCGCAGAAGGTCCGAGTCAGGGTCAGCTGATAGTGCATGACGTCATCTACCGTATCAACGACAGCGAGATTTACAGCACCGAGCAGGCCGTGCGCCTGGTTGGCCAGTACGATGCCGGCGACAGCCTTACCCTGGATCTGATGCGCGCCGGCGAGCGGCAGCGGGTAGAAATCGTGCTCGGCCAGGGCTGGAAGGGTGATGCAGCACCGTCACCGGATAATTACGACGGTTATCTCGGCATGACGGTCGAAATGTGGGATGCGGCGGAAGGCGACCGTGGACAGTTCAAGCGACCGGTTATCACCAAGGTGCATAGCCTCGGCCCTGCGCACCGGGCCCATATTTCGAGCTCGCAGAAATCGGTCGTGATTAACGGCCCCTATGTCATCCCTTACCTGCTTGACGTCAAAACCGTGACCGGTGTGGCTTACCAGGGCAAGTTCCATTCGATTGCCACGGTGGACGAACTCGATGAATTCGCCGCGCAGGCTTACCGCGACGGCAATCCGTTACTGCTCGAGGTCGAGTACTGGGCGCGCAGTGATCCGCGCGATCACAAGACTGATCTGGAGCTGGAAAGTACCGCATTTTTCAAGCTGATGCCGGAACGGGCGATTGCCGATTTTATCGATCCCGGGGCTGGTGAAATGCTCGGACGCGGCGTTTCCGGGCCACCGTTCGAAAGCAGTAGAAGGCAGGTCGGATCGAGGAATATCTAGCTTTATCGAGCGACTGGATTAGTCGACCGGCGCGCCGCCCTCGGCGCTGCGGCGTTCGATAAACGCCTGCAACTCCTCGAGCCTGGCGGGGTCCATCTCCGGCGCTTCGAAATCCTGCAGAATTTTTTTCCAGATACCATTGGCGCGCTGGGTCGCGGTTTTGCTGCCGTTCTCGGTCCACTGCCCGAAATTGCTCCAGTCCGAAACCAGCGGCTCGTAAAACGCTGTCTGGTAGCGTGCCATGGTGTGCTCACAACCGAAAAAATGGCTGCCGGGCTCGACGCTGGCAATTGCCTCGTAGGCAAGTTCTGCGTCGCTGCTGTCGAGCGGAGTGAAAATCTCGGCGAAGGTTTGCAGCATTTCGACATCGAGGATGAATTTTTCCATCGACCCGGTAAGGCCGCCCTCGAGCCAGCCGGCGGCATGTACCATCATATTGACGCCGCCGAGAATACGGCCCCAGGCCGACATCAGGAATTCATACACCGCTTGTTCATCGGGTGCGTTCGAGGCCGTCGCGGCGGAACCGCGCCAGGGTAATTCAATATGGCGCGCCAGCTGGCCGGCGCCAAACGCAGCCTGCACGAACTCCGGGGTGCCGAATGCGGGCGAGCCCGATTTCATATCGACGTTCGAAGTAAACGAGCCGTAAACCACCGGCGCGCCCGGGCGCACGATCTGCGACAGCAGGATACCGGCCAGCGCCTCGGCGTGTTGTAACACCAATGCCCCGGGCATGGTCACCGGCGCCATCGCACCCGCCAGGGTAAACGGTGTGATCACCGACACCTGCCCGGCGCGGGCGAAATCGATGATGCCCTGGCACATGGGTATATCGAGCTGGCGCGGCGAGTTGGTGTTGATCACGGTATAACACCAGGGCTGCGCCTCGAATTCCGCCTGGCTTAAACCCCGCGCGATGCGCGTCATCGCAAATGCGTCTTCGACCTGGGCGCTGCCGCGAGAAAAGATGAAAAACGGTTTACGGCTGAGCCTGAGCTGGGCCTCGGTCACCCGGTAGTGTCGCAGGTGCACCGGGACGTCCTGCGATTCGACGTTGGGCGACTGCAGGTGCAACACGTCGAAATGCTCGCTGAGTTTGATGATATTACAGGTGTCTTCCAGCGTGCCGGGGCGTTTGCCGCGGTCGAGGTCGGAGATATGCGGTGCGCCGCCGACGCAGGTAAAAGCGATGTTGTCACCGCCGAGAGTCACATCGGCCTGCGCGACCGAGCCGTGTAGGACGAACTCACTCGGCGCCGATTCGAGTGCCGATGCAACCAGGGCCGGATCGATCCTGACCAACTGCGTGCTTTCGTCGATGCTCGCGCCGCCCTGTTTGAAGTAATCGCGTGCCTCTGCATTGAGCACCTTGATGCCCAGCTCCTCGATGACGCGCAGGGCGGTTTGGTGAATCGCCTCGAGACGGTCCTGGCTGAAAGCGGGCTGGCGCAGCAGGGGGTTTTTGAGTTTGCTGTAATCGACCTGGCGCTGATGCGAAGTGTCGGCAACGCCGTGATGTCGACCGCGGCGGGATCTTCTGCTCACGATAACTTGTCTCCGTAGGTGTCGAGAATATGCTGTTTAAATGATGCAGCCTGCCGTGGATCGAGATCTTGCCCGGTAAAACACTCGAAGTAGGATTCGGTGTAATCCAGTCGAGTGGTCAGCGATTCTTCTATTTCGAGGGCGTAAAAACCGATCTGCGAATAATAGAGTACACGTGCGCGAATCAACGCGTCCGGCATCGGGTAATCGAACAACGCAAAAAATGTTTGCAATGCGTCGATGCGCGCCGCGTCTTCGCGATCGACCAGCGCGCGAATTGGCGCCGAGCGTCTCGACCACTCGCGAATCGCCAGGTCGAGCCGGGGATCGAAGCTGGCGGCATCGATACAGGTCTCGAAAAAGCGGAAAATACCGTCGGCCAGGCTGTCGACACTGGCTACGGCCTGGGTTATCGCGGCAGTGTTTTTGTCTTTCCAGTAGCCTACCAGCGCGTCGATCAGGTCTTCGCGGTTTTCGAAATGCCAGTAAAAACTGCCGCGAGTGACGCCTAGATCATCGGCCAGGCGGGTGATGCGCACTGCATCGATGCCTTCGGATACGAAAACCTCCAGCGCCTGCCGCAGCCAGTCGAAGCGCTGTAACTGCTTGCGAGCCTGGATTGGGGTGCCGCGCTCGGCCACCGCCTTGAGTAAACTGTTATCGGGCATTGGTTGCACCATACATGTATGTATGTTTGAATATACAGATCTGTATTTTTAATGCAATCGAAAATTCAAATGACTAACGATAAGGCAACTACCAGGCTGGTGCGCTTCGACGAACTCGAGTTCGCGCCGCGTTTCGAGTACGGGGATATGGCACAGGTGGCTGGCGTCTGCGGCGCCGAGGACGGCACCGAACTCGGCGCCGGCTGGGGTCGGATGACCAATGCGCGCATACCCTGGACGATCAAGTACGATGAAGTGCTCACCGTGTTTGAAGGCGTGCTTAAACTGCATACCGACGGCGAAGTGCACGAATTGCACCCCAGGGACTGCATCTGGTTACCCAGCGGTACCGAATTGATTTACGAGGCAGAAACGGCATTGATACACTTTGCGATTCATCCCTCGAACTGGCACGAGGATTAAGACTTGAACACCCGTTCCGTCACGCATCTACCCATCGAAGACAATACCAATGGCTGGAGCCATATCCTGGCGCCGCGCACGCCCAGGCCGGCGCTGCAGGGCGATCAAAAAGCCAACTGGGTAGTCGTCGGCGCGGGTTATGCCGGTCTCGCGGCCGCGCGCCGGCTGGCTGAAAACCGGCCCGGCGACCATGTCATCCTGCTCGACGCGGGTGAAGTCGGCGAAAACGCCTCCGGGCGCAACTCGGGCTTCGCCATCGATCTGCCGCACAACGTCGGTTCCTCGATGGAAGAGCTGGAAGGATCGCATCGATTCATGGCGCTGGCGCGTGCGGCCATCGATTACCACGAGACCCAGATCGGTCGTTACGGCATCGATTGTGACTGGACCCAGCCCGGAAAATATCACTGTGCCGTGTCGGCGCAGGGCGTGGGTGAAGTGCTCGAGCCTTTTGCCAGGGAACTCGAAGCACTCAACGAGCCCTACACCTGGATCGAAAAAGCCGACCTCGCCAAGCGTCTCGGCACCACGCATTTTGCCGCCGGGGTGCATACCCCGGGTTGCCGCCTGATGAATCCGGCGGCGCTGGTGAGAGGCCTGGCGGATAACCTGCCGGAAAATGTCAGCCTGTATGAAAACACGCCGGTTACGGCGCTGGACCTGGAACGGGGGATCGAGCTTTCGACCCCGAACGGCAAAGTATTTGCCGGGCAGATGATTCTGGGCGTCAATGGATTTGCCGATTACTTCGGTTACTTCGAGCAGCGACTGCTGCCGATGGCGGCTAACGCCAGTCTCAGCCGTCAACTGACCCCGGCAGAACGCGATGCGCTCGGCTGCGAGGAAAACTGGGGCGTGACGCCGGCGAACGCGTTTGCATCGATCACGATGCGTTATACCAGCGACCATCGCATCCTGATGCGTAACAATATTTATCACAACCGCAAAATGCGTGAGCCCGAATCGCATCGAACCCATATCAAGCAGGTGCACAAGCGCCTGTTTGACGAGCGTTTCCCGATGTTGCCCGCGGTTGACATGGAATATACCTGGACCGGTTTCATCTGCCTCGCGCAAAACGGTGCGCCCGGTTTCGGCAGGCTGGCCGACAATGTCTATACCTCGGTGTGCCAGAACGCGGTCGGCGTCACCAAGGGGACCGTGGGCGGCATGCTCGCGGCCGACATGGCCTGCGGCATCGATAACGAACTGATCGGATACATGCAGAGCCTGGGCGAGCCGAACAAGCTGCCGCCGCGTCCCTTCCTCGATATCGGGGTTAAGGCCCGACTAGCCTGGGAGTTGTGGAGAGCGCGTAAAGAGGTTTAATCGCTGCGACGCCAGAGCACCGGAAACCAGTCGCTGCGCATCCGCTCGCCGTGTTTCATACCGTGCTCGACGTAAGGCGGTGACGTTTCTCCGGGGCGTTCGCAGTAAGTCACGTCGTCGCCGAACCAGCGGCTCGAGAACGCACGCCGGATGGATTTGACGGTCGCGTTGCCGGTGCCGTGCAGGGTCCTGAAATCGAACACGATAGTGTCGCCCGGCTGCAGTGGCCAGGCAGCGATATCGTATTGTTTGCGCCTGGTGTCGATGTCGGGCACCGCCTCCATTGCCGCATTGGGCTTATCGTCATTAAAAGCGCTGCCGTCTTCGAAAACCCGCGGATAGAATAATTTTCCCCAGCGATGCGAGCCGCGCACGAACTGCAGCGCGACCTCGGCGTCGGCGGGATCCAGCGCGATGTAGACGCTCGCGGTTTGAGATCCGTCGACGCAGTAATAGGGCAGATCCTGGTGCCATGGGGTTGCACGTTGCGTGCCGGGCGCTTTCATGAATGCATGCTCGTGGAAAAACTGGGCATGGGCGGTGTCCATGAATTGTCCCGCAATCGACGCGGCCGCGGAGTGGGAAATATAGTCCAGGTATTCGGGGATCAGCTGCCAGTTGCAGTAGCTGTCGAAAAATCGGCCAGGTTCGCCCGCGGGATTGCTTTCGCAGGGAAAGGCGAATTGCCGAGGGTTGTCGAGATTGCGCTGCAGGCCGGCACGCAGGCTATCGACCCACTCGCTGCTCGCTCCGCGCAGCAAGACGACACCGTCGCGCCTGAAGGTTTCGATATCCTCGGCTCTGGCGTCAAAGGATGCCAGGCCGCTGGTATCGATCGAAAACCCGGGCTGGTGCCAGTCCACGGTCAGCTGGTTGAATGCACCCTCTTGTTGCATGCGGCGATTTTATGCCTATCCGGGAGCGCTGTAAAATCAGGGCAATGCTGCGGCAAAACTATTACTTTGCAATCCGATTGCCTTCGATTAATCTCATGCAGCAGATTTATAGCGGCACAGGTGCTGCTGGCAGGCGTGTTCTGGTCGTCGATGGGCCTCGGCGTTCGTCTGATCGAGCAAGCCAACGTCTGGCAGATACTATTGTACCGTTCCATGGCGCTGGCGACCTTTCTGTTCGTGATCATCACCGTTCGTTCCGGTTATAAACCGGTACAGACGATCCGCAAGGCGGGCTTTGCGGGCGCCATCGGTGGTGTCTCCCTGGTGGCTGCTTTTGCCGGCGGCATCTACGCGATTCAGAGCACCAGCGTTGCCAACGCGATGTTCCTGTTTGCGTCGGCACCGTTCCTGGCCGCTCTTCTCGGCTGGATCGTCCTGCGCGAGAGCGTGCGCAAGGCAACCTGGGCCGCGATGATCATCGCCCTGGTCGGGATCGCCATCATGGTGATTAGCGGAATTTCGGTGGGGCGGCTGGCGGGAAATCTCAGCGCCATACTGTCGGCCCTTGGATTCGCCGTTTTTACCATCGCGCTGCGCTGGGGTAAGCTCGAAGACATGCTGCCGGCGGTTTTCATGGCTGGAATTTTTGCCATCGTTATCGCGGCATCGGTTTGCTGGATCGAGGGTTTCAGCTTTACGATTCCCGCTAAGGATGTTGCGATCGCGCTGTCTTTAGGCGTATTCCAGGTCGGCCTTGGACTGACCGTTTATACTATCGGTTCGAAAGTCGTACCCGCCGCGGAACTCGCCTTGCTGTCGATGACCGAGGTGTTGCTGGGGCCATTCTGGGTCTGGCTGTTTCTCGGCGAAACCGCGAGCCTGTTTACCCTGGCCGGCGGCGCCGTGTTAATGCTGGCAATCGCCGGTAACGCCTTGAGTGGCTTGCGGCACAAACCAGTACCGGTGATTTGATGAGCACTAATCATTTATTTGATGGCCTGCTGGGCGCACGCGAATCGGATTCGCGCACGCTGCTGCGGGTGCCCGCTGGCGCTAGCTGGTCCTATGCCGAGATTGTCGAACTGAGCGGCAAGCTGGCGAACCTGTTGCGCGAGCAGGGCGTAAAACCCGGCGATCGCGTCGCGGCACAGGCAGCGAAGTCGGTGCAGGCGATCGCGCTGTACCTGGCGACGGTGCGCGCCGGCGGGGTGTTCCTGCCGCTCAATACCGCCTACACCCGGGCCGAGGTCGATTATTTTCTCGAGGACGCCGAACCGACCGTGTTTGTCTGCGACAGCGCGCGCGCGCGGGAATTCGAAGGTATCGAGGCGCAGGTTTTCACGCTCGACGCCGATGCCGACGGCAGCCTGATACCGGCTTCGAATTCCCTGCCGGTCGAATTTGAAAATCTCGAACGTGGCCCGCAGGACCTGGCCGCAATCCTGTACACCTCGGGCACCACCGGGCTGTCGAAGGGCGCGATGCTGAGCCACGACAACCTGTTGTCCAACGCGTTGACGCTGGTGGATTACTGGCGCTTCACCGCCGCCGACGTGCTGTTGCATGCGCTGCCGATATTCCATACCCACGGGCTGTTCGTGGCGACCAACATCATCATGATCTGCGGCGGCTCGATGATTTTCCTGCCGCGTTTCGATCTCGATGCGATGATCGAGCAGCTGCCGCATGCGACCTCGTTGATGGGCGTGCCGACCTTTTATACGCGCCTGCTGGCCGACCCTCGTTTCGAGCGCGAACTGGTCGCACACATGCGCCTGTTCGTCTCGGGTAGCGCGCCGATGCTGGCGGAGACCCATGTGCAGTTCGAGGCGACCAGCGGCCACCGCATTCTCGAGCGCTACGGCATGACCGAGACCAATATGAATACGTCGAATCCTTATGCCGGCGAACGTCGCGCCGGCAGCGTCGGTTTTCCGCTGCCGGGGGTGGAAATCAAGATTACCGACCCGGAAAACGGCGCCGCGCTGGCGCCGGGTGAAACCGGCATGATCGAAGTGCGCGGGCCCAATGTTTTCCTGGGCTACTGGCGCAAGCCGGAAAAGACCGCGCTCGAACTGCGCGACGACGGGTTCTTCATTACCGGCGACATGGGTAAGTTCGACGCCGATGGCTATGTGCATATCCTCGGGCGTGAAAAGGACCTGGTCATCTCCGGCGGATATAACATTTATCCGAAGCAGATCGAAACCGAAATCGATGCGCTCGACGGCGTCACGGAATCAGCGGTGTTCGGCATTCCCGACCCGGACCTGGGCGAAGTGGTTGCGGCCGCGGTCGTGCTCGAGGCCGGTGCCGCACTCGATCAGGAACACATACTCAGCGCGCTGCAGCCGCTGTTGGCGCGTTTCAAGTTGCCGCGCAAGCTGGTGCTGCTCGATAAATTGCCGCGCAACGCGATGGGCAAGGTGCAGAAGAATATTTTACGAGACCGCTATGGATGAACTGATCGCAAAAAGCGCCACTGAAATTGTAGCGCTGTTGCAGTCCGGCGATATCAGTATCGATGACACGCTGGACGCGCTCGAGGCCCGCATTGCCGAGGCCGACGGCGCCATCAACGCTTTGCCGACGCTGTGTTTCGAGCGCGCGCGCGCCGCCGCGCAACAACGGAATTTTAGCGGCAGCATGCTCGGTGGTATTCCGGTTGCGATCAAGGATCTCGAGGATGTGGCAGGTGTGCGTACGACTTATGGTTCGAAGGTTTCTGAAAACCATGTGCCGGACGCGTCCGACCTGCTGGTGGCAACGATCGAAACCAACGGCGGTATCGTTTACGCCAAGTCGAATACGCCGGAGTACGGCTCCGGCGCCAACACCTTCAACGATGTATTCGGCGCAACTCGCAACCCTTACGATTTATCGCGCAGCGTCGGCGGCTCCTCCGGCGGCGCCGCCGCCGCGCTCGCCAGCGGCAGCGCCTGGCTCGCCCAGGGTTCCGACCTTGGCGGATCGTTACGCACGCCGGCCAGTTTTTGCGGCGTGACCAGTTTGCGGCCTTCGCCAGGACTGATTCCGTCGAGCCCGGGCCTGCAACCCTTCGAGGTGTACGCGCAGAAGGGTCCGATGGCGCGAAACCTCACCGACCTGGCCCTGTTTGCCGACGCGATGGCGGGCTGCAGCCCGCTGGCCGGTCTTGGTAAACCGCACCAGGCAAGCGCATTCCGGGATGCCGCTGCACGGCCGCGCCAGCCGCTCAGAATCGCCTTCAGCACCGACCTGGGGATTACCGATACGGCCGCGGAAGTGGTTACGGTCTGCAGCGCGGCGATGGCGCAACTGGAGCATGCAAGTACGGCGATCGAAAGCGCGCACCCGGACCTCTCTATGACGCACGAGGCTTTCGACGTGTCGCGCGCTCTCGGTTACGCGCTGTCCTACGGTCCCGATCTGGAGCGCATTCGTGCGCTGATCAAGCCGGAAAACCTGTGGAATATCGAACAGGGGCTCGAGCTGACCCGGGATGACATCCTGGCGGCGATGGCGGCCCAGGGCCAAGTCTTCCAGAATGCGTCGCGTTTCATGCAGGACTATGATTTACTGATCTGCCCCGCGGCGATCGTAACGCCATACCCGGTCGAGGAACGCTACCCGGGTTACTCCGATGGCCTCGCTTATTCCGAATACTATCGCTGGCTCGCGATCGTTTATGCGATTACCACCACCACCTTGCCGGTGATCACGCTGCCCTGCGGCAAGACCGAGGCCGGGCTGCCGGTCGGCCTGCAGCTGATCGGTAAGGCGCACGGCGAGTCCGATCTGTTTGCCTGCGCCAGTTATATCGAGCAGGTGTTCGAATGGGATCCGTTGCAGGCCATCGAGGCTCGATAGAATTTGCCATCGCCGGCCGGGTCGGCCCCGTATCGCCTTCTAATGGTCTAGTATTCAGCACTATGGGTTACCGATTCCAGCGTCAATTCCGTTCCATTTTCGGCCTTGCGGGCGTCAGGAAGCTGCTACGCTGGGCGGGGCGCCTGCTGTTACTGCTGGTGCTGGTGGATGCCGGCTACCTGATCGGCATCTGGCCGCAATGGGAGCTGTACGCCAGTGGCCCGGTGCAGCGCTCCAACTTCATTCGTGCTTACGAACTCGGGCGCAGCAGCAATGCGGACTGGCCTCGGCTGCGCTGGAATCCGGTCTCGATCGAGGCCATTTCGCAAGATATGGTATGGGCGGTCGTCGTCGCCGAGGATGCGCGCTTTTTCGAACACGAAGGGGTCGATATCGAAGCCTTCAGAGATGCCATGGAGTACAATCTGTCGAAGAAAAAACTGGTTTATGGCGGCAGCACCATTTCCCAGCAAACCGTGAAGAATGTATTCCTGAGCTCGTCGCGAGATCCGTTGCGCAAATGGCACGAACTGTTGCTGACGATCGGCATGGAAAAAAATCTTCCCAAGAAACGTATTCTCGAGTATTACCTGAACGTCGCCGAATTCGGTCGGGGCATTTACGGGGTCGATGCCGCGGCGCGCTACTACTGGGGAATTCCCGCATCCCGGCTTAGCCGGCGCCAGGCGATCGAACTCGCCGCGACCCTGCCGTCGCCGGTGAAGAATAACCCGCGTACCGACACGCAAGCCTTCCGGCGCCGGGTGAAGAAAATTCGACGCTACTTTTAGCCGGGCAGGGTCAGGCGGCCCCGGGCGTCTAATTTTGGACTACAATCCTCAGTTGGTGTGGAAGCGGGCTGTTAGCAACACGGATTCCATTGGTTGAACGCATAGAAAAGGGCAGACATGGACAACATATATGCAACCCCGAGCTCCGATGTGTCGCAAGACGAAGGCGACGTTCAATACTCAGGATTCTGGATTCGCGTTCTGGCGTCGTTGATCGACACGATCTGGTTACTGGTGCTGACTTTTGCCCTCGGCTGGATGATTTATGGCGCGATATATTTCCAGTCCACCGAATTCAGCCAGGGTTACGCCGATATATTCATCAGCTATGTATTGCCATTTATTCTGACCCTCATTTTCTGGTACTACAAATCCGCGACGCCGGGCAAGATGATACTGGGCATCAAAATCGTGGATGCCACCACGCTCGGCAAGGCATCTACCGGCAAGCTGTGTCTGAGATACCTGGGTTACTATGTTTCGTTGCTGGCGCTGGGCCTCGGTTTTTTCTGGGTCGGCTGGGACAGGCGCAAGCAGGGCTGGCACGACAAGATCGCCGGAACCCTGGTGATCAAGGAAAATTAGATACTGGTCTTCCGATCGAGCAGGTAACGATCTTGCCGGCGGTGCACGGCGAGGAACGATGTCCCGTCTTCTCGATTACAGGCTAACCACATCTGGCATAATACCGGTTTAATCAAGGCAACGCATTGGATATCCATGTCAGCGCAAGCAGATGTCATTATCATCGGCGCCGGGGCCGCGGGCCTGTCGGCGGCATACGAACTCACCAGCCTGGGAATTAGCTACCGTGTGATCGAAGGTTCGCACCGGATCGGCGGCCGCGCCTATAGCGAAGAAATTGCGCCGGGGGTCTGGTTCGACCTGGGCTGCAGCTATCTGCACCAGGGCGACACCAACCCTTTCGTTACCATCGCGGACGATCTGGGCGTGGTGATTGGCAAGGACAAGGGTGATATTTTCGATGATCACAACAAGGGGCTTCACAAAAATGGAGCGCCGCTGAATCCGGGCGAGCGTCAGGCCTATTTCACCTATATTGAGCAATGTAACGCGGCGATCAGGGCCGCGGCCGAGCGCGGTGAAGATGTCGCCATCGCCGACCTGGTAGATCTCGAACATGAGTATGCCCTGCCTTACCTGCATAGCATGGCGGAACTCAATGCGGCCGATCTCGATGAAACTTCAAGCGTGGATTTCATGGCGTTTAAGGACGGACCGGATATTCCGCTGTTGAACGGCTATGGCAACCTGGTCGCGGCCTGGGGTGCCAATATACCGGTTG
>CAMYML010000081.1 GCA_947259305.1 uncultured Gammaproteobacteria bacterium | reverse complement strand
CACATTTAAAATTTTTGGAATTATTATGTCTGACACAGTCAAAGGAACCGTAAAATGGTTCAACGAAGCAAAAGGTTTTGGTTTTATCGAACAACAATCAGGCCCCGATGTCTTTGCTCATTTTAGCGCGATTGCGAGTTCCGGCTTCAAAACGCTTGCCGAAGGCCAACAAGTTGAGTTTACGCTTACTCAGGGTCAAAAAGGTCCACAGGCCGAGAATATCGTAGCCGTCTAAACGAATACTTCGTTTTATCTAAAGGGCAAGTCTTTCGAGACTTGCCTTTTTTTTGTTAGTCTACAAAGAATAAATCTTGTTCTCGGCAATGCCATGGCGGCGGGCAATATCAGGTACCGAGGCACCGGCCTCGTGTTCCTTAAAGATAGATATAATCTTTTCTTCGGAGTAGCGTTGTCGCTTCATTTTGGGACCTCCCTGAGTCAGAATTATAGGGCACTCCCACATTCAAGGTGGCTCGAATTACAGGGCTACGGTCAACAGGGCCGGACATCGTAGCGAGCTCCTGAGCATTAATTTGGTGGAGAGGTGAAATTCGGATGTTTATACTTCGCTATACCCAGACATGTATCTATAAACTTGCTGGACCGGCATTCACAACAGGCAAATATTAATGAGGGCTGTTACGTCTCTCACAAACCAATCACCTGCGGATGGAGGATATAAAATTCTCAAATCACCATCGATGCATACATTTTTTGCATCGGCAATCTTATTGGTGCTCTTATTTTCTATCTACCTGCCTCTTCTGACCGGGCCATCGGAATTTAACGGCGATGATATAGGATATGTACAACAACTGGAGGGAACGACCAGCAAACTGTATACACCTCTAACTAACCTGACCTTTATCATAGAAAAACACATATGGGATTCAAACCCTAAGGGTTATCGACTCACAAATATTTTTTTGATGTTCATACTTGCGCTGAGCGCCTGGAAACTAAGCCTGCAATTCCAGCCAATGCCTGAACGAAATACGCAAAACCCAAAAAACGCATTCTTCTTGTTGGCCATTGTTTGTGTCTGTGTAACACACCCTGTAAATGTAGAAAGCGTCGCCTCCATATCGAGCAGAAAGGAGTTGCTGTATGCAATATTCTCCATACTGGCTCTTCATACCTATACCTCTAAGTCTTTTGGGAAATACAACTTGGCTTTAACCTGCGCTTACGTTGCCATGGCACAATTATCTAAAGGAAGTGCATTTATTTTGCCGCTTATATTTGCAGGATACGAGTTTATATACAGGCAAAAAATCGAACAAAAAAACGTACAGTACAAGCATCTAATAGCAATAACCGCAGCATCCTGGCCCATATTTGGGTATCAATTTTATATCGCTATGCAGCACGTAGTGGATGCGAGACAAGTGGGGCAAGACATCACTATATGGGCTAGCACTATTGTTAGGACATTCTATACATTCATCTCACACTTGCTAATCCCAACAGATCTTTCATTCGAGTACGAAATAGCCAAGCCAACAAAACTAATCACTAATCAGGAATTGCTTCCCATGGTGATTTGCCTCGTCACGCTGGCATATATATGGCGCCTGCGTTTATACCAGGTTTGCTTTGGCGCTTTAGCTGCTTTGATTGCGCTTATTCCATACTTGAACATCATGCCCCTTCGGCATGGCTACCCTGATTACATAGTCCATTATGACCACTATTTTTTATTGTCTCTCTCAATCCTACCAATTCTGTTCGCAAGTATATTCCTGTCAGATAAACTAGATAAATTACGCATGATAATTTTGCTGGCAATTGTTGGACTGACTGTTTATTTCGCCTACCAGTCACATAAAATCACTTATATATGGAACACCAGGGAAGATCTCTATAGCCACACAACTAAAATAGCCCCTAATATCGCACGCGGGCACATATTTCTCGCGGAAACACGCGTGGAACGTGAGCAGTATCACTCGGCAATTCAACCGTTATTAAAAGCCTTGAGCCTGGACCCCATAGACAAGTATGCGCTACATCTACTGGGCAACGCCTATGCTTTTACACAGCAATACAACGATGCCGAGAATTATTACAGCCGTGCAATTATGATTGACCAAACAAACATATCCTTGCTACAAAATTATGCCAGCACATTAATAATGCTTAAAAAATACAGCCTTGCCAGAAAAGTGATTAATGATTTGTTAGCCCAATCGCCGGAGAATACTGAAGCGCTATATAATTTAAGATTGCTGAACAATTTAGACAATTAGTACAACTTGATTTGATCCAGGGCATTCTATTTCCCTGCAAAGAAACGGGGGCCTGACCGCATGCTCTATCGCGGATACGACTATATGCAAAGCGCAGGTAACATGCGCATGCGGTCGGACAAAGTGCCCGCTACGCGCGCAATTGCCGCTGATGCGGGGCGTTTAACGGCAGCTTTGGGTTGCGGATTCAAGCGAGATGGCTTGAATAGTTACATACCTGGCGCAATCAAATTTTTATGTATTTTTGTAGGTTAGATAAAATTCCGGAAAGTGAAGTTAGCTGGATGCTTTTTGTCTTAACTTGCCGAGGTAGGTCAGGGCCTTGCTGGTCAGCATGATTGCCGATTTGAATTTGATATAGGTGACCTTGTCGAGCATGTTCACGCCGAGTGAACGATCGGCATAAATCAGGCCCACCGGACTAGCGTTGACCTGAATCGACATCAGGTAAAAGCTTTCATGCAGGAAGCCGGATTTGAACTTCGCCGGCAGCGCGGCTTCGTAATCTTTGTAACTGTCGGGTTCTACCCACAGTGCCTGGGACCTGGTCATCAGCGATTTGAGTACGCTGGCATTACTGATATCGATGACCAGGGTTCGAATCGGCGAGTTTTCGTCGATGCCCTTGCCGGCACGGGTGCCGAGTTTGCTGTGATCGCGCGACAGCAGCATCAGCGCGACCCGGGTCAGATGCAGGTCGTCATGCAAATGGCCGAGCAGCAGATCCAGTATTTGCGCCTGGGTCGGATTGCGCGTCTGCAGCAGGGCCTTGATGCGGTTTTCGAATTCCTTGCCGCCGGCGTCGACTTTGATTTCCAGCCTGGGCGCAGGTTTTGCCGGCTGTTCCCGATCGGGCAGCATGATCAATCTCGCCGCCGCCGGCAGCACGTCGTCGAACGGGCTGTTACGTGCGCAGTCGATGGCGACCTGCTGCAGATGCCTGTCAAAGCCCTCCAGCGACTGATTCAGGTAGGCCGCGCAGACTTCCTCGGTCGCTTTCATCGACGAGTGATACCAGCCGATCTCGGCCTGATGCGATACATCGGCGGCAAGCTGGATCAGGCGCGCCTTGCGCCCCGCAGGAATGTTTTCATCGAGCGATTCGGTCACCAGCGGTGGCAGGTAAGATTTTTCGGCATAGACGCGGCCGAGTTCGTGAAAATCGAAGCTGTAAATCGCTTTGGCGCTGTTGGCTTCGCTGCCTGTTTCGCGGAACTTGTCCTGGTAACGCAGGTAACGTTCGTGATCGAGCAGGCAGGTGCAATATTCGCCGATATTGTGCAGCATCGCTGCGCTGCGGATTTCATTAATGGTTCGAACGCCCTGGATGCTGACCAAGCTATCGAGCTGGGCCAGCAGGTGGTAGGTCCGGCTCATGAGCTGGTGGTAACTCTGGCGCCGGCGCGCGTCCGGATGGGTCTCGTCCAGTACCTTGTGCTGGGTCACCAGATCGGCGATGGCGCTGTCGCCCAGCAGGCTTAACGCGGCATGCACCGAATCGACTACTTGCTTGTCGCCGTGGGTCAATTTGCCGCTGACTTCGTGGTAGAGCGTGATGCTCATACCGGGATCGAGCACAATGACTTCTGCCAGGTCCCGCAGGGTCCTGGTATGGTCTTCGAGGATTTCCAGCGCCTGGGCGTGATGGACTTCGAGCGCCGGAATAATGTCATGATGGGACGCCAGCCAGGTGCGCGCTGATGTTTCGGTCATCGTGGTTCAGGATTCCTGTACGTTACTCAGTGCTTCCATCTGTTTAGCGTGTATGTGTTTGATCAGGATTTCGCGATCAGCCTCGTGCAGGTGTTCGAAATCCAGCGAGGTCCTGTATTCGCCGCGATTCTGGCCCGAGTCCGTTTCGACCAGCACCACGCGGGCAATAATGACAAGCCTGAGGCCGGAGGGCAATAGCTTTAGCTTGAGCTCGACCATATCGCCCTGCTGCGGCGCCTCGTCGTCAGAGTAGGAAATGCCTTGCGCGCTCAGGTTGGTTGTCTTTCTCGCCAGTAAATCCTGGTCGTCGGCGGCGCTTAGCCTCTCGGTCAGCCGATCGATCTGTTTCTCCAGCACCGACAGGTAACGTCCCAGTTCCGGTATCTTTTTCTCGATCACGCGGCGGTCGGCGATGTGCTGCGAAATCTGGTAGTTGTAGTCGTTGCGAATCGAACAGCTGTCTTCGTTGGACCAGAAATCATCGAGCCGGGCGTCGATCTCACTGGCCTCGATCGGCGTCAGCGACAGCATGACTTCTTCTTCGATGCGATAATAGCGACGCCTCTCTCGTGTCATTGCTGTACCTGATTTTCTGGCTGCTCGACGTAATCCACGTTCTCCGCCGGCGAAACACCCTCGACCGCGAGCGGGCTACCATGCAGCACGCTGATTTCGACCCGACGATTCTTGGCGCGATTTTCCCAGCTGTCGTTGGGCACGAGGGGTTCGTTATCGGACAGTGCCCTGATTTCCATGCGTTCGGGATCGACCTCGCCTTCGCGGATGAAAAAATGCACCACGCTGGCAGCGCGCGCGGCTGACAGGTCCCAGTTGGAGCGGAACCTGCGGGTTTCGATCGGAATATCGTCGGTGTGCCCGGAGATGACGAAATGCCCGTCGCGCTGATCGAGCACGTCGGCGACCAGTTTCAATATCGGTAGAAACTCCTGCTTGAGTTCCGCTTGACCCGAACCGAAAGACCCGCGCTCGCGAATCCGGATCAGTACACGGTCGTTAAACGCCTCGACCTCGAGTAAGCCGTCGTCGATCGCTGCCGCCAGTTCATCCTGTAATTCCTCGGCTTCCGCCTGGGCTTCGCGTTGCGCCTTTTGCTGCGCGATCATCTCGGCTGTGGCTTCGCCCATGCCGCCGTCGTTTTTCGATTCTGTATCGCTGTAGTCGAGATTGGTCTTGGTATCGTCGGTGGTCTTTTCGCGCATGATTTCGAGCGGCGTCACTTCGGTCGGTTTGCCCGGGCTGTATTGCTTGGCGATGACGCTGGTACCCTTGGGGATTTCGGTGGCCTTGACGATGCGCTGCACGCCGAAGGCGAGTTTTAGCGCACCGGCGACTTGCTTGTACTTGAGGACATCCATTTCCGCGAAAGACAGTAACAGCACGAAAAAGCACATCAACAGGGCCATCATGTCGGCAAAGGTGGCAAGCCAGGGGGGTAGGCCTTTCTCACAGGGTGGGCAATCGCATTCTTCACTCACGTCGGAATTCCTATTCTTCTTCCTGGCGCTTGCTTTCCGGCACGTAGGCGTTGAGCATCTGTTTCAACACGCGAGGGTTGGTGCCTTCCTGGATACCGTTGATCGATTCCAGGATCAGGTCCTTGTTTAATTTTTCATAACCACTGATCAGTATCAGTTTTTCCGCCAGCGGCGAGGCAAACGCGTTGGCGATAACCGCGCCATAGAGCGTGGTCAGCAGGGCGACCGCCATCGCCGGCCCGATGGCCGCGGGATCGGACATGTTCGACAGCATCTGCACCAGGCCGATCAGGGTACCGATCATACCCATTGCCGGGGCGTAAACCGCCATCGCCTTGAACATGTCGGCGCCGACAGTGTGGCGCTCGATCGACATGTTGATGTCCTTGGCCAGCAGGTTTTTAACCACCTCGGGTGCGTGACCGTCGATGCACAGGTTGATACCGCGTTCCAGGAATCCGTTGCTGATTTCGCGACCTTCCAGCGCCAGGATGCCTTCCTTACGCGCCACGTTTGCCAGCTCTACCGATTCGTCGATCAGGTTTTGCGGGGCATCGAGCCTGTAGAAAAATCCCTTGAGGGCAATCTTGAACGAACCGAAGAAATTACTCAGGGTAATGCGCATCAGGGTGACGGCAAAGGTCCCGCCGACCACGACGAGTAGCGAAGGCGCGTTGAGAAAGATGACGAAAGGGCCGCCCAGGCTTATCGCCGCGGCGATGATGACGTATGCCAGTATGAATCCGACAAGTGTTGCGATGTCCACCCAAATGCTCCTGCTTGCTTTTCTACCAAAGAGTAAATTCAGTCCAGAGCAAAACTACAGGTATGCCCGTATGGGTAGTATCGGTCGCAGAGGCTAAATCTTTAGTCCGAATATTGCATTAAATTACAGTGTTCGGCGGGGTTGAAGTGGCCTGGCGTCAGGTTCGCAGCCGGTATCTGGGGCGCTGCCGGTCATCGATCAGTCCATGTCCGCTCAGCCAGCTGAGCGCGTCGGCGGCATCCTGCTCAAACCAGGTCCGACTGCAACCGAGGCGGAAGCTGTAGCCCCAGCTGTCCATATCCGCAAACATGCGCTCGCGCCCCAGGCCGGGCAGATCGTCGGCGAGCAGAATCTGCAGGTAACAGACCGCGTTTTCCTCGGCTTCGTCGCTGCCGGCGTCGGTATCGAGATGTCGCCGGCGGGCGCTATCCATGCAGATGAAATGACTGCTTTCATGCAGGATCGAGTGCAGCGGCGTGTCGACTCGCGCATACAGCCTGTTTGCCACGAGGCCGGCTTCTTCCGCGCCCCAGTAGCTGCCGGGAATCGGTTCGCCGGCCGGGCTTAAACTGAAATTCAGGTCGAAACGCGCCAGCAGCTCAGCCAGCGGCGCGGTATCGATGTTTTGCAGGCGTACGACATCAGTCGGCATAGGCTTGCAGCAGTTTGCCGATGGTTTGCTGCAGGCGCCACCATTCCTCGGTCTTGTACTGCTGCGACTGCTTGCGGGTACGAATCACCAGGTAGTTGATGGCGGCGCCGAAGACGCCGAGAATCCCGCCGATATCGATGTTTGGTTGATGGTAGTAACTGCGAATGCGTTTCACCAGTTCCATGCCGCGATCGCTGCGCGAGCGCGCCAGCGCGGTCGTCAGGTTGTTTTGCTCGGACATTTCCCAGGCCATGATTTCGAGCGCGAGCGGGCGCGACTCGAGGGCTGCGACATAGCGACTGAGCAGGGTTTGCAGGTATTCGGGCAGTTTGATTGCGGCGCACTCGCTCGCCGTTTCGGTAATGATCTCGTCCACTTCCCACCACAGGGTCGCGGTTTTGGCAAATGCCAGCAGTAACTCATCGAATCCGCCAAAATAGCGGTAAATCAAGACCTTGTCGCAGCCAGCCTGGCGCGCGATGGCGTTTATGCCGACTGCCGGGTAGCCCTGCTCGAGTAAAATTGTGCCGACCGCGTCGAGAATGCGTTGTTCGGTTTGTAGCCTGCCGCGCACCATCTCCGCTTACCCGACCCGACTCTTGGAGTCCTGCCAGAAGCTTTCCATCTGTTCGAGCTGTTGTTGTTTCATCTCGATGCCGGCGTCGGCCATTTGCTGTTGCACGTAGGCAAAGCGGCGCAGGAATTTCTGGTTGGTGCGGCGCAAAGACATTTCTGCGTTGACCCCGGCGTGGCGGGCGAGATTGACGCAGACAAATATCAGGTCGCCAAGTTCGTCGCCGATCGCCTCCTTGTCGCCGGTGCCGAAAGCATGCTTCAACTCCGCCAGCTCTTCCTCGAGCTTGTCGAATACCGGCGTGATATCTGGCCAGTCGAAGCCGAATTGCGCCGCTTCCTTCTGAATTTCGCGCGCACGATACATGGCCGAATTGGCGGCCGAGTCACTACCGAGAGACGTCGTTTTGCGGTCGGATTTTTCCTGTTTTTTCAGCTCCTGCCATTGCTCCGACAGGGTTTCATCGCTGAGCTGCAGATCACGCTGGTCGCCGAAGACGTGTGGATGGCGGCGCCGCATCTTGTCGGTTATCCCCTGGGCGACATCATCGAAATCGAATTGCCCCTTTTCCTCGGCGATACGCGCGTGAAACACGATGTTGAACAGCAGATCGCCGAGTTCTTCCTTCAGGTTTTCGCTGTCGTCGCGTTCGATGGCATCGAGCAACTCGTGGGTTTCGTCGAGCGTGTGCGGCGCAATGGATGCGCTCGTCTGGCGGATATCCCAGGGACAGCCGTTTTCGGGGTGACGTAAATCTTGCATTACCTGTAACAGGTTTTCGATAGCGCTCATCGGTTCTATGGCTTTGACTGAATAAAAACCCGATAATACCGGCCTTTTAACAGAATCGCAGCCGCAACTGCCAAATGAGCGCAAGATCGACACTATTGAAAAACTGGCTGGAGCAGCTGGGTTATCGGAATTATCGGCTGAATTCGGCATCCGAGGACGCCAGTTTTCGCGCCTATCTGCGCCTGCAAACCGCCGCCGAGTCCTGGATTGTGATGGATGCGCCGCCGGATAAGGAATCCTGTGACCAGTTCATCACGGTCGCCGACAAACTGCGTGCGGCGGGATTGAACGCGCCCGAAATAATCGCGCGTAACCTGGATCATGGATTCTTGATCCTGACCGATTTCGGCAGCCGTGACTACCTTTCGCAACTCGGCCCACAAACCGAGGCCCCGCTTTACGACGATGCGCTGGCGGCCCTGCTACTGATGCAAAGCCGCATCGATGCCGATGATTTGCCGCGTTACGATACGGCGCTTTTGCAGCGTGAAATGGACCTGTTTCACGACTGGTTTCTCGGCAAACTGATGGGCATTACGCTGGACCAGGCACAGCAGGCCAGCTGGCAGTCGATAAAACAGGCCCTGGTCGACAATGCGCTGGCGCAACCGCAGCTGTTCGTGCATCGCGATTATCATTCGCGCAATTTAATGAAAACCGGTGACAATAATCCGGGTATCCTCGACTTCCAGGATGCGGTCAAGGGGCCGATTACCTATGACCTGGTTTCGCTATTGCGCGATTGCTATATCGCCTGGCCGGCAGCGCGAGTCGAGCAGCTCGCACTCGATTACTACGAATTCGCCTGCGCCAACCAGCTGGTCGATGTCGAGGCTGAGCAGTTTATCCGCTGGTTCAACCTGATGGGTATTCAACGCCATCTGAAGGCAATCGGTATTTTTTCACGCCTCAAGATTCGTGACGCGAAAACCGGTTATCTCAAGGACATTCCGCGCACGCTCGAATATCTGCGCCAGGTCAGCGCCGGGGAGCAGTCGATGCTCGGATTATCCACGATGATCGAGCAACTGCAACTGGCTAAGCGCGTGGATGCGCTGGCGGCAGGGTGACCCGGTGATGAAAGCGATGATATTAGCCGCCGGGCGCGGCGAGCGCCTGCGACCGCTGACGGACAGGGTGCCGAAACCGCTGCTCGAAGTGCAGGGCAAGCCGCTGATCCTGCATCACCTCGAAGCGCTGTCGCGGGCCGGTTTTGCTGAAATTGTCATCAATCTCAGCTGGCTGGGCGACCAGATCCGGGCACTGCTCGGCGACGGTACCGATCTTGGATTGACGATCGAATACAGCGCAGAGCCCGATGCGCTGGAAACCGCGGGCGGGATACGCCAGGCGCTGCCGCTGCTCGGCGAGCGTTTTGTCGTCGTCAACGCGGACATTTTTACCGACTATGATTTCGCCAGACTGAAACATTCCGACAGTATCGCGCACCTGGTGCTGGTGGAAAATCCGCGACACCACACGGATGGGGATTTCACGCTGACGGAATCGATCATCGGCGCCGAGGGTTCGCCGCTTTACACCTTCAGCGGCATATCCCAGTACCATCGAAGTTTCTTTGCAGGATTGTCGCCAGGCAAGCAGGCGCTGGCGCCCCTGCTGTATGCGGCGGCTGCAAGACAACAGGTTACGGGTGAACTATTTCGGGGAACCTGGACCGATATCGGTACCGCGGAACGCCTGGCGGACTTGAACAGAGCGCTCAGCCAGCAAGCGGAGTAAAAACCGAACGGGCCACTTCATCGATGATGGCCTGCCCGCGGCTCGATTTTGATGTCTGGCTAGCGCCGGCGTTAACGAACATAGTATCCCGAGACCCGCCACTGCCCGCGATCGAGCATCGGGGTCACGGTTTCGATCGCATTTTGCTTGTTTTTAAACGAGGTTTTGAACTGCAGCACGACGTACTCGCCGTCAGGCGCGCCAGGCAGGCTGGTCGCGTAGCTAGCCTTTATCAGCTGGCGGCTGAGCATGTTGCCCATCGGATTACGCGCTGCTGTTATGGCCTGCAGCCATTGCCTGGCGGTCACCTGTTGCTTGAACAGGATGGCGGCGCGGTTCCACGATTCCTGATACTGCAAGCCGTCGACCAGCGCCAGCCATTTACCAGCCTCCTGTGCGGCGATACTCTTTTTTTGCTCCGACGCAAGGCCGAGTATCGGCAGCAGCGTCAACGTCAATAGTAAGATCAGGGCGGTCTTTTGCATGGTTTTCATAGCGGCCTCGCGGCGGATTATTTTGTAATTACCCGGGATTTTGCACAATCGTAAGCCAGCCCGGCCAGGTCTTGCAGTTGCTCGCAATCATAGCGAAACGAGAACCAGCTTACCCCGTCGAAACGCCAGCTAGCGCGCGCGTGCTCTGCTGCCAGGGCCGTCTCGGTGTCGGCGAATCTCAGGCATACGTCAGACATTCCGACTCCATAAGCAAAGACCGTATCTCCGGTATACCACAGGAAATAACGATAGTTTCCGGCGTCGGGACAAAACCGGTGAACATCCGGATAGCGTGACAGATACGACAGCAGCGACTCGATATTGTCGCCGTGACAACTCAGCGGTTCCAGGTAGTGCAGGACTTCCGCGTTATTGCCGTTAAGCAAAACTGCGGGCAGGGTTTGCGTCATTTGGCTATGCCGCGATGGCAGTCTGGATTTAGCACCAAGTATAGCTCGATCGAGGAAAACTGACTGAATCAGCTGCTGGTCGAAACCTTGGCCCGGGCCGGGAGGCGGGGCATGCTATCGTCGGCAGACTTGCTGCGACGCAGGCGGTTACGCAGCTGCCCTGCGTCTTCGAGGATCGGGTAGGCGACCGCGGTCAAATGCGAATTGATGCGCTTGAGGTCGCGCAGCACGTCGAGTTGTAGCGCACTCAACCTCGAATCGTAGGACAAATCGTCGCGGATTTTCTGCAAGTGATTCATCACGGCTTTCTTTTCGCGCTTGACGAACTTGTACTTACGCGCCAGTAACTGGCGCGCCATCGCCACATCACCCGAGGTGAATACGCTTAAGGATAACTCGAAGGACTTTAGCACCGGCTGGTACAGGTTGTTTAAATCCTCGCGGTCCTGCAAGGACATCTTGCTGCGGGTAACCAGTTTTTTACGCAATATATTGCGAATCATATCGCCTGAGATAATGTCGCCGATATGCTCCAGGTCGGTCGCAAAGGCGAGAATTTCATTGCATCTTTCGCTTTCTTTCTCACCCAGGGATTCGCGCGCCAGCGCCGTCAGGTAACGTTTTACCCCGTCGTAAAACTCGTTGGCCAACTGGTCCATTTCCCGGGTTCGCTGCGCCAGCGCATAGTCGTTTTTCTTGAGCGCAATGAAGGCATTGCGCAGCATGCGCTCCACCACTTCGCCCATGCGCAACACTTCGCGCTCGGCATTGACCAGGGCAACCAGCGGTGTTTCGAACGCGCCCCGGTCGAGTTTCCTGGGCTCCGTGGCGTCGCTTGCCCTGGTATCCTTGGGTATGATGCGCGCCGTAAGTTCGACCATGCGGTCAATAAACGGGAAAAAAAGCAGCGCCAGGGCGAGATTAAACAGCATATGAAAAGTCGCTATCTGACGCGCATTGCTGATTTCGAGCGGCGACAGCAGGTTGACGACAAGGCCGATAAACGGCAACGCGATAACAACCCCGCAGAGGCGAAACAGCAGGTTGCCCAGCGGTGGTTGCCGCGCACTGCGGTTAGCGCCCAGCGTCGCGATGAATGGCGGGATTGCGCTGCCGATATTGGCGCCCAGTACGAAGGCGAAAGCGACCGTAATGCCGAGCGCATTGGTGCTCGCCAGGGTTATGACCAGCAGTACCGTCGCCAGGCTGGAATGCGAGGCCCAGGCGATAATTGCGCCAAAGACCACGGCCAGCACCAGGTCCTGGCCGAGGGCGACAAAAATCTGCTGGATGACCAGCGATTCCCGCATCGGCAGCGAGGCCGCGACGATCAGCTTCAACGCCAACAGCATCACGCCGAGCCCCAGCAGTATGCGGCCGACGTCGCGCATGCGCCCGCCCGTGGAATAGGTAAACATCGCCACGCCGAGCGCGATCAGGATTGGGGATAATGCCGATAAATCGAAGGTCAGGATCTGCGCCACCAGCGTTGTGCCGACATCGGCGCCCAGCAATATGGCCAGCGCGGTCGCGGTCGTCAACATGCCCTGACCGCTAAACGATGCGGTCAGCAGCGCGGTGGCGCTGCTGCTTTGCAGCAGCATGGTGACGCCGAGACCGGATAAAAACGCCTTGAAACGGTTGTTCAGGCTGGCGCCGAGCGTGGCGCGGATTTCACTACCCCAGCTTTCCGAAATGCCAATGCGCACCATGCGCAGGCCCCATAACAGGAGGGCGACGCCTCCTATCAGGTTGATCAGAATAATACTGCCGCTAATGGCGTGACTCCTGCTTAATGCCGGTGATTTTCCGGAAAATTATAATTAAAACAATATTATAGCCGCAAATTTGGAAATATCGAGTTGTATATACAATTATTTTAATTTGTATAGACATTCGACATACGTTTAATAAGTTACATTCAGCTTGAAAATTTGCCCTTGAAACCATGGAAGTGTCGGTGCGGATACAATATGCCGGTCGCGACAGGCATAATTTTCCGCTTATTTATTACCAGGAACCTACCCCTAAGCAGGCATCCATAATAAAAACAGGTGGGTTAGTAAACGGCGCTGAGGGGTGATGCTACGGAAGGTTTTCAAGCATTTTTACTGCGGATTTTCCGATCTCGTTGTTAGCGTCAATCTTCGCGGCGGTCGTAAGTGCAGTGCGTGCGTTGTCGGTGTTTCCTATTTTACTATTAACGAATCCCAACGTTAGCCAAATTCTTTGATGTGTCGGTTCGATGGCCACACCCTCATTTAGCCTGCGAAGAGCTTCGGTTGATCTGCCGAGATAGTGTAGTGTGATGCCCAAATTGTTATAGGTATCCACGTT
>CAMYML010000080.1 GCA_947259305.1 uncultured Gammaproteobacteria bacterium | reverse complement strand
TACTCCCGACGGCCGACTTAACGTAGTATTGACTACGCTGGCGTCGACCTCTGGTCCGTGCGCCCCGCTACAGCGGCCTCTCGACGCCCTCGCTACGAAGCGTGGCGAGGTCTGCGGGTTAGCGCCTTGTACTCGCGACGCCTCGGGTGCAGTACGAACTCGGTGTAGCCATTAGGGAACTCCCTGCCCCTGAACACCAGGTCGAGCGCACCCTGGAAAGCGATGCTGTTATCGAAATCGGGCGCCATGTCGTGGTACTCGGGATCGCCCGTGTTCTGGCGGTCGACGATTTCAGCCATCTTCTGGAAAACCTCGAGTACCTGTTCCCGGGTGGCGATGCCATGATGCAACCAGTTGGCAATATGCTGGCTCGAAATCCGTAACGTGGCCCGGTCTTCCATCAGGTTGACGTCGGAAATATCGGGCACCTTGGAACAACCCACACCGTGGTCGATCCAGCGCACCACGTAACCGAGAATGCCCTGGGCATTGTTTTCCAGTTCGCGGTTCAACTCGCGCTTGCTGATCTTGCGTCCATCCAGCAACGGGATGGTCAGAATATCCTCGAGGCTGGCGCGGGCACAACTCGCCAGCTGGTGCTGGCGCGCGCTGACGTCGGCCTGGTGATAATGCATCGCATGCAGGCAGGCGGCCACGGCTGAAGGTACCCAGGCGGTAGAAGCGCCGGCGCGCGGATGCGCGATCTTTTGCTCCATCATCGCCGCCATATTGTCGGGCGCGGCCCACATGCCCTTGCCAATCTGGCCATGCCCCGGCAACCCGGTTTCGAGGCCGACATCGACATTCCAGTCTTCGTAGGCGAGCAACCAGCGTGACGACTTGATTTCATTCTTCGGGATTACCGCGTCGGCTTCCATGCTGGTATGGATTTCGTCCCCGGTGCGATCGAGGAAGCCGGTATTGATAAACACCACGCGCTCGCTGGCGGCACGAATGCATTCCTTCAGATTGACCGTGGTGCGGCGCTCTTCATCCATGATGCCGATCTTGACGGCGCCGGCATCGATACCAAGCGCCGTCTCGACCATGGCGAACAGCCGCACCGCGGCGGCGACTTCGTCCGGCCCGTGCATCTTGGGTTTGACGATGTAAACGCTGCCGCTGCGGCTGTTGCTGAATTCTCCGTTGCCGAGCAAATCATGCTTCGCGGCGAGGCAGGTCACCATCGCATCGAGAAAAGTCTCGGGCACTTCTGCGCCATCGCAGGTAACCGCGTCGGTGTACATATGCGTGCCGACATTGCGCACGAACATCAGGCTGCGACCCGGCAGGCGAAAGCTCTCGCCCTGCGGCGAAATATACTCGGGATCGGGATTGAGGCTGCGCTCCAGCGCTTCGTCGCCGCGCATGACCGTGGTCTTCAGATCCCCCTTCATCAAACCCAGCCAGTTGCGATAAACCCGTACCTTGTCTTCCGCATCGACCGCCGCGACCGAGTCCTCGCAATCCATGATCGTGGTAATCGCCGACTCGATACGCACGTCGTAGATATTGGCGAGATCGCCCTGGCCGATGTAGTAACCCTCGCCGATCAACAGTTCGATATGCAGATTGTTGTGCCGCAACAGGATTGCGCTGGGCTCATCCGGAGTACCGCGGTAACCGGCGAAACATTCGCGCCAGCCGAGCTCGATTTTGCTGCCGTCGCCCATGACCGCGATCAGCTTGCCCGAGGCCACCCGGTAGCGAATGACATAGCTGTGGCTGCCGATCGCGAGCGGCACCGCCTGGTCGAGAAAATCGCGCACATAGCGAATGACCTGCTGCCCGCGCACCGGGTTGTACTTCGCGGTTTTCTTGCAGCCTTCGACTTCGAGGATGATATCGGTGCCGTAGAGCGCATCGTAGAGACTGTACCAGCGGGCATTGGCCGCGTTGAGCGCGTAGCGTGCATTATCGACCGGCACCACCAGCTGCGGCCCGGCGATGACACCGATTTCGTCGTCAACGTTCGGGGTAGTCACCTGGAAATCACCCTGCTCTGGAACCAGGTAGCCGATCTGCTCGAGATAGGCCCTGTACTCGGCCGCATCGATGCGCCCGAAATGGGTCTTGTGCCAGGCGTCGAGTTTTGCCTGGAGGTCGTCACGCACTTCCAGCAGGCGCTGATTCTCGGGACCCATTTTCTGATTGATGTCGGCAAAGGCCTGCCAGAAGGTGGCGCTGTCGACGCCGGTGCCGGGGGCGACTTCGGTATCGATTAATTCGTACAGGGCGCGGTCGACACTAAGACCGCTGATTTCAACTCGGCTGCTCATCGGATTAAAAGTCCAGTTATTGTTTTAAACGGGAGGTCGTTCCCGTATATCAGCCCCGCAGTATATCTCGACAGGCAGGGAAAACCAGCGAGCGGGGACTATTATTGAGAAGCTTTATAGACAGGCTTAAACACTCTGGGGTTGGTTCAGGCGCCTGGACCGCCGCTGTTGCAGCGCCCAGGCGGTATTCAGGGCCAGCGTCGAGAGCACGATTACGCCCCCGATCAGGGTATAAAATCCGGGTCTCTCACCGAGCGCCAGCCAGACCCAGACCGGCCCCAGCACCGATTCCAGCAATAGTAACAACCCGACTTCGGGCGCCGGTATATAACGCGGACCGATAAACATCAACGCGCTTCCGATCGGCAGCATGTAAAGGCCCATGACCATCAGGTAGCCGACATCGGACTGCGATATCGAAAACGGCGCGGCCAGCGGCAAAACCAGCAGCGCGGTCAATATTCCACTGCAGGAGATGGCGGCAAAAGTCGAGGCCGCGGGAAAGCGGCGCACGAAACTGAATCCGCAGGCGAGAAAAAACGCGCCCAGCAAGGCAACCATATCGCCGAGCCAGCTGCTGGTTTGATCGTCACTGCCGGCAGCAATTACCGCGATGCCGAGCGCTACCAGCGCGATCGCAATCAGGCTGCGGGTTTCGATTTTCTCGCCCAGCAGCACGCGACTGATGATGGCGGCAAACAAGGGTGTCGTGCTGAGGATGATCAGCGTGTTCGCAACGCTGGTGTGGGTGATCGCAAAGATAAACGAAATGGTGCCGAGCGAGTAAGCGACAACCTTCAACAGCGCCCCGCCTTTCAGGGTTTTATATTGTTGCCAGACCCGGTTAGGGCAGGAGAAACTGAGCACCAGCCACATGCCAAACGACAAAAACAGCGCGCGCCAGAAAATCATGGTCCAGTGATCGGTAACGATCAGGCGCGTCAGCAGGCCATCCGGGGATATCACCAGGACGCCGCAGGCCGTGATCAACAGGCCTTTTGCATGGGTCGATAGCATGGCGTCGAATTCTATGATTAATACGCTGTCTTCGCCTCTACTTTTTCCAGGCCCACGAGCCTGCTTATTCTCGCGCATCAGCAAACTTGTTAGTCGAGGAAATAGCCAGTCAATTCGGCGCGCGCAGGAATCGATTTACCTTTCGACGAGCACAGGCATTGCTTTTTAGCCGAATCATGGCGAAGATATGGACAGCCTGATCAAAAGCGCCGACCGAGCCATTTACGACGCCAAGAGCAGTGGCCGAAACCGATTTGTCATAGCCAACGATTCGCAGCCCAGCAACTTGACCATAGAGAAAAAGTCCCGCAGCGGCGCCGAAGTATTAATCGACGCCCTCAAGATCAACTCGGTTGAACGCATCTTCTGCATCCCGGGAGAAAGTTACCTCGCGGCGCTGGATGCGCTCTTCGATCGCAGCGAAATCGAGCTCGTCGTTTGCCGCAATGAAGGCGGTGCGGCTTACATGACCGAAGCCGAGGGCAAACTCAGCGGCAGACCCGGCGTCTGTTTCGTGACGCGCGGTCCCGGCGCCACCAACGCCAGCGGCGGGCTGCACGTGGCGCTGCAGGATTCGACCCCGATGATCCTGCTGATCGGCCAGATCGCGCGCAAGGATATCGACCGCGAAGCCTTCCAGGAAATCGACTACCGGCGCATGTTTTCCGAGGTTGCCAAGTGGGTTGCGCAAATCGACGACGCCGATCGCATACCCGAGTATCTCAATCGCGCCTTCAGCGTTGCCACCGGCGGACGACCCGGGCCCGTGGTGCTGGCCCTGCCCGAGGATATGCTGACCGATTTGACCGAGACCGCCGACGCCGGTCAATGGCAAGCACTCAAAACCAGCCCCGCGCTGGCGGACGTCAGGCAGGCGGCCGACATGCTCGCGCGGGCGGTCAACCCGGTTATCATCGTCGGCGGCAGTGGCTGGAGCGACCCGCTGCGCCTGCAGCTGCAGGCGTTTGCCGAGGCGAATGCAATCCCGGTGGTGAATTCTTTTCGATGCCAGGATTTTTTTGACAACCAACACCCCAATTATGCCGGCGATCTCGGGCTCGGCGTCAACCCGGCGTTAACCAGGCGTATCGCCGATGCCGACTGCCTGCTGGTCATCGGCGCACGCCTTGGCGAAATGACGACCGGCGGCTTCAGCCTGATCGATATTCCCTGCCCGCGACAAGACATGATTCATGTGCATCCCGGCGCGGAAGAGCTCGGCCATATTTACCAGCCGAAGCTTGCTATCAACGCCAGCAGCGAGTGTTTCATCTTCGCGCTGGCCGAGCTGGAACCGGCGCCCGTTACCGGGGACAGCCGCAAGCGTCAGGTCGCGCAGGCGCACCAGGATTACCTGGACTGGAACCGCAGCATCCGCATCGACGGCGAACTGCAGTTTTCCGACATCATTCACAGCCTCAGAAATCAGCTGCCTTACGATGCCATCGTCTGCAACGGCGCCGGCAATAATACCGGCTGGCTGCACCGCTTTTTCCGCTATCGCGAGTATCGCACCCAGTTGGCCCCGACCAGCGGCACCATGGGTTACGGCTTGCCGGCCGCCGTCGCCGCCAAGCTGCGCTACCCCGAACGCTGCGTGGTTGCGTTTACCGGCGACGGCGATTTCATGATGAACGGCCAGGAACTGGCGACCGCGATGCAGTATCGGGCAAATATCATCGTTATCGTGATAAACAACGGCATCTATGCGACCATCCGCATGCACCAGGAACGCGAGTATCCCGCGCGCGTGATCGGTACCGACATGGTCAATCCGGATTTCGTCGCGCTCGCCGAGGCGCATGGCGCCCATGGCGAACGGGTAGTGAAAACCGACGAATTCGAAAAGGCTTTCGCCCGCTGCCTGGCGGCAGCAAAACCGGCCCTGATCGAAATTCGACTGGATCCGGAAATCCTGACGCCGAGCGCGACAGTGCAAAGCCTGCGCGCGGCGAAACATTAAGGGAAGCTCTGCATAAGTCATACTTACTTAGCAGAGCACGAAATACGCAAAATGCGATTTTACGTATTTCTTCATTTTTCGATCGCTTGAGCGCTCGAAAAATGGCGGCACATCCCTGTGGCGCGTGAATCTCTGCAAAATACAGAGATTCATGAAATTTGTTAAGTGCAATAGTATAATTCGCGATCTTTTTGAGGGGAGCCGATCGATTCACCATGGAAATCGAGCAACTACTGACACAGAGTTTGCAACTGCTGGGCCTGGGGATGGGCGCGGTATTCATTATTCTGATTCTGTTGATCGGGCTGATATCCATCGTTTCGAAACTCGTTCCCGCAGAAGTTCCCGCAACGCCGGCGCCAACGGCGGTACCGCCCGCCGCCAACAACGATCATATCGCGGCGATCACGGCGGCCGTTCATCAATTTCGAAAGAGCAGGTAACTACTTATGTCGAACCCCCTGTTGTTAACCGACCTGGTTTTACGCGACGCTTCGCAATCCTTGCTGGCAACCCGCGTGCGCATCGAAGACATGCTGCCGATTGCGGGGAAGCTCGACAAGGTCGGCTTCTGGTCACTCGAAACCTGGGGCGGCGCTACCTTTGACGCCTGCATCCGTTATCTCGGGGAGGATCCCTGGGAGCGCCTGCGCAAACTCAAGGCGGCGATGCCGAACACGCCGATGCAAATGTTGCTGCGCGGCCAGAATGCACTGGGTTATCGTCACTATGCGGACGACGTCATCGAAAAATTCGTCGAACGCTGCGCCGAAAACGGCATGGACGTGTTTCGCATCTTCGATGCGATGAATGACATGCGCAATCTCGAAACCGCGATCAAGGCGACCATCGCCGTCGGCAAGCATGCGCAGGGTTCACTGTCGTATACGCTAAGCCCGGTACACAATGTCGACCTCTGGGTCGATATGGCCAAGAAGCTCGAAGACATGGGCAGTCATTCGATCTGCATCAAGGACATGGCCGGCCTGCTGCACCCCTATACCGCGGAAGAAATGGTCAGCCGTATCAAGGAAAGTTGCGCGGTACCGCTATCGATGCACTGTCACGCAACCACCGGGCTGTCGACCGCCACCCTGATGAAAGCCATCGATGCCGGCATCGACATGATCGATACCTCGATCTCGTCGATGAGCGGGACCTACGGTCATTCGCCGACCGAAACCTTTGTCGCGATCATGCAGGAAAGCGATCGCGCCACCGGTATGGATCTCGACCTGCTCGAGGAAATCTCGCTCTACTTCCGCGAAGTGCGTAAAAAGTATGCAAAGTTCGAGGGCGCGTTAAAAGGCGTCGATCCACGCATTCTGACCGCGCAGGTGCCGGGCGGCATGCTGACCAACCTGGAAAACCAGCTGCGCGATCAGAACGCCAGCGACAAACTCGACGTAGTGCTGAAGGAGATTCCGACGGTACGCAAGGACCTGGGTTACGTGCCGCTGGTCACGCCAACTTCGCAAATTGTCGGTACCCAGTCGGTAATCAACGTACTCAGCGGGGAGCGTTACAAGTCGATCAGCAAGGAAACCGCCGGAGTACTGCGCGGTGAGTATGGCGCCACCGCGGCGCCGGTCAACCAGGAACTGCAGGCGCGCGTGCTGGCCGGCGATGAACCGGTTACCTGCCGCCCGGCGGATTTGATCGAACCCGAAATCAGAAAGATCAGAAAAGGCACCCCCCAAACGATTCCACTGAGGAAATCGACGACGTGTTGATCTATGCATTGTTCCACCAGGTCGGCATCAACTTTCTCAAGAATCGTGGTAATCCCGAGGCTTTCGAACCTGCGCCCGGTACCGAAACCGAGGCACCCCCGGCGCCCGCGACTGCCGCCGCCGGGGGTGCCGCCAGCGGCGACGTGGAAAGCTATCGTGTCAGCGTCAACGGTACCCAGTACGATGTCGTCGTGGGCCCGGGAGATGCCGATATCAGCCAGATTACCCCGGTTGCCGCCGCTACGATCCCGTCCTCCGCGGCGCCCGCACCCGCCGCAGCGCCAGCTACGGCCGGTACGGAGATCAGGGCGCCGCTCGCCGGCAGCATCATCGATATCCTGGTAACGGTTGGCCAGCAGGTCAACGACGGCGACCCGTTGTTCATCGTCGAAGCGATGAAAATGGAAACCGAGATCCGCGCCAGCACCAGCGGCACGGTACAGTCGATCGCGGTCAAAAAAGGTGACGCGATCGCCCACGACCAGCATTTGATGACGATAGGTTAGGCAGACGGCTCATGGAGCAGGGTCTACTGCACCTCTGGGAAGCGACCGGGTTGTACAATTTTACGCCTGGCCAGGTAATCATGATTGTGGTCGGCGTGCTGTTGATCTATCTTGCTGTCGCCAGGGGCTTCGAGCCATTGCTGCTGATCCCGATCGGTTTTGGCGGCGTCCTCGCCAATATTCCGATTGCCGGCATTGCCGGCCCGGACGGCATTCTCGGAATTCTCTATCACGCCGGCATCGAAAGCGGGATATTCCCGTTACTCATCTTCATGGGCGTCGGCGCAATGACCGACTTCGGTCCGCTGCTGGCGCGGCCCAGCCTGATGATTCTCGGCGCCGCCGCGCAGTTCGGCATCTTCTTCACCCTGTTCGGCGCAATCGCGATGAACCTGGTGCCGGGCATGGAATTCAGTATGGCAGACGCCGCCGCGATCGCGATTATCGGCGGCGCCGATGGGCCAACCGCGATCTATGTCGCCTCGCGCCTGGCGCCGGACCTGCTCGGCGCGATTGCCGTGGCCGCCTACTCTTACATGGCGCTGGTGCCGATCATCCAGCCGCCGATCATGAAGTTGCTGACCACCGAGGAAGAACGCAAAACCAAAATGACGCAGCTGCGTCACGTCGGCAAGCTCGAGAAAATCCTGTTTCCACTGCTGCTCCTGCTGGTGACGATTTTGCTGTTGCCGTCGGCGGCGCCGCTGGTCGGCATGCTGTGTTTCGGCAACCTGCTCAAGGAATGCGGCGTGGTCGAACGCCTGAGCAATACCGCGCAAAACGAGCTGATCAATATCGTAACGATTTTTCTCGGGCTCGCGGTTGGCTCCAAGCTCGCCGCCGATAAGTTCCTGAACGCCGAAACCCTCGGCATTCTGATGCTCGGCATGGTGGCGTTTTCGATCGGCACCGCGGCCGGCCTGATCATGGGCAAGATCATGTACCGCCTCACCGGCAAGGCGGTGAATCCGCTGATCGGCGCGGCCGGGGTTTCGGCAGTGCCGATGGCGGCGCGCGTCGCCAACAAGGTCGGGCTGCAGGCCAATCCGCAAAACTTCCTGCTGATGCACGCCATGGGCCCCAACGTCGCCGGCGTTATCGGCTCCGCCGTCGCCGCCGGCGTGCTGCTCGCCATCATCGGCTAGCAGTCCAAGCTCTCGCTCTCCAGCCAATACCAATTTCGACAGCTACAAAAAAACCGCCGGGTCGTAAGACCCGGCGGTATCTGCCGTTTTGCATGATATCCTCGGCTAGACTAACGCTCTGCGCCTACCCCTGCCCCTGGCAAGCTTCATTCCGAGCAGGGCAATCATCAACAGGAACAGGCCGCCCTGGAAGGACCCACTACCGCTGTGACTCGGACGCTTAGACTGGAACATTGGTTGCGCCTTGTCGGCACGATGGTTCGCAACGGGTAGCGCGGCGCGCTGTTGCTGCGCCTGCGCCTCGATTTGCAGGCGTTGCTTGTTCTGGCGCTGAATACCGAGCGAGTTGAACACCTCTTCGCGCACTACCACCATGGACGTGTAATCGGTGACCAGACCATACTCAACCGACAGGTCGGTAATCGCCTGTTGCAGATCGGCGTCCTCGCCGAAGTCCGCGATCTCGGCCTGCATGTCCTCGATGGAAGCGAATGCCCACAGGCGCTCCAGTTCGGGATTACGGGTAGCGATGGCAGGAAACTCGATTTGAGTCGAGTAGTCTTTCGGCTGGCCGGATATCTTGCCGTTCAAACGAATATCTGCGACGCCGTCACCCCAATAGCGTCCGAACACCACGAGTTGTTGCCCACGATAAAGACTGTCGATCGATTTCGGCGTTAGATCGGCGGTCTTGACACCCCGTATCGTCAGGTCCACTCCATGCAGACTCTCGTGGGTGACCTTGCTGGTTGCTTCGAGGATTTTACCGACAATATCATCACTGTTCGAGACGCTTACGGCAAATCCGTTCGATACAGCGGTCAGCGCCTGCAGCATTGGCCGGTTCGCGCTATTGCCCATGATAAAGGTGAATAACCGGATATCCTTACTACCGATCAGCTCGATAAATTTACGCTGGCGCGTTTCGCCGATATTGGCAACGCCGTCGGTGACCAGCACGAGTGCGCTGGTGCGGTCCGCCTCGATTTTACCGAGCGCGCGCTTCAGACCTGCGTAAAGATTGGTGCCGCTACCCGGCTGGATCTGGGTCAACGCCTGTCTGTAATGCTGCACGTTTTCCGGCGTCGCGACGATATAACCGCTGGTTAATTCGGTCGAGGATTCGTTGAACAGCACGATGCGAAATCGGTCGTTGCTGCGCATCCTGCCGAGCGCCTGTTGCACGCCGTCGGCCAACGTCCTGTACTTGCCCTGCATCGAGCCCGAGATGTCCAGTACGAAAATCCAGTCGCTGCCCTCGTGGATGGGTTGCAAATCATCACCTGGCGTGAGCGTCAGCATAAAGCTGCCGCGCTGACCGCCTTCCGGTTTGTAAGTGACGAGATCGACGCTACCGGGTAAACCGGCCTGGAGACGCCAGTAGACGACAAGATCCTTGTTCAGGTTATAAACCGCCTGACTCGTTGGCGCAGTCGCCCCCTCTTCCTGGTCCCCACCGCTATGCGCAGAACTGAGGTCGACGTTCCATTTGCCAGCGTCCTGCTGCGTAATAATTGCCTGGGGATGATGCGGCAATCGCAGCGCATCGACCGGGTAGCCTGACTTCAGCTCCAGTTTAAAACTGAATTTTTCTTGCACGGCATCGTTTGCGGTCCAGAAAGCCAGCTTGTGCTCATCCACGCCACCTTCCTCCAGCGGGTAGACGTAGCGACCCATACCGGTATCGACATGAGCTGGCTGGATATACGCGAAACGAATTCGGGTGTCCTGTCCAGCGCGTACCGGCGAAACCCGGGTATCGAAGCTTCGATAGTCATCCTGCTCCAGCAGCCCGGCGTCTCGCCCGGCCGACTTTTCAGTTTCGTATACCTGCCGCGCCTGTTTTTTCTCCAGTACTTCCCCGGTTACCGGTTGACCGTCAATCCATACCGTGAACTCCGCCACGGCCGCTTTTTCGGGCACCGGGAAGGAGTAAATTGCCTCGAGGTCCTGGCCGTGTGGGTTGCGAAATACCTGGTTCACGGTCGTAATCGCATACCCATCTTCAATCACCACGTTGACATGATGTTCACGGATTTCCAGGTCCGCCAGGGATCCGTTGGCCGGCGTCAGCAGGCCCGCGGCGTTGCCGAGGCCTGAAAACAGCAGGCCGCTTAGCAAAACGATTGCCGGCAAGCCCAGCAAACGAGTAATTGCATTGATAGATTTCATGATTGGCTCCCTTCGTGGTTGACGACGTGATTTTCCGCGAAGAGAGATTTAATTTATACTAATAACAAAAATGTAGCATCATGCTCGCTTTAAGGTATATTTATACTATCCTTTTCAGGAAAATTCTAATGGCTCAATCTCAAGCCCTGGTGCAAACACTGAAGCAGGCGCTGCGCTCAGCGCGGATCACCTATGCCGATATTGCGGCACATCTCGGGATGAGCGAGGCAAACGTAAAACGCTTGTTCGCCACGCAGTCCTTTACCCTGCAACGACTGGAAGCGGTCTGCAGAATGATGAATATGGATCTTGGGGACCTGTTCAGCCTGCACGAAGCGGCACGCGAACGCATCCACCACCTGACCCGGCAGCAGGAACAGGAACTGGTCAGCGACAGCCGGTTACTACTGATCGCGGTTTGCGTTCGCAATCGGCTGAATTTTGATGAAATCCTGTCGGGTTACCGACTCACGGAGCCGGAAATTATTCGCTGCCTGGCCCGCCTGGACCGTCTGGGTCTTATCGAGTTGCTACCGGGTAATCGCATCAAACTGCTCATTGACGAGAATTTCGACTGGTTACGCGACGGTCCGATCGAACGTTTTTATCAGCAGCAGATCCAGGAACAGTTCCTCGACGCCGCCTTCGGGGCAGACGTCGAACTGCGCCAGTTTCAGTTCGGTTTGCTTGGAGAAGGCGCATGCCGAATCATGAAAAAAAAGTTACGGGAACTGGCGCGCGAATTTACCGAACTACATCGCGCCGACCTTAACCTGCCTCTCGACAAACGATACAACGTCGGTTTACTGCTCGCGATGCGCCCCTGGGAACTCACCACATTCAAATCCCTGCTACCCGAGTAGACCTGATAAAAACCAAGCGGCCTTATCATTTGCTGGATAAAACACGGCTCGCCTGCGTCGATTGCGTAATCCGACCAATGCGGTAGCGAATAACCAGACGGCGGCGTGGTTAACGTCGGTTTGTGTTCACGGGAAATTTTCTGATGAAATTGTTACGGCTTTCAGTTAAGTTAAATGCGCTCATATCGATTTCGCTTTAACAACCACGCAAGCACGCAGAATCGCATGCAATATCAGGAGGGAATTCTAATGTCATTTCTCAAACGAACAGCACCGGTAATTGTTATCTCACTTCTGGCGCCACTCAGCGCCTATGCGGACTCGTGGAGTTGCCGCCAAGGCAACGACGTGCGCGAAGTGCACATGGTGCAAACCACGGAAGCCCCGGTGCCCTGCCAGGTGGTCTACAAGAAACTGACCGAGGGCGCTGAAGACCAGGTTCTGTGGAATGCGCAGAATGACGCCGCTTACTGCGAAGAAAAAGCCGCTGCATTTGTCGCAAAACTGGAAGACTGGGGCTGGACCTGCGTGGAAACCATCCGCGACGAAACGGCCGTGAACTAGCCTTAAACCGAATGGCACTTAATTTAAGCCGTCATACCAATGCGGCGTTACTGGTAAAATAGACGCCATTCAGAACGGTAGCCTTTTCTCTAGGTAGTGGTCAACGCTGCAGGGTTTCCCAGTCCTGGCCGAGGCCGACATCGGCTGCGGAAGGCTCGAGCATACCCTTACCCTTGATGATGTCGGCGGCGCGTTCGGCAAGCATGATGGTCGGCGAATTGAGGTTGCCGTTCGGAATGGTCGGGAATATCGACGAGTCGACCACGCGCAACGCCTCGATGCCGCGCACCCGGGTCTCGGAGTCGACCACCGCCATGTCGTCCTCGCCCATGCGACAGGCGCAGGACGGGTGATACGCCGATTCCACCGCGGCGCGCACGAAGGCATCGATTTCGGCGTCGCTTTGTACCGCTTCGCCGGGTTGAATTTCGGGACCGCGGTAGCTATCCATCGCCGGCTGGCCGATAATTTCCCGTGTCAGGCGCACGCAGGCGCGAAACGCCTCGATGTCTTCCTCGTGCTGCAGATAGTTGAAAATGATTTCGGGTTTGTCCTGTACGCTCGGAGTGCGCAGCCTGATCGTGCCGCGACTGCGCGGTTTATTGTGACCGACATGGACCTGGAAACCGTGCCCGTCGAAAGCCGCCTTGCCGTCGTAGCGCATCGCCCCCGGCAAAAAGTGATACTGGATATCGGGCCACTTGACCCCGGCTTTGGAGCGGATAAATGCGCAGGACTCGAAATGGTTGGTCGCGCCGAGCCCTTTTTTGGTCAGTAACCAGCGGCTGCCGATGAGAAACTTGCGCCAGGGATTGAGCTCGGCGTTCAGCGTTATCGGTTTATGGCAGCGGAACTGGAAATAGAATTCGAGATGATCCTGCAGGTTTTCGCCGACCCCGGGTAAATCGTGTGTGACCTCGATGCCCGCCTGCTGCAGTACCGCGCCCGGACCGATACCGGATAGCTGCAACAGATGCGGTGACGCGATCGGGCCCGCGCTGAGGATGACTTCGCGGCCCGCGGTCAGGCTCTGCTTGCCGCCATCACGGACAAACTCTACACCGCTGGCGCGTTTGCCGTCGAACAGGATGCGCTGGCTCAGCGCGCCGGTGATGACCTTCAGGTTGGGACGATCCAGCGCCGGTTTCAGATAGGCGTTTGCGGTCGACCAGCGCACGCCGTTTTTGACCGTCATGTGCATCGGGCCGAAGCCTTCCTGCTGCCGGCCGTTGTAATCGGGGGTTTTCATGTAGCCGGCCTGGGCGCCGGCTTCGATGAAAGCGCGGTATAGCGGGTTGTACATGTTGTTGCCGTTGTTGACCGCAAGCGGCCCGTCTTGCGCGCGATAGTCGTCGCTGCCGAAGGCCCAGTCGTCGGCTTTCCTGAAATAGGGCAGACAGTGGCGGTAATCCCAGTCCTTCGCGCCCTGCTTTTCCCACTGGTCGAAATCGAGCGCGTGGCCACGCACGTAAACCATGCCGTTGATCGACGAAGATCCGCCCAGCACCTTGCCGCGCGGGCAATGCATGCGCCGGTTGTCGAGCCAGGGCTCGGGCTCGGATTCGTAGAACCAGTTGTACTTCTTCATGTTCATCGGAATCGACAGCGCGGTCGGCATCTGGATGAAAATACTGTTATCGCTAGCGCCGAATTCGAGCAGCGCGACACTGATAGCGGGATCTTCGCTGAGCCGGTTAGCCAGCACGCAACCGGCCGAGCCGGCGCCGACGATGATGTAGTCGAAAGTCTGGATCATGAATTCACCTGCCTGTAGTGGCGTGATCTTATTATTTCTTTTCTGGCTTGTCGCCAACGATTTAGCGCATTGTTCAATTATTCGATCGCGCCCGTAACCCTGGCGAAACCTCGCATAGAAGCAAAAAGGGCTTGTATAAATTCATTATGTCGATTATCGTCGACGGATGGACATATTAAACGCAAGCAGGGCACTGAGCGCGATATCACAGGTATCCAGGCTGAAAGCCTTTCGCCTGCTGGTGCGTAGCGGCTACGAGGGCATGGCGGCCGGGCGCATCGCCGATGCGCTGGAGATTCCGCATAACACCCTGTCGAGCCATTTATCGACGCTGGTCAACTCGGGCCTGGTCAACTCCAGGCGCGAAGGCCGCTCGATCATCTATAGCATCGATTTCGAGAGTACGCGCGCGCTGTTCACCTTCCTGATGGAGGACTGTTGCCAGGCTAATCACGATCTCTGCCGGCCGCTGCTGGAAAGCCTGTTGCCCCAATACTGCGATCCGACCAAACTTAGTGGAGTAAAATCATGAAACGTTTCCACGTCAATATTTCGGTTTCCGATCTCGAGGCTTCGATCGGATTTTACAACTCGTTGTTCGACGCCGAACCCAGCGTGGTCAAGCCCGATTACGCCAAGTGGATGCTGGAGGATCCGCGCGTCAACTTCGCCATCACCACGCGCGGCGAACGCAAGGGTATCGATCATCTCGGCATCCAGGCTGAAAGCGACGCTGAACTCGGCGAAGTCTACGCCCGCCTGCAAACCGCCGGCGCGCCGATGATCGAGGAAGGCGCCACCACCTGCTGTTACGCCAACTCGGAAAAAAGCTGGATCTTCGATCCCGACAGCATCGCCTGGGAAACCTTCCTGACGCTCGGTGAAAGCCCGGTTTACGGTACCGATATCGTCAAGAATCCCGAGCGTAATTCCGCCTGTTGCAGGCCACAGGCCGAGCCTACAAAATCCGGCTCCAGCTGCTGCTAGCGGCCATTCGCTCCAGTTAAAATAATGCCGGTCAATCGCTAATGGGTATCTTCGAACGTTATTTATCGCTCTGGGTGGCGCTGTGCATCGCCGCCGGCGTCATCAGCGGGGTGGCGCTGCCGCAACTGTTTCAGCTGGTTGCCGGCATCGAGTACGCCAGCGTCAACCTGGTGGTTGCGGTATTCATCTGGATCATGATTTACCCGATGATGGTCAACGTCGACTTTGCCTCGCTGAAAGACGTCGGCAAGAAGCCGCGCGGACTGTGTATCACGCTGGTCGTCAACTGGTTGATCAAACCCTTTACCATGGCGGCGCTGGGCGTGCTGTTTTTCGAGCATGTATTTGCCGGTATGGTCGATCCGCAAACCGCCAAGGAATACATCGCCGGCATGATCCTGCTGGGCGTCGCGCCCTGCACCGCGATGGTCTTTGTCTGGAGCCAGATGGTGCGTGGCGACGCCAACTATACGCTGGTGCAGGTTTCGATCAACGACATCATCATGGTGTTCGCGTTCGCACCGATCGCCGCGCTGCTGCTCGGCGTCACCGACATTGTCGTGCCCTGGGAGACGCTGCTGCTGTCGGTGGTGCTGTACGTGGTCATTCCGTTGGCCGCAGGTTACATGACGCGCAAGATACTGGATAACTCGGGTAATCACGAACACATTGCCGATTTCACCGCCAGGGTCAAACCCTTCTCGGTCATGGGGCTCCTGGCAACGGTAGTCCTGCTGTTCGGCTTCCAGGCAGAGACCATCATCGACAAACCGACGGTGATCGCGCTGATCGCGATCCCGTTACTGATCCAGAGTTATGCCATTTTTGCCGTCGCTTACGGCTGGGCCTACCTGTGGCGCGTGCCGTTCGATACGGCGGCGCCGGCCGCATTGATCGGCACCTCCAATTTCTTTGAACTGGCGGTCGCCGTTGCGATCAGCCTGTTCGGCCTGAATTCGGGCGCCGCGCTCGCCACCGTGGTCGGCGTGTTGGTCGAAGTTCCGGTGATGCTATCGCTGGTCGCATTCGCCAACCGCACCCGAACGCATTTCGCCTGATCCCTGCGTTCCCCAACCTGCATTTACTCTGAGTAAAATCTCCCTGTCAGCCCGCGGATTACAAGGAAGGCAAAAAAATGCCTGCACAGGAGTGCAGGCCAGTAACGCAGGAATGCCCGTCAGGACCAGGGAAAGGGGCTGTGCGACACCGGGTGCAGCTTACCTTCGGCGTAGCGTGAAAAGCGGAAGGGTTCGAGCAGCCTGCTTTTCTGACCGCACAGCTCTTCGGCCACCAGTTTGCCGACGCCGAGCATCTTGTAGCCGTGATTCGAATCGGCGATCAGGTAACAGTTTTCACGGAACACGTCGAACACCGGGAAACTGTCCGGGGTAAACGAGCCGATACCGCCCGACGGTTCGTTCTTGTAGTACTCGAACTGGCCTTCGAAACGTTTCTGGCAGTGCGCCAGCGCCGAGGTCCACATGTGCGCGAAGTCTTCGCCAACGACGAAGTCGGGCGAATCGACACCGTAGGGATCGACCGCGACGTCGTCCGGGTCGGTTTCGATCGCGTAGGGTGCCGCACCGCCCTGGATACCGCCGAAATGAAAGTCGGGCTTGTAGTAAATGCCCCACATCTGGTCGGTAATCAGGCTGCCGTCGAAATCTGAATACAACGGCTCGTTGCTGTCGACGTGGATGACCGGCGGGAACTTGCCGTCGTTGGTTTTCTGCAGCTCGGGATCGACCCCGAGAGTGCCTTCCTGCAGCGACCAGTAAATCCACATCGGCACATTGTCGTGCATACTGCCGTCGGCGCCCTTGATGCTGACTGTTTTAGGCAGTTCGAGCATGTCCCAGACCGTCTTGGCCCAGGGACCCGCGCCGATAACCACCTGCTCGCAGGCGATCTCGCCCTTGTCGGTTTCGACTGCCCGGATCGCGCCGCCCGCCGAATCGCTCTTGAAGCCGGTGACGGTGCAACCGGTCAGTATGCGCACGCCCTCGTTTTCCGCCCTGGTCGCGAGCGCGTACATCGCCTTGGTGTTGTTGGCATAACCGCCGCGCTTTTCATGCAATACCGAGGTAATGCCCTTCGCCTGCCAGTCATGAAACAGGGTTTTCATGTAATCCGCGGATTCCTTTTCGCCTTCGATGAAGGTCGACTCGTAGCCGATTTCCTTCTGCTGCCGGGCGATGCTGGCGACATCTGCATGCATGCTCTCCGGGCTGATCTGCATGTAGCCCACCGGGTGATAACTATAACCCTCGGGATCGGTCTCCCAGACGCCGACGCTATGCGCCATCAACTCACGCATCGCGGGCTGAAAGTAATTATTGCGCACCACGCCACAGGCAATGCCTGATGCGCCGGCGGCGATCCCGCCCTTGTCGACCACGAGAATATCCCGCCCATCGCCCTTGCCCTGAGCCTTGAGCTGCTGCGCCAGGTGGTAAGAGGTGCTGAGGCCATGAATACCCGCGCCGATAATCAGATATTTCACCTGTGTTGGAATCGCCATTGATTTATCCGCCTTGTCTATGCTGCAAAAACCGGGCTTCGTATTGTCGCTTGCCGGAGTAAGGTCGCAAAAGAATATCTGAAACGGCGCGCCCGACGCCGCACGAGAACGACCAAAGAAAAGACAATTACGACATGCCGATACGGGCTTGTCGCCGCAGAAAAAGAACTTCAGCGGAGCATTTCGACGGCCTTGCGGATGCGATCGACCGCCTGCTCGACGCGGCTGCGGGGGCAACCGAAATTGAGCCGCATAAAATTGTTATCGCCAAAATCGCGACCTGGCGACATGCCGATGCCGGCGTTTTCAAAGAAAGCCATCGGATCCTCGAGCCGCAATCCGGAGACATCGATCCAGGCCAGGTAGGTGGCCTCGATCGGTCCCAGGCTTAGCCCGGGAATGCGGTTGATTTCATCGATCAGGTAATCACGGTTGCCGGCCAGGTATTCACACTGCTGCCGCAGCCACTCGTCGCCGAACTCATAGGCCGCCGCGGCCGCGGCCAGACCCATCACGTTGACATGCGGAACGATATAGGGATTGACCTTGATGAGCACGCGCACAGTCGGATCCGGCACGATCGCAAAGGCGCAACCGAGGCCGGCGACATTGAAGGTCTTGCTCGGCGCCATCAGCGTAATGCTGCGCTGTTCGATTTCAGGGCCCAGCGATGCGATCGGAATGTGCTGCCTGTCTCGATCGAGAAGCAAGTCGCAATGAATCTCGTCCGAGCAAATCAGCAACTCCTGCTGCTCGACGATATCGGCCAGGCGGCGTAATTCGGTTTCGCGGTAAATCGCCCCGCCCGGGTTTTGCGGATTGCAAAACAGCAACATCTGACCGGGGCGCGCGGGTTGCTGCTCGAGCCAGTCCAGGTCGATAATCATGCGCTCGTCGCGCAGACACATGGGTATGGGCTGATTCGTTTGCGCATTCATCTGCGGCGCTTTGACAAACGGTGGGTAGATAATTTGCGGGCGGTAGACTTCGTCCCCGGCCTTGCCGGTAGCGCGGCAGGCGAGGTAAAGCGCGCCGACGATGCCGGGCAAAAACACCAGCCAGTCGGGATCGATTTCCCAGTCGTAGAGCCGGCGCATGCGTTCGACCAGTAATGCGGTCAGATGCGTGGGCGTATGGCCATAACCAAACACCGGATGTTGCGCGCGCTGCCGCATGGCCTGCTGGATTTCGGGTAATACCGCAAAATCGGTATCCGCAACCCACATCGGCAAGATATCGCGCCCGTGGTACTTTTCCCACTTGGCGCTGGTGGCATTGCTGCGATCAATCACCTGATCGAAATCGTAATTTGCGCTCATATGAACCCGCTAAAATCGTTTATGCAGCGATCATATGCGAAGCCATAATTGCATCCAAGCATTTTGACAATAAGGGATTGACCTGTCTCGACACAGTTGCGATGCTCTGCGCATGCAAGTCGAATACGATTACATCATTCTTGGCGCCGGTTCGGCCGGGTGCGTGCTCGCCAATTGCCTCAGTGAAAGCGGCGAGTACTCGGTGCTGATCGTCGAAGCGGGTCCGATGGATAAAAAGCTGCTGATCCACATACCCGCCGGCGTGCATAGCGTCTACAGGGACCCGTCGATCAACTGGAACTACGAATCCGAAACAGAGGCCGAGCTCGAGCAGCGTCATATCGAACTGCCCCGCGGCAAGGTGGTGGGTGGTTCGTCATCGATCAACGCGATGGTGTACATGCGCGGGCATCCGCAGGATTATGACCGCTGGAACGACGAGCTCGGCCTGAAGGGCTGGAGTTACGCCGATTGCCTGCCTTATTTCAAGGCCGGCGAGACTTCCGAACGCGGCGCCAGCGAATGGCGCGGCGGTGAAGGACCGCTCGGTGTCGCCCGCGCAAAGCTCAAGAATCCGCTATTCGATGCCTTCCTGACCGCCGGCGAAACCTCGGGCCAGGGTAAGTCCGACGACCTCAACGGCTACAAACCGGAAGGCCTGGCGCGGCTCGACAGCACCATTCGCGACGGGCGGCGCTGTAGCGCCGCGGTGGCGCATCTGAAACCGGCACTGGCGCGCCCCAACCTGGACCTGGTAACCCATGCCATGGTCGAACAGATACTGCTCGAGGATTCTCGCGCCACCGGCGTCCGATTCCAGCACCAGGGCAAGGTGCAGGTCATTCGCGCCAAGCGTGAAGTCATCCTGTCCTGTGGCGCGATCAAGTCGCCGCAGGTGCTGATGCTGTCCGGTATCGGCCCGGCGGCGGAACTCGCTAAACATGGAATTCGGGTGCGCCACGAGATGCCCGCGGTCGGGCAAAACCTGCAGGATCATTTGAAAATCCACTGCACCTGGCGCTGCACCCAGCCGATCACCTATCATCGCGTCGACCGGCCATGGACCAAGCTCAGGATCGGCGCGCGCTGGCTAACCCATAAGGACGGTTTCGCCGCTTCCAACATATGGGAAGCCGGGGGCTTGATTCGCGGCAACGACAGCGTCGATTACCCCAACCTGCAATATCATTTTGCGCCGATTTCGGCGAAGTACCAGGGCCGTAAAATCAGCCTGTCGCAGGGCTTCACGCTACAGGTCGACCAGCTGCGGCCAGCCAGCAAGGGGCATATCTCGCTGACCTCGACTAACCCGCTCGACCGCCCTGCCGCCCAGTTCAATTACCTGGACGAGGCTCACGATATGCGCGAGCTGGTCG
>CAMYML010000079.1 GCA_947259305.1 uncultured Gammaproteobacteria bacterium | reverse complement strand
CATCCACGCGGACCTTGGCGACGGCACGATCATGCTCGCCGGTCAATTGATCGTCGACGACAAGGCCGGCCGCTTCAAATACGCGAAAGCCTATATCAACCATCCGCGGTCATTTGCGCTCGACCCGATCAACCTGCCCTTGACCGCGGACATCCATGTCAAACATCGCACCCGCGACACGCCCGCGATGTTCGGCGTTCTGATCGACGCGGGACCCGACGAGTGGGGCAGACGCTGGCTCAGCAAAACCCGTCAACCGCCACCGGTCACACAAGTCGAATTCCTGCTCGCCGCCTCGGGCGAAGGCGTGGGCGCATTGCACTTCACGCCGAATATCGGCGACCCGGTGCGGCCGCCGCCTGAGCGACCGTTCGAGAACCTGGTGCATTTGCAGCACATTGCCGCTGATATCGAGGCCGGCAAAGAGGTGGACCGCGCGTTGGAGCCCTTCTTCTTTCACGGCAGCGGCATTGGTGGCGCGCGACCCAAGTCACTCATCGAAAACGACGGCCGTGAGTGGATCACGAAATTCAACCGCGACTCGGACCTGGTCGATATGTGCCGGGTCGAGTTCGCATCGATGCGCATGGCGCGCGAAGCTGGCATCGAGGTGCCGGATGTGGCCCTCACGGAAACCGATCGCGGGCCGGTACTATTGGTGGAACGCTTCGACCAGTCCCCCAACGAGCAGCATCATCTGGTCTCGCTAGCGAGTCTCATCAACAAATTCGACATCACCGAGATCGACGAATCGACGATGTCGTATCCTGGTATTACCCAGCTCGGCAAGCGCATCGGGCATCTGACCGGTGACCTCGGCTCGGTCGTGTTTCGCCGCATGCTATTCAACATCGCGATCGGCAACACCGACGACCACCTGAGGAACCACGCCTTCATGAAGCGATCGTCGGTTTCGGACTACACGTTTTCTCCCGGCTACGATATCGTGCCCCAACTCAGCCTGCAGGGGTCGCATGCAATCGCTCTCGGTCCTTTCGGGAGCACCCCGAGCGTCGACAATATCCAGGCCGCCGCGCTGCGCATGGGAGTGGCCGATGAGCGCGCCCACGAAATCGCCGGCGCGGTGCTCGAGGTGACGGCATCTTGGCGCGACTACATGACCGACGCGGGCGTCAGAGCATCCGATTTGGCCTTGCTCGAACGCTGCTTTGCGTTGCGCGAGGTCGTCGAGCGCTGGCACGACACAGCTGCCAAGACCGCAGACGTTTAGCCAGGCTCGTTCCGAATGCTCTGAATTTCGGACAGATTATGCCCTTTTTCTTCTTTTCCTTTGAAAGATTACTTCGCTTTGCCCGCAATGACCAGGTACGGCGTCGTCGGCGCGAGCGGCGTTTTCGTTCTCATTAATTGGATACCCCAGGCTTTCAATGAACACCACTGTTCAAAGCGAACCACCAGTGAATGGGCTGCTATATACGGCGCACACCGCACATCGGGATCGCCGGAATGACAGGAACTGACCGAAGGTCGCCACGTATGGTTAGGTTTGGAGAGTCTGCTCAGGTTGGCATGACAGACACTAAGGGGAATATATCGCTATCGCCCAGCGGTTGAGTTAAGCGTCAGCATTGTCCAGCTAAACCCTTGATATCAGGCCTGGATCGGATAAATCGCCGTTGATTGAAACGTTTTGACTGTGGCATTGGGTCTTTTTATGATGGCCGCCCAAACACGAAGGAAACCCGTGACGCGCCCGGCTCGCATCCTGCCCCTGATCGTCTTTTCCCAGTTCACCGGCACCTCGCTGTGGTTTGCCGGCAACGCGGTGATCCGCGACCTGCAGCTGGCCTGGGGTCTCGGCGAACAATCGCTGGGATACGTCACGTCCGCGGTGCAGCTAGGATTTATCGGCGGTACGCTGCTGTTTGCGATCCTGATGATTGCCGACCGCTTTTCGCCGCGCAAGGTATTTTTCTGCTGCGCAATGGCCGGCGCGCTGGCCAATATCGCATTGCTGGTAGCCCCGCAGGGATTGACGACCCTGCTGCTGTTGCGTTTCGCGACCGGTTTTTTCCTCGCGGGCATTTACCCGGTGGGGATGAAAATCGCCGCCGGCTGGTACCGTCAGGGTCTCGGCCGCGCGCTCGGCTACCTGGTCGGCGCGCTCGTCGTCGGCACCGCCTTCCCCCACCTGATCCGTGCCAGCGGCGCCGAGCTACCCTGGGAACAGGTTATCGTCGGGGTTTCGATCCTGGCCGTAAGCGGGGGCCTGGCCATGCTGTTGGCGGTGCCTGACGGGCCCCACCTGGCGACCGGCTCCGAATTCAATCCGCGCGCGCTCGGCCTGGTGTTTCGCTCGCGCAAATTTCGCGCCTCGGCGCTTGGTTACTTTGGCCACATGTGGGAGTTGTACACCCTGTGGGCCTTTGTTCCGGTCTGGCTGCTGGTGTACGCCGGCGACCAGGGGATCGCGCTGAATGTCCCGTTCTGGTCTTTCCTGGTCATCGCGGCTGGATTCCTGGGTTGCGTCATTGGCGGCGTTCTCTCGCAGCAGATGGGCAGCGCCCGCGTCGCGGCGATTCAGCTCGCGGTGTCGGGACTCTGCTGCCTGCTATCGCCTTTACTGTTCGACGCGAGCCCGCTTTTATTCCTCGCCTTCCTGATAACCTGGGGCATTACCGTGGTCGGCGACTCGCCCCAGTTTTCCGCGCTGAACGCGGCCAACGCCCCGCGTGAATATGTCGGTTCGGCGCTGACGATCGTCAACTCGATCGGCTTCCTGATCACGGTGTTCAGCATCCAGTTGGCCAGTTCGCTGCTGCCCATGATTGGCGCGCAGTATATTTTCTGGCTGCTGATCCCGGGCCCGATTGTCGGCTTGCTGGCGATGCGAGCCCTGTTCAACGACGCAGCCAGCAGTTAATCCGGGCTGCCGTCGCGATTATGGGTGAAAAAAACCTTGGTCACGTCCGCGTGCACGTCCCACACCACGCGCTCGCCCTTGCGCGTAAAAATACTGTCACCGGGACCGCATTCGATCGACTCGCCGCCCACCCGGGTCAGGGTCAGGCGACCGCTCAGAATTGTCTGCAGCTCGTCACCCAACTCGGTGCATTCGAAGGCACCCTCGGTACAGGCCCAGATCCCGAGCCGGTGCCGGCCTTCGTTGCCGCCATAATCCAGCCGCCCCGAGGCGCGCGGGTTACCGCGAATAATTTTGTAATCCGAGGCCGGATTATCGAATGGCCAGGGCTCGAGCCCGTCGTTAGCTTGATTCATCGGATATTTGCGCATGCTTTTGCCCCGGCTTCAGCTGAGATTCCTGCTGGATCAAACGTCGCATAACCTACGATGATGCAGCAGACATGCTAATTAACACCTCTGGCGGATAAAAGTAAACCGCAGGCGCCCAATGGCCTGCGAGGGGAATCAGGCTGGCGGCTTATCTAGAACGCGTAAACCAGCGAAACAGTGACAATTTCGTCGCTCTTGTCGGTGCCGCCCGGCACATCGGAATTGTGTTTCACCAGGTAACTGATTTTTGTCGCGAGGTTTCCATCTATTTTCGCCTTCAACGAGGTAGCCGATTCTGAATGCGTATTTTCGTCACCGCTTTCCACCAATATTGCTTCGCTAAAAGTGGCCGTCTCACTGATCTTGTATTCATAGTTGAGATTTGCGGTCACGATAGCCTCCTCGGTCTCGTCACCCGTGACGCTCTCTTTCAAACTGCGGAAACCCAGGCCGGCCGATAGATCGAGAAAATGCCGCTCGGTTTCGACAAATCGCGAACCCGCACCGAATGCGATTGACGTCTGCCGTTCGTAGCCGCTGAATTCGTCATCCTCGTAGCGAAGTTGCCCGAAAACATATGATTTTTCATTCAATGCATATTCCGATTTTTCCTTCAACACCAGGCTGTCAGCGCTGACTTCGTCGTCCGCCTCGTTGCGGATGGATTCGATCGAAGCGGCATGCTTCCACTTGTTAGCCTGTCTCGAAACACCGAGGCTGGCATTCAGGTTTTCCGAATCGGTGTTTCCCGAGGTCGCGGTATATCCAAGCGTTCCTTCTCCCTTCCACGCAGCCCCATCAGATTTCGTGTTTTCCGCCGCGTTCAGCAACAGGGGCAGCAGAAATACAACCGGAAACAATCGCTTTAACATTATTGTGCTCACTCATTATCGAATCGGGACAAACTAGCATCATGGTCCATGATCGAATTGACTCAGGTCAATCGATTTACCGTGAAATAATTTTCTATGTCCCGAGATAGCCTGTGCTATCGTCGCGCCTGAAAATAACAAGACCCCAAGACAAGGATCTCAATTTTGGCCTCCCGCTCCGCGCAACCAAAACTGCTGTCGCGCGATACCATCGGCATCGCCTGCCCGTTGCTTTCGGGCACCGGCGTCGTGTTTCTGCCGACCACCGCCAGGCTCGCTTACGCAAGCGGTGGCGACATGTTCGCTCCCCTGTTCATGTTCGAAAAACTGGCGCGAAGCCGCTGATGTCGACCTGGCACAGCGCCCTGCACGGGATTCGCAGCTCCGGCGACTACTTCCTGTCGACCTTCATGTTCGGCATCATGTTCGGCATCGCCGCGGCCGCGAGCGGACTCGAGAACTGGCAGGCGCTGCTGATGAGCGCGTCGGTATTCACCGCCTCGGGTCAGTTCGCCGCGCTCGAATTCTGGCAGGCGCCGCTGCCGCTGGGCACGATCGCATTGTCGGTGTTCCTGGTGAGCACGCGTAACATCCTGCTGGGCATGGCGATGACGCATCATTTCGATGGCCACAGCCTGGGGCGGCGTATCGTCTGGCTATACATGCTCAACGACCCCGGCGTCGTTACCAGCTTCCGTCAGGACGCCAGTATCGATCGGCTGGGTTACGTCACCGGCTACGGCCTGTCGATGATGACCAGCTGGCTGTGCTCGACCTTCATCGGACTGAGCACGGCGCAACTGTTCGCGGCCTTCGACCTGGGCGCGATCGATTTCGCCGGGCCGCTGGTGATCGCAACCATGATGATGCTGTTCTTCAAGGCATCGAAATCGCCGCCCATACCCTGGATCGTATCGGGCATCGTAGCGCTGATTCTGTTCGAAATCGGCACCGCGAACTACCTGATCCTGCTGGGTTCGGTGCTAGCCGGTATGCTGACCGCAATCGCGCAGGTACGGCGCGCCTATGCTTGACCAGCAAACAATCCTGATCGCGATCGCAATGATGGCGCTGATCGTTTACCTGACGCGCATGACCGGTTATTTCATCGGCCTGCAACTGCGCCACATCCGCGGCGTTCAGCCGGTGCTCGAAGCCCTGCCCGGATGCGCCTTCATGGCGATCCTGGCGCCGGCGGTGCGCCAGGGCAGCCTCAGCGAAATCGTCGCTATGGCCTGCGTTATCGTGATCATGTGGCGCAGCAACAACGTGGTCATCGCGACCGGTGTCGGCATGGCGGTGCTGTTGTTCGGGAGTCCCTGGCTCGACGGCTAGTCGCCTCAGTCACCCCCGCCGTGATCGCGCTGGTTTACCTGTTCCTGTTTCCGATGAGCTTTTGCCAGTGGGCTTACTTCAAGACGGTCGGGCTGTTGCCGGCCTCGGTCGCCGCCATCGGCACGCTGATGGTGCCGGTAATCGGCGTCTACTCGAGCCACCTGATCCTCGACGAAAATGTCGGCCTGAGCGACCTGCTGGCGCTGCTGCTGGTACTGTCGGCGCTGGTGCTGGTAATCCCTGCCTGGCGGGCATCGCGCCGACTGCCTGCCGGTTAGACCCGCCGTTGCACGCGATCAGTGTCGCCTGACGGAGTAAGCCAGAACGTTCCTTTTTCCCTGCTAGGTGACAGTAGCGGCCACCGGGACTGGCACTCGCACGTTCCAGCCGTATCGGTCCGGCAGTTTGCCGTACTGGATGCCGGTGATTTCATCGTACAGGCGCTGGGTCAGTTCGCCGGGCGAGGCGGAAGCCACGGCAAATACCTCCGCCCTGAAGCCGATGCTGGCCACCGGGCAGATCACGGCCGCCGTGCCCGCGCCAAACACTTCATCGACCTCGCCGGCGCGGAACGCTTCCACCACTTCATCGATGGCGATGCGGCGCTCTTCGGCGGGCAGGCCCCAGTCGTCGAGCAAGGTAAGCACGCTGTCGCGCACCACGCCCGGCAGGATGGAACCCCCCAGGGGCGGGGTCACGACCTTGCCGCCGATCTTGAAGAAGATATTCATCGCGCCCACCTCTTCCACGAAGCGGTGCTCGTTGCCGTCCAGCCACAAAACCTGGTCGAAGCCCTGCTGCCGACTTTCGAATCCCGGCAGCAGGCTGGCGGCGTAGTTGGCGGCGGTCTTGGCCGCACCCAGCCCGCCGACGCTGGCGGCACGGGTAAAGCGATCCTCCACGCGCAGCGACACGCCTTTTTCCAGGTTGGTAAAGTAACTGCCCACCGGGGAAGTCATGATGATGAAGCGGTAACTGGTCGCGGCCCGCACTTCCAGCGTGGCCTCGGTGCCAATCACCAACGGTCTGACATATAAGGACTGGCCCCAGTGCGAGGGTATCCATTGGTGGTCGAGCTCGATCAGTTGGCGTGTGGCCTGAATCATGATGTCGCATAATTTCTCCGCGTCCATGATGGGAATGCACAGCCGTCGGCAGGAGTCATGCAACCGTTTGGCGTTCATCTCCGGGCGGAAGATACGTACCTCGCCATCCAGCCCGCGAAATGCCTTGTAACCGTCGAATACCGTTTGGCCGTAGTGTAGCATCGCCACCCCGGGTTCCAGCGGAATCGCCTGATAGGGGATAATCTCGGGATTGATCCACTCGCCGTCCGCATAAACCATGCTGAACATATGGTCGGAAAAAATGGCGCCGAATCCGAGGTTATCGAAGTCAACCCGGGACAGGCGGCTTTGCTGAACGGTAGTGACCGGGAAGTTGGATGACGGCATGAATCTCGGTCCTTCGAAAAATGAGCAGGATGATAAGACAGGGTGCAGAATGTTAGCAGAACAACCCACCGGGTGCACCCACTCGCCTCACCTTGCCGGCAATACCGATGGGAAAGGTCTGAGGGTAGCGCGCTGCAGTTCAGCTTTGCGGCATGCCGAGCGTGAGCTTAAAGTCCGCATCAGGCGTCGTGGAAGCGGCTCACGGTGACGCGCCGCATGCACCCGGAAAGCGACTGAAATTTCACTTCGGCTGACATTCCGGCTTCCTATGGCTTGCAGGCGGTGGGCCTAGGTTCGCTGGCCTTGCCGATTTCGACGCGCTTGCGGGTGCCCTCGCGTTGAAACTCGTTGGTTTCGTCTGGCAAATCCTGCGCCAGTTCCTCGATACGCAGGCGTTCAGTATGCGGCACGATACGCCCCGCGTCGTGGAGACCCTGATGACGCGCCCAGGCCGCGTATTTCTTGTTGACCTGGTGCGGTTGGTAGACACTCATAATGTCGGGAACGATATCGTACTCGAGGGTTAAAGCGCCGGCCTCGGCCGCGGCCGCGATCAATTCCTCGCCCGCCCGGGTGCGCGCGATCAGCGCGTTGGTACCGGGATCGTCGACGCTGTCGACCCGGTTCGGGCCGCCCCCGATCCAGGTGTCCGCAGCCGCGATATCGGCCGCTTCACCGATACCGTCCGGACATATTTTGCAGCGAAACGGCAGGCTCCAGGTGGTTTCGTCTTCACCCCAGTAATCGATGTAATGAAACTCCTGTGCCCTGTCCCCGGTCTCTACCCGGGTCGGCCCCGGACAGCCGCGCCCGCGGTAGCGCAGGCCGGTGACCTGTCGTGGATCGATGCCGACCCGCCGATAAAATTCAATGGTTCCCTGCGGCGTTCCATAACCGCCACAAACCATGACCAGCATGTACCTGACCAGTCGATCGACGCGTTCATCCTGGCTGGCGTAATTGCGCAGCGCCGATACGTCGCAGGGTTTGGCGATAAATGCGAATGGCTGATCGCGCCCGAGCGCGGCGTCGATATCGGTCAGCGGCGCGGCCGGGCCGTAGCGCGAGCCGGCGGCCTCGAATACATCGGCCTCGGTAAAACTTAAAGTCGCGTCACCGAAACTGGGTTCGCTGGCCGAGGTTTTGACCTGCAGAATGAACTCGACTCGTTTCGACACGAGCAGATAGTTGGCAAGCGCAGTCAGTACGCCACCGGTCGAGCCTTCGAAGCGCACCGCGGGATCGCCTGCCCAGGCACGCACGATACGGCGCCAGGGGCCCCAGACGTTGTCATGCCGGGTATCCGCCTCGATCAGTTCTGACGGCAAACCCTCGATCCGGGTACCGGGGCATACCTGGTAAATCCGGTCGACGGTCGCGTGCTCGAGCTCGCCCTCGACCACCGGATGCAGGTAACCGCTTACGGTTTTGGTTACCCGCACGGCGTCCTTGCCGGCAACCGACTGGCACAGGCCGCAGCCGATACAAAGCCCCTGCTCGACGATAGCGTATAAACGCTCGGCCGGAGTCTGCCTGTTATTCATTATTGCATCCCATTGCATTGCGCCAGAGTTGCTGGATTGCCGCCACCGCGGGTTCCAATGGCAAGATAGTCGGGTAAGGCTCCGACGGATTCAATCGCTTGCCGCCATCGACTCATTCAGGACTCCAAAAATCGATAGTCTATATATTCATGTAGGGCGCCGCGGGTTCGCCCGGGAGCTGGTCGACGAGCGCAATTTCCCATTCCAGGTAAGCGCGGTTCTTGCGCATCAGGGCGTCGTGATCGGCATGATCGTTCGGATCGAGGTCGCGATCCTCGAGTATCTCGACGCTGCTGCCCGGGCCGGTTTGCAGCTGACTGGAGCCGGTATCGATGGTAAACACGTAAACCCGCCGCCATCCCATGCGGCGCAACCATACCGCGGTGGTGACCGCCCGTACCCAGTCCGAGTCGATCAGCACCACCATCGAATTGCGCACCACCAGATAACGATCGGCATTTTGCAGTAAATGCCCCCCGGGAACATGCATCGAGCCCGGGATGTGCCCCGCCTCGAATTCTTCCCGGCCGCGCACGTCGATCAGGTAACGGCTGCGTTGCTCGCGCGCGGCGATCGAATCGACCCGATCGATATGCCAGCGCTCGGCCAGCTGGTCGGCGATAGCCCGGATCAGAATCAACGACTTGCTATCGGGTTCCGCCAGGCATTCCCTGTCGCCATGCTCGAGTTCCAGGCCTTCGAATTGCCAGGCCATGGTGCCGTTTTCGAGCGCATGAACATTATTGCAGCCGGCATCGATTAGCGTCTGGGCACCGATAATACTGCGCGTGCGGCCGCCACAGTGGACCACGATTTCGGTGTTGGCGTTGATTATCGGCAATACCCGGTATATCAATTCTGCGCCGGGGCAGAGTACCGCGCCCGGAATACAGTAGCTTTCATGCTCCTCGGCGGTGCGCGAATCGATCAGCAAGGTTGCCTCGTTGCGCTGCTGCCGATGGTGCAGCTCGGCGGCGCTCATCGTCGGCGTTGCACAGAATTTTTCGATAAACTCGCCGAAAGCCTTGCCCGGCACGCTGGTTCCGCTGAATACATTGCCGCCCGTCTCTTCCCAGGCGGCGATTCCACCGTGGAGAATCACGAGCTGAGTGTAACCCAGGGTGCCCAGCAGTTCGGCGGCGGACTGCGCCTCGCCCGCGCCGTTATCGCACACAACACACAGCGTATCGCGATGCGGCACCGCCAGTCCGATCAGGGTTTCGAGCCGGGACAGCGGCAGGTTGGATGCAGCCAGTAGATGGCCGCCGGCGAAGGCCGGCGTTTCGCGCGGATCGATCACTGCAAACTCCGCGTCAGCTTTAAACAGCGCGCGGAAAACCCCCGTAGAAATCAACTCTGTCATTCCCCCTCCTGGCACGACTCCGGCCCGGTTCGACAGCAGCCCGTGGCAAAGCCGGTATCCATGGCAAACCTGCCTGCTTGAATAAATCCCATGTTTACAGTGAATCCGAGTCCGGAAGCCGGCATAGCGACTAGTAAACCATTTAGTGTCATTCAGGCGCAAGCGGGAATCTTGCGCCAGTGGAATTATCGCCCGAGATTCATGCCTGTTTTAACAGATCAAAAAATTCGTGACTCGCCGTTTGCCATTGCATACCATCGCAGCGTCGATAATTCCGGGGTTGCGATGACAGTTCCAGCAAAAATGCGGGCCATGGTGCTGACCGGCCACGGTGGTCTGGACAAGCTTGAATATCATGCAGACTGGCCTGTTCCGGAGCCGAGAGCGGGCGAGGTTCTGGTCAGGGTCGGCGCCTGTGGCCTCAATAATACCGACATCAACACCCGCACCGCATGGTATTCGAAAACGGTTACCGAAGGCATTACCGACACCGGCGGCAAGGACGGCTTCGATGCCGCCGATGCCGCGAGCGGCAGCTGGGGCAGTTCGAGCATCAGTTTTCCACGTATTCAGGGCGCCGATGTTGCCGGTGAAATCGCCGCCGTCGGCACGGGTGTCGAAGCTTCGCGCATCGGCGAGCGCGTCCTGCTCGATCCCTGGATCCTGGCCAGTGGCGACTGGCTCGATCCGGCACGCTCGATGTATTTCGGCTCCGAATGCGACGGCGGTTACGCCGATTACACGACGATTCGCAGCGAAAACGCGATTCGCATCGAAAGCGGGCAAAGCGACGCGCAACTGGCAACCTATCCCTGCGCCTACACCACCGCGGAAAACCTGACGGCGCGCAGCGGACTGAAACCAGGCGAGACCGTGCTAATCAACGGCGCTTCGGGCGGTGTCGGCTCAGCCGCGGTCCAGCTGTGCCGACTGCGCGGCACGCGCGTGATCGCGATTGCCTCCGCGTCGAAGGCGGAATTGTTACGGCGACTCGGCGCCGCAGCGATCATCGACCGTAACGAGACTGATCTCGAAATGGCGATACGCGACGCCGCGGGCGGGACGATTGACGTCGCGCTAGATGTCGTCGGCGGCAGTGCTTTCATGGCGCTGATCAATGCCTTGAGGCAGGGTGGGCGTTACTCGAGTTCGGGCGCGATTGCCGGACCAATGGTGGAGTTCGATCTGCGCCAGCTGGTTTACAAGGACCTGCAGTTAACCGGCGCAACCATCGTACCGCCAGGCACGATGCAAAGACTGGTCAGCCTGATCGAACAGGATTTACTGCAACCACTGCTGGCGCAAACCTTCCCGCTCAGCGATCTCGGCAAGGCGCAGCAAGCTTTCATGCAAAAAAAGCAGGTTGGCAATATCGTCGTGACAACATGAAGATTTGGCGCATAGACGATTATCACGAAGCGTTACCGGCAGCGCTTCAGGGAGCTTACTAAGATGGAGCAGTTCGCCGCGATAGACCTCGGATCGAACAGTTTTCATATGAAAGTGGTGCGTGCAGAGGAGCATGCGCTCACCGTCATCGATCGCGAGCGCGATATGGTGCGGCTCGCCGCCGGGCTCGACGCCAGCGGCCTGCTCACGCCCGAGGCCAGCGAGCGCGCGCTCAACTGCCTGGCACGCTTTGGCCAGCGACTACGTGAACTGAAACCCGACAACGTGCGCATCGTCGGCACCAATGCCCTGCGCAAGGCAGAAAACTCGGGCCAATTCATCCGTGAAGCGGAAAAAGCGCTGGGCTTTTCGATCGAGATCATTTCCGGTTTCGAAGAGGCGCGCCTGGTTTACCTGGGCGCCGCGCAGACCCTGCAGGGCGACCGCGGTCGGCGCATGGTGGTCGATATCGGTGGCGGCAGCACCGAAATCATCGTCGCCGACAAGAGTGAGCCCGTTTTCCTCGGCAGCCTGTCCATGGGTTGCGTCAGCAGCAGCGAAAAATTTTTTCCCAACGGGGAAATCAACCACCTGCGCATGCGACGGGCCATCTTGAGCGCGCACCTCGAGCTGGAGCCCAATATCGCAACGCTGAGGAATCTCGCCGCCAGGGACATTATCGGCACTTCGGGCACGGTACGCGCGATCAGTAACGTGATCCGCGAAAACGGCTGGAGCGATACCGGGATCACGCACAAGGGTTTGAAAAAGCTGGTCAAAAAAATCGTCGAGGCCGGCCACAGCGACAATCTCAAGTTCAGCGGGTTGAGCGATGAGCGGCGCCCGGTATTCGCCGGCGGCGTCGCGGTGTTGATGACAATTTTCAACGCGCTGGACCTGAAATTCATGCGCGTATCGGATGGCTCGCTGCGCGAGGGAGTTTTGCACGACCTGATCGGTCGCGTACTGTACGAAGACCGGCGCGCCGTCACCGTGCTCGATTTGATGAAACGGCACCACATCGACATGGAACACGGCAAGCGCGTCTGCCAGACCACCCTCACCCTGTTCGACCAGGTCAAGCAGCAGGGCCTGCTGCAGCGCGAACGCCGGCTGCTGGGCTGGGCCGCACAACTGCACGAGATCGGCCTGATGATCGCGCACAGCCAGCACCACCGGCATGGCGCCTATGTTCTGAAAAACATGGATCTGCCCGGGTTTTCACGCCAGGAACAGGGCGCACTGTCGATCATGGTGCGCTTGCACCGGCGCAGGTATCACGCCGAGCTGATCGAAGACAGCGTTTACGTGCGCTCGGAGGCGCTCGGGCTGATGACTCGATTGCTGCGCCTCGCGGTGTTGTTCAATCGCGGCCGCACGCCTATCGAATTGCCGACTATTCACGTCCATTTAGACGCGGCACAGGTTATGACGCTCGGCATTCCCCGGCTCTGGCTGGAAGATCATCCACTCACCGCCGCCGATCTGGAGCAGGAAGTCGATTTGCTCCGGGCGGCAGGGCTCGAGCTCGGAATCTCCAGGAGTTGACGCCGGCACCCGCAATGAACGCATTGCTGCAGGCGGTTGCAATCATGGCCAGCGGCAAACTCCTGTTCGCAATCCAGGACGTCATCATCAAGGAAATGAGCGGCGCCTATCCGATCCACCAAATCATGACGATACGCGGCCTGGTCGCAATTGTTTTGCTGTTGATCCTGATCCATTTCAGCCTGCGCCTGGCAAGCCTGAAAATGCATCACCCCGGCTATCACGTGCTGCGCGGCCTGCTGATGTTTATCGCCTTCATGGCGTTTTACATCGCGCTCGCGGAAATTTCACTGACCACGGCGACCGCGCTGTTTTTCACCGCGCCATTTTTTATCACCCTGCTGTCGATCCCGATGCTGGGCGAACGCGTGGGAATACGCCGCTTCATCAGTATTCTGACCGGATTTATCGGCGTCCTGATCGTGCTGCGTCCGGATACCGAACAGTTCAGCCTGATCGCACTGCTGCCAGTCATAGCCGCTTTTTTTTACGCGCTGTGTCAGGTGCTGGTGCGTTACGCGCGCATGACGGCGCCGGCGTCGATCATGTCGCTCTACGCCAGCATTTCGTTTGCACTGCTGGCGCCCATAATGGGCTGGATATTGTCTGGCTCCGATCCGCAGCAGGCGATGNNNNTCGCCTTCGGCGCCGAGCGAAAAAACCATGCTCTTACCCTGGTCGCTGCCGGGAACCTTCGACATGCTGTTGCTGACGTTCACCGGGGTGACCAGCGCGCTCGGGTTCATGTTCATGTCCTATGCCTACAAACATGCCCAGGCCTCGCGGCTGGCGCCGTTCGAATACGTCATGATCGTCTGGGTTACGCTGCTGAGTTACCTGGTGTGGGCGGAAGTGCCGGATCTGGCGACGCTGACGGGCATCGGCATCATCATTCTTTCCGGTATATATGTACTGCGGCGAGAAGAGGCCAGCGGCGACAAACCGATTGCCTATACCGGCCTGACGCGGCGCTGATCAATCTGATTCCCGTCGAGCCGTTAAAACATAATCCGGCAACAGTGGAAAATATCGAACAGGGTGACTATGCTGGCCGCAGACGGACAACGTGAAGTTTAATGGCCGAAAAAAATCAAAGCATCCTGAATAGCCTTAAAAACACCCTGCTCCTGCTAATTAGCGATCTGGTAACTTTTGTCAGAAGCACGCTGCTGCCGCTGGCGGGTTTCATCTGGCATAGCCTGGCGGACCTGTTTGAACTGCTCGACAGCGGCGAAAACCGTGCGCGGCTGCGGCGACTGATCGTGGCGCCACTGATGCGGCTCGAACGGCGGCTAGAGTCGCTGCTACCGGATTCTTTCACGCACCAGCAGCCGATCAAGACGGTAGGCCTGTTGCTATTGCTACTGACGCTGCTGTTGCTAGGCGGAGATTCGAGCGTCGACGACCTGAAGAAGTCAGGTGAACTGGTGGTTATTTCGCGTGAATCGGCGACCACCCTGTACCGCGACGGCGAAGGCCCAGCGGGACCCGAGTACGATTACCTGGAATCCTTCGCCGACTTTCTCGGCGTCGAGCTGCGCTTCGACATCCGCGATAGTAACCGCGAAGTGCTCGACGCCATTTCCAGAGACGAGGGCCATATTGCCACCGCCGGGATGACTTTTTACCCGCCGCTCGAAGACCAGGGTTACGTGTTTGGACCGGGATACCAGAATGTCGATATCCAGGTCGTATGCCGACGCAATCATGGCAAAAATCCAGCTAACATCGAGGAGCTGAGCGACGTGGAACTGGTCGTCGTCGCGGATTCGCATTACGAATCGCGCCTGTTCGAACTGCAGCAGGAATTTCCCGACCTGACCTGGGAGTCCGCCGAAGACTCGAGCGTCGAAGACCTGCTGCAACTGGTCTGGCGCAAGCAAATCGACTGCACCATCGCCAACTCGAGCGAACTTAATATCAAACGCCGGTTTTATCCGGAGTTGCAGGTGGCCTTTACCATCGAGGAACAGCAGGCGCTGGCCTGGAACCTTTCGCCCGAATGGGAAGTGCTGTCGGATTCGATCGAACAGTGGCTCGAGGTGATCGAAAACGACGGCACGCTGCTGGTGCTGCGGGACCGGCACTACAAGGTCGAGGAATTCGATTATGTCGACATGCGCAGCTTTATCAGGCGCATGAAATCACGCCTGCCGCGGGTGCAGCAACTGTTCGAAAAATACGCCGCAAAACACGACATTCCGTGGACCCTGCTGGCGGCGCAATCTTACCAGGAATCGCACTGGAACCGGCGCGCCAAGAGCCCGACCGGGGTGCGCGGCATCATGATGCTGACGCTGACCACGGCTAAGGAGATGGGCGTCAAGAGCCGGCTGGATGTCGAGCAAAGTATCATGGGCGGCGCAAAATACCTGAGCCGGCTCGAACTGAGAATTCCGGACAGCGTCGTGGGCGAGGATCGCTGGTGGTTCGCGCTGGCGGCATACAATGTCGGCATGGGGCATTTACAGGATGCACGCGCGCTGGCCGAAGATCTCGACCTCGATCCCGACAGCTGGCTGGACCTGAAAGGCGTGTTACCACTGCTGTCGCAGAAAAAATATTACACGGACCTGAAGTACGGTTTCGCGCGCGGCACCGAGCCGGTAACCTACGTCCGCCAAATCAGGAATTACCAGAACATCCTGCGCGCGCAGATCGCCCGCAAACAGGGCATCCACGCGGGATAAACCACGACCCGATAATCGGCTAGTCCTGCTCTATCCTGGACTGGTAACCGGCACCCGGGACCAGCTTCAATTAATCGAAGGCCTGGCTCGATTACAGCGCTGTCTCCATCAGATCGGGCAGACCAGGTTGCCGAGTTTTTCGGTGAGTTTCATATTTTCGGAATAGTCTACCGGGCAGTCGATCAGCACCACGGTATCGTCGGCGATTGCCTGTTTCAGGATTGGCAACAGTTCGTCGGCAGATTCGACGCGGTATCCTTTGGCGCCAAAGCTTTCGGCATACATGACCAGATCGGGATTCTGGAACTCGATCTGCGTATCGCGCCCAAAGCGCCGATCCTGGTGCCACTTGATCAGGCCGTACTTGCTGTCGTTCCAGATCAGGATAACGATCGCAACCCCTATGCGCATGGCGGTTTCGATTTCCTGTGAATTCATCAGGAAGCCGGCATCTCCGGTGACGGTCACGGCGGTACGATCGGGAAAGGCAAGCTTGGCCGCAATCGCGCCCGGCAAACCGATACCCATCGATGCAAAACCGTTGGAAATAATACAGGTGTTGGGGCGCTCCGCCTGGTACATGCGCGCCATCCACATCTTGTGCGCGCCAACGTCGGACACGACGATGTCTTCGGCTTCGAGCGCCTTGCGCAGGTCGAGAATAATACGCTGCGGCGCCAGCGGGAAAGCCGCATCGTCGGCATGCGCATTGAGTTCTTCGATGATAGTTTCACGCAAGACCTGGGCCTTGGATTCCACCTGGGCCGTGGCCTGCGCGGCGATCGCGCTGAGCCCGGCGCCGATATCGCCGACCACGCCGCATTCGAGGATATAGTGCTCATCGACTTCGGCCGGACTCATGTCGATGTGGATAATCTTGCTGGTCTTCGACTTGTTCCACAGATGCGGGTGGTATTCGATCATGTCGTAACCGACACAGATGACGACATCGGCGCGATCGAAACCGCAGGCAACATAGTCGTGGGCCTGCAGTCCGACCGTACCCAGGGACAGTTCATGCGAAAACGGAATACTGCCCTTGGCCATAAAGGTAGTCGCAACCGGAATATTCAATTTTTCCGCAAACTCGACCAGCGCCTGGTTGGCGTCGGCACGCACCACGCCGTTACCCGCCATGATCAACGGGTAGCTGGCGCTGGAGATAATCTCTGCCGCCTGGGCAATCTTGTCGGCCGGGGGTACCGGCGGTTTGGCGCTTTGCACCTTCAGGGGCTGCTTGCCCTCGACCGGCATCGCCGCAACGTTTTCCGGGAAATCGATGAAACTGCCGCCCGGTTTCTCGGCTTCGGCCGCCTTGAAAGCCTTGCGCACGATTTCGGCGACGATCTCGGGTTCTCGGATCTGCACGCTGTACTTCGATATCGGCGCGAACAGGTTGACCAGGTCGAGCACCTGGTGGCTTTCCTTGTGCATGCGCGTGGTCGCGCCCTGCCCGGCAATGCCGATGATCGGCGCGCGATCCATATTCGCATCGGCAAAGCCGGTGACCAGGTTGGTGGCGCCCGGCCCCAGCGTCGCCAGGCAGACGCCGGCCTTGCCGGTCAGGCGCCCGTAGACATCGGCCATAAACGCGGCGCCCTGCTCGTGGCGGGTGGTAATGAACTTGATCGGGCTGCCGATCATCGAGTCCATGACATCGAGGTTTTCCTCTCCGGGAATGCCGAATACATACTCGACGCCCTCGTTTTCGAGGCAGCGCACAAACAGGTCACTTGCTTTCATACAGGCTCCTTATGCCGGGGAGGCTTCGCTTGGAATGAGTTCTGCGGCCGCTGGCGCGGGCGGTAGTTGATCCAGCAGCCGTTTTTTTTAGCGCCCATGGCGGCGCGGTAGACCCAGGAACGCAGGGCGCGGTTAAACGGTAATTCCTCGCGATCCATGGAAAAGAAATACTGTCGAAAAACTCGCCCAGGTGCTCGAAAAAATAGCGGAAACGACCGACCACCGGGTAATTGCGGCGGATTGTCTGCCTGGTTTGCGTCACATCGATAATATAAATCACGATGAGGGCGACGCTGGCGGCAAAGAAAGCCAGCACGAGTAAAGACGCGGCAATCGACAGGAAAACGGAGACACAGGAATTAACCGCATCCCCAAAAAATGGCAGCTCCATGCAAGATCCTCTTCTTGTTATCGGATGGCTTCGACCCGAATCATAATCAAACTATTTTTAGTTTTGTGGATTTTATAAAAATTGCAATAAAAAACTAATCAAATCAGCCAAAAAGTGGCACAATCCCGCCGCGATTAATAATACAAATTCAAATATAGGAGCCATCATGGAAAACGTAACTAACTGGATCGCTGAAAACGGCGTCGACTGGGGTATTCAGATCGGCATCGCGATCGCGATCTTTATCGTCGGTAAGTTCCTGGCCCGCATTTTGAGCAATATCCTGGAAAAGGCGATGCGCCGGTCCAGGATGAGCGACCTGCTGGTCAGCTTCCTTGGCAACATCACCTACGGGGTGCTACTGGTCGCGGTGGTGATCGCCGCGGTCGATACGCTCGGGGTCAATGTCACCTCGTTCATGGCCATTCTCGGTGCCGCCGGTCTCGCCGTCGGCCTGGCGCTGAAGGATTCGCTCGGCAACTTCGCCGCGGGTGTCATGATTATCATCTTTCGTCCCTTCCAGATCGGCGACTACATCACCGCCGGCGGCACCGAGGGCACGGTCGACGAAATCGGCCTGTTTGCAACCCTGATGCACACCGGTGACAACCAGCGCATCATCGTGCCGAATTCATCGATTATTGGCGACAATATCATCAATGCGACGACGCTGCCGACGCGACGTATCGACCTCGTCATCGGCATTAGTTACGATGACAACATCGGCCAGGCCAAGGATATACTCAAATCGATACTCGATGCGGACGAGCGCGTTCTGGACGACCCGGCGCCGGTGATTCGGGTCGGCGCACTCGGCGATTCTAGCGTCGATCTGCAGGTGCGCCCCTGGGTCAGGACCGAGGACTACTGGCCCGCGCGCACCGAATTGCTGGAAGTCATCAAGGTCAAGCTCGACGACGCCGGCATCAGCATTCCGTTCCCGCAACGGGATGTACACATGCACGAAGTGAAAGCAGCGAGCTAGTCGAAATAACTGTCATCCCGCGGCTCGACCGATTCTTCTGTCATCCCGCGGCTCGACCGATTCTTCTGTCATCCCGCGGCTCGACCGCGGGATCCAGTTTAACCCGGATCCGGTAAAGCTCTGCATACCGCCGGTCCGACGCATCGGGTCATGCCGCGGTATGACAGATTTAAGGAATCGCGGTAGCCATCAGGCTGCCGGCTTCCAGCGCGACGCCGTCGATGGTGATGCGATGCATCAGGCGGCGCTCGCCCTGGTAATCGTTGAGCGCACAGTGATGCGTGGCGCGATTATCCCAGATCGCCATGGATCCCGGGCGCCAGTGAAAGCGACAGGTAAACTCATTCTGGCGCGCATGCGCATAGAGATAATCGAGCAGCGGTTGCGATTCCTCCTGGGTCCAGCCCGCGAACTTGACGGTGAAATCGCCGTTGACATACAGCGCCGGGCGGCCCGACAACGGGTGACGAATGATAACCGGGTGCACGGCATCCTGGGTCGCGTTCTCGGTATTACCGAGCCTGCCACCGAGATCCTCGATATCCGTGTCTACGTAAGCGCCTTCACCAAAGGCATGCCGACTGGAATGCTCGGCCTGCATCGTCGACAGCATCGCCTTGAGCCCATCCGAGAGTGCGTCATAGGCAGCGTACATGCTGGCGAACAGCGTATCGCCGCCGACGCTGGGTACCTCGCGCGCGTACAGAATCGAACCCATCGCCGGGATCTGGTCATAGGAATGATCGGTGTGCCAGCTGGAGCCGATGTTCGCTTTCTGCCCGGCTTCCTTGCGCACCTCGGCAATCAGCGGATGGCATGCAACCGCCTGGAAAAATCGATTGACGTTGATCTCGCCCCAGCGGCGCGCGAATTCGATGTGCTGATCGGGCGTAATATCCTGATCGCGTAAAAAAATCACGCCAAAGTCGATAAAGGCCTGGCGCAATTCGGCAAACTGCGCCGCGCTGATACCCGCGGCAATATCAACCCCGCCAATCTCGGCGCCAAGCGCCGGACTGAGCGGGCTGGTCTCAATTGTTTTACAACGCTTACGCATGGAGCGCGATACTACGCCTCCATTTCTGCAGTTTCAAATCATGTCGCTTGACGTTACCATGGATCGGCGCGGGTGAGCGCTGCGACGATCGGGGACGGGTTATGGCATATTTCGACTATGACGATAAAAGCTCCAGCGGGGCCGAGAACGAGCGCATAACGGTTCTCGAGGGTTTGTCGGAAGATGAGTGGCAGATGATCATCCGCAACGCGCAAAACATCGCTTTTAGCGACGGCGATATCCTGCTGAAAGAAGGCGAAGTCGATGATGCGGTTTATATTGTTGTTTCCGGCCAGGTTGAAGTCATTGGCAGCCAGGCCTTTGGTCGGGTAAAACGCATCGCCACCATCGACGAGGGTTCGGTATTCGGCGAGGTCGCATTTTTCGATGCCAACCCGCGTAGCGCAAGCGTGCGCGCGATCGGAGACGGCAGCGTACTGCGCCTGTCGCGTAAGGGGTTCGAGCAGATCTCCGCCTGGAATCCGAACCTGGCGCAACAGTTTCTGTTCGACCTCGGCAGCATTCTGGCATTTCGCTTCCGTAGCGAGTTCCCTTACAAAATTTAATTCATGCCCGTATTAAATCAGGCCCAATCGCAACCGCCCGGTTAAGTCGTGGAAAACGAAGCCTTTCCGAACTACACCCAGCTGACCCCGATAGTGCCCCGGGTAATCTGGTGGATTCTACGGAGCCTGACACTGAGTCTGACCCTGTTTGTTATCTACCTGTTGTTTGCCACCCCCGAGACCGGTCTGGTACTGATCTGGCAACTATTGATCCCGCTGCTGCCGCTGAGCTTTGCGGTGATTCCTGGTTTATGGCGCAATATCTGCCCGCTGGCGCTGCTGAATCAATTGCCGCGGCAATTCGGGGTAAGCCGTGAACACACACTATCCCCTACCTGGCGCAAGATCGCACTGTATGTATCGATCATCGCCTTCATCGGCTTTATCCTGTTTCGACATCCATTGCTCAACCATAGCGGCATGGTTCTGGGCGCTATATTTGCCACCGCACTGCTACTGGCGCTGATCGGAGGCTTCGTGTTCAAGGGCCGCAGCGGTTGGTGCGGTACCTTTTGTCCGCTGGCGCCATTGCAGAAAGCCTATGGTCATGCGCCCCTGATGCTGGTCAGAAACGGCTATTGCGAAACCTGCCTGGGCTGCCAGAAGAACTGCTACGACTTCAATCCGCGCGCGGCCTTCTTCAGCGATATTGACGACTCCGAGCCCGAGTGGAGCGAGCAACGCAAGTTCTTTATCGCTTTTTTACCCGGCCTGATCGTCGCATTTTTCAATACCAGTTTTGCGTCACAGGCGGGAATTGCCGATTACCTGCAGCAAATGCTGTTTCCACCGATGGTATCGGTCGGTGTTTTCTACCTGTTACACAACCTGCTGCATGTCAATTTTTTCAGGCTGGCGTCGATCTTTACAATGACGGCCCTCGGTATTTTTTACTGGTACGGATTACCGCTAGTGAACTCCGGGCTGGACAAGCTGTTCGGGTTTTCGCTCGCTGCTGGCGTTGTCGAACTACTGCAGTACTCGATTCCGGCGATTGGCTTGCTGGTGGTGGCGCGCAGCCTGATTTCAGAAAGGCAGTATCGTCAGTCCAAGCAATCCACCTCGCGGGCATCGCTCGGTAAAGGTGTCGAGGTGCTGAAATCGGCACTGTCGCAAACCGGCAGCATGGCCTCGGTGCTGGAGCGGGCCAGCGGACAGCAGTTGCTGGTGCCTTCGGGGCAAACGCTGCTTGACGCGCTGGAGGCGAACGAGATTCCGATCATGTCCGGTTGTCGCATGGGCATGTGCGGCAGCGACCCGGTAGTCGTCATCGAAGGGCAGGAAAATCTCGACCCGCCGGATGAAAACGAACTCAACACCCTGCGCCGGCTGGGTCTCGAAGGCAAGGCGCGCCTGGCCTGCTGCTGTCGCCCGAAGGCCGGCATTACCATCGATCTGGACGCCGATCCCACCCAGTTTACCGCGCTCGAGGACGCGCAGGATGAAGCCGATGTTCTCGAGTCCGGCAAACCACGAGTCATCATCGTCGGCAACGGCATTGCCGGCGTCAGCACCGCGGAACACATACGCGAGCAGGAAAGCGACTATGACGTGATCATGATCAGCAATGAACCCTATCACTTCTACAACCGCATGGGTCTCGAGTCGGTGGTCTATGGTCGCACCGCAATGCAGGGTTTATTCCTGATCAAGGAAGACTGGTACCAGTTGAATCACGTCAGCACCTGGCTTAACACGCAGGTTACCGCGGTCGATGCGCAAGCCCACAAAATCAGCCTCGGCACCGGCGAAGAAGTCGACTACGACAAGCTCGTGCTGGCCACCACGACAAGCTCGTGCTGGCCACCGGCGCACGGGCTTTTGTTCCGGACCAGTCGTGTTTTCGTCTACCCGGGGTGTTTACCCTGCGCTCCGCCGAGGACGCGTTGACGATCCGGCGCTGGGTGCAGCAGAGCGACAGCAGGCGCGCCATCGTGCTCGGCGGAGGTGTGCTTGGCGTCGAGGCCGCCGAAGCCCTGCTGCAGGTCGGTATGAAAGTCACCATCGTGCACAACGCGGAATTCCTGATGAATCGCCAGCTCGATATGCACGCGGCGGTAATCCTGAAAACCTTTCTTGGCAACAAGGGGATCCGCGTGGTAACCGGCACCGGTATCGAAACGATCACGGAGTCAGGAGAAATGAAACAGGTATTGCTCGAAGACGGTCGAGTGCTGGTGACCGATATCGTGCTGTTGTGTATCGGCGTCAGGGCAAACGTCGACCTGGCCAGGTCGGCCGGTTTGAAAGTTAACCGCGGGGTCGTCGTCGATCGGCAAATGCGCAGCTCGGACCCTGATATATTTTGCGTAGGTGACGCTGCGGAATTGCCAGGTGCAATGGGTGGCCTGTGGTCGGTGGGTAGCGAGCAGGGAAAAATCGCCGCCGCTGCAATTCTCGATAGCGATCGCAGCTACCAGACACAGGCGCTGCCGCCGGTGCAACTCAAGGTCAGCGGTATCGATTTGAAGAGCTTCGGCAAGCTCGACGACGATGACGCCAGCGAGTCATACACCGAGGGTGACGTTACAAAACATACCTGGAAGCATCTACGGGTTGATCATGGCAAGCCGGTGGGCGGCGTTTTCGTCAACTCGCCCCTGGCAGCGGCAGCCGCGATCAATGCTTCCAAAAAACCCGACGTAACGCTGTCCGCGCAGGAGATCCAGGACATCCTGCATAAAGACAGTTAACCCCGGCGCGGCATCACTTCGGCGCCGGCGGCTTCGGGCTCATCGTCGGTCAGGTACTCGGGAAAACCCGGCGCGCGCAGGTCTTCGTTGCAGGCGTCTTCGAGGCGCTTGACCACCATCGACGACCAGACTCTCGGGCCATATCTGGCGAGTCCGTCGCGCATGATTTGCACCGCGAGCGGCGACATTTCGAGCGGCAGGTCGTATTTCTTGCCGAGATCGTCGAACAGGGTCAGATCCTTGACCTCGTGATCCATGGTGAAGTTAATGTTGTAGCTGCCGTTTAATATCAGTTGCCCCTCGGTTTCGTGGACAAAGGAATTGCCCGATGAAATTCGAATCGCCTCGTAGGCGACAGCGAGATCGATGCCGGCTTTCTTCGCCACCATGAAAGCCTCGCCGGTCGATATCAATTGTACCCCGGCAAGATAATTGGTCGCGACTTTCATGATCGACGCGCTGCCCAGCTCACCGGTATGCAAAACGTTGCGACCGACCGTGGTCAACAAGGGCAACACTTTTTCAAACGCATCGCGTTTGCCGCCGGCGAAGATGGCGATATTGCCGGTAGCGGCGCGATGGCAACCGCCCGAGACCGGGCAGTCGAGCGGGATCGCGCCCCTGGCCTCGACCAGGGCGCCGAGGCGGCGGATCTCGTCGGCGTCGGTGGAACTCATTTCGAGCCAGATCTTGCCGCAACTCAAGCCTGCAAGTACGCCCTGCTCTCCTTCCATTACCTGTGCCGAGACCGCCGGCGACGGCAGGCAGGTAATGACGACATCGCACTGCCGCGCCATCGCCGCGCCCGACTCGCCCCAGGCTGCGCCCCGCTCGAGCAGCGCCCGCGCCGCATTCCGATCGACGTCGAGCAGCACCAGGTCAAACCCGTTGCGCAGCAGGCTGCCGGCGAGTTTCGCACCGACATTGCCCAGACCGATAAACCCTATTTTCATGCTTAAAACCCGGTGGAATTCGAAGCCTGCTTTTTACCAGTTAAATCGGGTATTGCAAATAAGATTTTCGCAACCCTGGAGCAATTAAAATACCCCTCCGTCGGAAATGGGAGAAGCAATGTCATTACCTGAAATCCGGAAAACTGTCGTGCAATTCGAAGCAGTGCAGCGGGAAATGGCTGTGGTCTGCCCCCATTAGTTCTCCTTCCCCGGGCGGCCAACAGACTCGTCGCAAATTAACTAGTAGGGCAGGTTTTCATTCAGACTGGGTGGGGCCGGCACCAGCGCATTGAGAAAGATTTCCATGCCGCTGGATAACATGACCGCCAGGGTTACGGTAATCGCACCCACAACGATGGCAACCGCAATATTGTTATTCGTAATTTCTTCGAGTTCATCTGTCTGTCGGTTTATCTTCATATAAAGGCGGGTGCCCAGCGTGAGTGTTGCCAGCGACAATACCAGCGCTATCGAGAATTGCAGAAATACGACGCCCATGGTTGAAACGACTTCGCTGAAGACGACCCCAAGCTGTTGATAACGGTAGACCAGGTTAAATATTGTCTGCGTAATCGGGTCGATTACGCTTTGCATTAAAATGCCGAGCGAAATAATAAAAGAGCCGCTGACCGTCGCGACCGCAATATTATTGTTACGCAGTTCAAATTCTTCATCGACTTTGGAATTAAAACGCTTAAACGCGTTGAAACCGAGGTATATCGCCAGAATTCCCAGCACCATGGCCAGCAGCAGGCTGAATAGTCCATTCCATAACAAAAATTGATTCATAGTTAATCCGGGCACTTCATTGAGTGCAATTACAGTGGTAACAAAAGCCAGCTATCGGCGCCGCCCCATTTCGACGAAAGCTGCCCGATACGGTGACCGACCGCGGTCGATTCGGCAAAATAGTAACGAACCCCACGGTAGGATTTAAACGTTCCCGTAGCGCTGGTGCTAACGCCGGCCATGGCGTGGCTAAGCCTCCGGTTGATGAGCATTGCAACGTCATAGCCAAGTTTTCGTAAGATGAGCGCATAGAGCAGGGACTTGGAATCGCAATCCCCGTAACTTTGCCGAACCGTCTGTGGTGGTGCCAGCAATCCAAGATCGTTGCCTGGAATTTTATACGGGATATGCTGCACAAAAGACAGGACAAAGGTTGCCATGTCGTGGTCATCGAGATTCAACTGGCTAGCGTGCTTCTCCAGTGCGCTGACCACGTTATCCAGTCTGGCGTCATTCGCGTAAATCAGGCTCCTGTACACCGACCCCCAGTACTGGTCGCCCCTGCCGTTATTGTCAGCTGCCGCCTTCAGTTCCGCTGCGGAATAATCAAGCCACTGGCTGGCGATAAAAAAAGTGAAATCCCATCGGGTCCGTCGAAAAACCCAGGAATGTTCGATCAAATCCCCATCACTGCTTTCCATGTCGCTGGTTAATACTTCTATCTGTAAAGCCGAGTCTTGATGGCTGACGATTTGATCATAATCGCCTGATTCGATATTTCCCTGATAGCGAATGAAGCTATCTATTGCGCCGTAAAATGCGAGAAAGAAAATTAGCTTGGGTAAGGTGAACCCGCTCGAAATTGTGGGCAGGGTGAAGCTCGATTTACGCTCATGTGAGGCTTTGCGGCGCGCCTTTTTTAACGCAGGTTTCGGGGTACGGGGCTTTATCTGATTTTTTAGTCGTGCCAGCGGCAGGAAATAAATGCGCCTGCCAAAATACGCGGACCATTCGTTTAGCATCGCGATAGTGGGCGCTTCCGAACGGGTTAAGTACCAGACCTTAACCGTCGTTTCAGGCAGAAATTCGCCGCCCGATATGCCAAGCTGTGGGCTACTTTTGCTACCTGCAATCCTGCCGGCCTGAATGAACTCATCTCGAACGGCATCAACCAGAAACCGCCCCGATTCATACTCAACCAGCACATGAACTTCGGCGATGTCGAACAGCGTGACTGGATTGATCAGGTTGCTGACTAATTCCCGGGTCGTTGAAATATCGACGAAATGGATTCGGTCAGCAAAACGTTGCTGTAATTTGAGCGAGAGCTGGGTCCGGACCCAGCTGAAGTCGTCGGCAAATTTTGATCGACAAACGAGTACCAGTGCGCCAATTGAACGCGACTCGCTCATTACGCAGAGATCTTACTGATCGGAAGGAAGCTCAACTGATTCGCCCATAGCGCTATTTTCAATCCATTTAATATAGGCCATACCGTCGAATATGGTATTGGATATCAACAGATTCAGTCATTGAATGGGCCTGGTTTCCAGAAAACAACTAGAAACCAAAAGAGTCGATCGGGCAAGATATGACGCCAGGCAAAGCCCCTGAGCCGCTACCGGAAAACCGAATGCGTCGTAGGCCATTCCAGGAGTGCTATTAAAGGAACCCTCGTAAAACCTCAGGGTTCGAGACACCGGCAGAGAGGTTTAACGCATGTGTCGCGTCGACCAGTCGAGATTACCGCCAAATCCAGCCGTTGTATCGCCGAGCTTGTAAGGATAAGCTTTCAGTACTCGTCACGGAATAAAGGGTCGCCTCGCTAATGAGTGATAATTTGAGAAATTTCAATCTGTCTGTCGAAGAAATTAAGATTGTGAGAATGATGAATGAATTGGTCGAAGGTCTCGAAAAATTGGCTTTCGATGATCCTCTCTCGCCACGGGCTGAATTTTTTCGCAAGGAAATTGACAAGCTGGAAGAAAAGCTGGAGGAGATCAGGGATAATACATTGATCAGATAATTCTTGCCTTAATCGAGCGCGTATTTGCTCGTAAGCGTCGCTCCGGACATCCTATTCCGCCCCTGGTTCCTTCTCGACAGGTTTATCGGCACGACTCCTGTAATACACTTCCGGCAAGAAGTCACCGAAGGCAACGCCATAAAGCTCCCAGATCGTGACAAATAATGAAGCGATCAATGGACCAATAAAAATACCGGAGATGCCAAACATCATGATGCCACCAAGGGTGCCGAAGAAAATCATCAATTCGTGCATCCTGGTATCTTTACCCACGAGTATCGGGCGTAACACGTTATCCAGGCTACCAACAACAATACCGCAAAACACCAGCAACCCTACGCCAGCCCCAACACTGCCCTGCATGATCAGGATGGCGCATGCCGGACCCCATATCAGCGCCGAGCCGACGCTCGGTATGACCGAAAGCACGGCCATGACCGAGCCCCAGAACACGGCATTGTCTATCCCTGCAACCGCAAAAGCGATGCCGGCAAGACCACCCTGCAATATACCGATTAACAACGACCCCTTTAGCGTTGCCCGCGTTACCGAGGTAAACTTTTCCAGCATCAGGTTTTCATCGTCACTGCCCAGCGGCAGGTAGTAGAGAATTTTCCGGATCAGCTTTACGCCGTCCATCTGAAAAAAGTACAGGGTGTATAAAAACACGAAGGACATGAACAGGAAGTTCGCCGTACCGAGGGTCGCCGAAGATAGTCCGTTCACGATCAATTGACTGATCGAACCAACCAGTTGCCCCGCTTTTTCCAGGATAATTTCACGGTAAGGTAGCAGCTGTTCGTAAAAAGGCAGGTGCTGCAGATAAGCGGTAAGACTGTCAGGCTGATCGATATATTGTTTGACCCAGGGGGTAGCCGACTGGCCGACGTCTATCGCCTGCGCCACAATGATACCGATCAAAAACATCACCGGGATCAACACCACTACTATCACCAGCAACATCGTGGTCGCCGAAGCTAAATGCCTGCGTCCCCCGAACCTGAATTTCAGGTGCCGGTAAATGGGGCGCGCCAGTGCGCTAAACAACCCGGCCAGAAAAATCGCCATCAGAAACTGGGAAATCATTGAAAAGAAAAGTGCTGAAATAGTAATCGTCATCAACACCAGGATTGACTTGTTTACGGTGTCTTGATTCATTCATTAAACTCCTTAACAGTTTATGTCTGGACAGCTTGTATTCGCCGACACCAGCCTGGGTAAGTGGGTTGGTGGAGTCCATGAGTTGCTTTTAAGCTCACAGGCACTCGTATTCGGTGTTGTCAATTCGCGTGGAGTAGAAAGCTTACAGGTAATCCAGCTCGAACGGATAGTCGGATAACACCACCGGGCCGTCGGCGCTGAGCCAGACGGGCTGTTCCAGTTTTACACCCTCCTGCCCGCCGAGTTCACCGACATAACACTCGATACAGAGCACCATGTTTTCTTCGAAGAGGCCGTCGTAGGCGCCCCACTCCTCGTCTTCGCGATACCAGATGAACGGGTACTCGACGCCGAGGCCGCAACCGTGCGCGACATCGGCATAGCGGTTGGGAATGCATTCCTGCGGTAGCTGGTAAGCCTTGTCCGAGTATTCAAGAAAACCAAGGCCCGGCTTCAGCAACTCGGTATTATGCTGCATCTGCTGGAAGGCAAGTTCGTAAAGTCGGCGTTGCTCGTCGCTGGGCTTTTTGTCACCGACCACCCAGCTGCGCGAAATATCGTTGTAGTAACCCATCGGCCCGATCAGATCGGTGTCGAAGGCGATCATGTCGCCGTTTTCGATGACGCGATCCGAGGTTTCCTGGAACCATGGGTTGGTGCGCGGCCCAGTGCTCAACAGCCGGGTTTCGGGATATTCGCCGCCGCGCTGGATACTGCCATCGATTAATAACGCCAGCGCATCGGCTTCGCGCATGCCGGGTTGCAGGCGTGCACGCATCGCCGCGACGCTTTTTTCGCAGGTTTGCAACGAGCGGCGCAGCACTTCGACTTCATCCAGCGATTTGATCGCGCGCGCCAGTTCCATGATCGACTGGCCTTCGACCAGCTGCAGCGATTGCCGCTGGCTTTCCAGCACCAGGGTCAGATCGGCGCGGTCGATGGCGAGCCGATTGTCGGCAATTCCCTTTTCGCGCAGCAGGGAAATCATCGACGCCGCCCAGCGCCGCCCCATTTCGCTGGCGCGATGACCGACCGCCATGAAATCGGTGGTCAGCGCGGGCCGAATATCATCGACGAATCCGCGCGATAAATGTGCCGAGCTCGGCAACTCGAACAGCACCGTCTCGCCGCTGGCGAACAGCACCGCGTAGCGGCAGATATTGTGCATGGTCCAGACCTGCATGTTGCGCGTGCCGGTGGCGTAACGAATATGCACCGGATCGAACAACACGATCGCCGCGCAATCGGCTTCGATCAGGCGTTGCCTGACCTGCTCTACCCGGTAGGCCTGGATGCCGCGCTGGGTGTCGGCGTCGACGATCGACGGGAAAGCATCATTCATGTTCAGGCAGGATCTCGATTGGGACGACAGGCCAATAATACAAGTCGCGGCGAATAAATCGACATTTTTCAGGCTGGGTGACGCAACGGCCGCATAAGCGTATTCTTGTCGTCATAGAAACACCAAAGAGAGGTACGGATATGAACCTGGAACGCGTCCTTTTTGGGTTTGTTATTATTCTGGCGTTGACCTTCACCTTCGCTTTCTTCATGGGCGACATCGACAACGCCAGCCACCACAACGTCTGGATGCTGACGATCGCAATCCTGATCAACCTGATCGCCACCGGGCTCAAGCTCGGCGATCGTTCCCAGGTGGGCGCGCTGTTGCTGGCGAGCAGCCTGGTGGTCGACGTACTGCTGATTGCCGCGCGCGTGGTCTGGATCGTCACCGAAAACGAGACCGCCTCGGGTCCGGGCCCGGACTCAATCGCCAACATCGTCTCGCTCGCCGGTGGCGCGCTGATCGCGAGCCTGGTGACCGTCGTCATCCTGGTTGGCGACACCCTCATTTCACGCCGCTAGGCCAGCGGCATGGCAAGCACCTCAGAACTCGACCGGGTGTCCATGGTCGTGCTGCGCTATATGCGCGGGCCGATCTTTGCGCTAATCGTGGTTTACGCCATCGGCATCACCGGCATGGCCCTGATCCCGGGGCAGGATGCCGACGGCAATCTCGCGCACATGAGCCTGTTTCACGCGTTTTACTTTTTTACCTATACCGCTACCACTACCGGCTTCGGTGAAATACCGAACGAGTTCACCGACGCCCAGCGCCTGTGGGCTATCGTCTGCATATACATGGGCGTGATTGCCTGGCTCTACGCCATCGGTTCGATTTTCCGCCTGGTGCAAAATCCGCATTTTTTGCTAGCGCTGAACGAGCATCGCTTCGCGCGCGCGGTGCGCGGCATCCAGCAACCCTTTTTCATCGTCTGCGGATTCGGCGATACCGGCAGCCTGCTGGCGCGCGGCTTGAACGACCACTGGCTGCGCGGCGTCATCATCGACACCGATCCGGAACGTATCAAGGCGCTGCACTTGCGCGATTATCAGCTCGACATGCCCGGGCTCTGCGCCGACCCGGCGGTACCGAAACACCTGATCGACGCCGGGGTGAGCCTGCCGAACTGCAGAGGCCTGGTGATTCTGACGGTCAACGAAGAAATCAATGCGCGAATCTCGACCATGACGCGCCTGCTGAACCCGAATATCCATATTCTGTGCCGCTCGAGTTCGAAACGGCATATCGAGCATCTGAATTCGCTCGGCAATATCACCATCATCAATCCCTTCGAAATTTTCGCCCAGTTGCTCAGCATGGCGATTACCGCACCGCGACTGCACAATCTGAACTCCTGCCTGGTGCGCAACCCGGGCGTGAAACTCGGCGAGCCGATCCGGGTACCGACCGGCGACTGGATCATCTGCGGTTACGGCCGCATGGGTCGTTGGATGTACCGGCAGTTTGTGCAAAAAGGCATCAAGCCGGTCATCATCGACCCGAAAGTCGACAACGTCGAGGGCGCAGCGCGCATCATCAACGATCACGCCAACCGCGACTCGTTGCTGGCCGCCGGTCTCGATCACGCCGCGGGCGTCGTGGCCGGCACCGACAGCGATCACGTCAACCTCAGCATTTTGATGAGCGTGCGCGCATTGAAACCCGACGCCTTTACCATCGTGCGCCAGAACAAGCACGAGAACCAGATCGCCTTCGATGCCCTCGAGGCAAACCTGGTACTGCAATCCAGCCTGACCACGGCACGGCGCGTGCTCAAACACCTGATCTCGCCACAGGTGCAGATATTCGTCGACTACCTGCACGAACAGGGTGAGGATATCTGCGAGCAGGCGGTGGACCGATTAAAGTCGCTGATTGGCGATAATCCGCCGCATCTGTGGCAGGTAGCCCTGCGTGAAGCGCAAGCGACGGCAGTCATCGAACACTTGCAACAGGAATTGCCGCTATCGCTGGGCGAGCTAAGGCGCGACCCGCATAACCTCGAGGGCTCGCTGCCCTGCATGCCGCTATCGATCGCACGCCATGGGCAGCGCATCATGCTGCCGCCCGATAGCGAACAGTTGCAGCCGGGCGATGAATTGTTGTTCTGCGGTACCGAAACTGGCGAAAGAATGCTGTCCGCGTCGATGAACAACAACTATACCCTCGATTACCTGATCAC
>CAMYML010000078.1 GCA_947259305.1 uncultured Gammaproteobacteria bacterium | reverse complement strand
CGCGTTAACGATGGACCGTTCAATGACTTCAACGGCGTGGTCGAGGAAGTCAACTACGAAAAGAGCAAAATGCTGGTTTCGGTACAGATTTTTGGTCGTTCTACACCGGTCGAACTGGCTTTCGGCCAGGTCGAGAAAGGCTAGCTGTTGCGTGACACAAGGCATCCTGCCTTGGTCACGCGACGCAACACAAAAAACGTGGTGTTATTGTGTTGCTTCTTTTTCGCCGGCAAGGCCGACGAAAAAGTTGGCACGTCCATGTGCCAAAGATCCAGGGAACTGGAATTGTTTTTAATTGAAGGCTCAGGCCTTCACGACGGGGAGCGCTAGCTTTGACTAGTTCGTTTGCACCCGGGAGATAGCTTAAATGGCTAAGAAGATAGAAAACTACATCAAGTTGCAGGTGCCCGCGGGCGCCGCCAACCCGAGTCCGCCGGTCGGACCCGCCCTCGGTCAGCATGGCCTCAATATCATGGAGTTCTGCAAGGCGTTCAACGCGCAGACCCAGGATGTCGAGAATGGAATGCCGCTGCCTGTCATCATCGCGGTTTACTCCGATAAAAGCTTTACCTTCGAAATCAAAACGCCGCCGGCTGCGGTGTTGCTGAAGAAAGCGGCGGGTGTTGCCAAGGGCAGCGGTACGCCGAACTCGGACAAGGTAGGCACGGTTACGCGCGCGCAACTCGAAGAGATCGCGACTACCAAGATGGCTGATTTGAATGCGAACGATATGGATGCGGCGGTTCGCATTATCGCCGGCAGTGCCCGCAGTATGGGCCTCGACGTGGAGGGTTTGTAACATGGCAAGAATGTCAAAGCGTATGGCGGAAAACCGCGCCAAATTCGACCGCAGCCAACAGTATGCAATCGACGAGGGTTTGAGCCTGCTGAAACAATGCAGCACCGCGAAATTCGACGAGTCGGTCGATGCAGCGATTAACCTTGGCGTCGATCCGCGTAAATCGGAGCAGAACGTACGTGGCTCCAGCGTGTTACCCAATGGTACCGGCAAACAGGTTCGCATCGCGGTTTTCACCCAGGGTGACAACGCCGACAAGGCCAAAGAGGCCGGCGCCGATGTGGTCGGTATGCAGGACCTGGCGGACGCGATGAAAGGCGGCGATTTGAACTACGACGTCGTAATCGCCAGCCCCGATGCCATGGGTATCGTCGGTCAACTGGGTCAAACCCTCGGGCCGCGTGGCCTGATGCCAAACCCCAAGGTTGGCACCGTGTCGCCCGATGTTGCGACCGCGGTACAAAACGCCAAGGCGGGACAGGTACGTTACCGCACCGACAAGGGCGGTATCGTGCACTGCACTATCGGTAAAGCCAGTTTCGAAGTTGCGCAGCTGCGAGAAAACCTCGAGTTTTTGCTGACCGATCTGAAAAAGGCCAAGCCGAGCGCGTCGAAGGGTGTATACCTTAAGAAAATTTCAATCTCGACCACGATGGGTGTGGGATTTGCGGTTGATCAAGCGTCGTTGGCGCTTAAATGACATCGGCCTAAGCCGATGTCATCCCGAAAACTGCGAAGCAGTTACCGATACGTCGGATCGCCGGGATCCAGATTGACATCGGCCTATGCCGATGTCATCCCGAAAACTGCGAAGCAGTTACCGATACGTCGGATCGCCGGGATCCAGATAAGTCGGGGCGCGGTTCAATGAGCTGGTGCCTGGCAAGGATTGCAAGATCCCCGCTAAGTGGGCCGCACGCGGTCGGGGATGACGATTTGAGGAGTCAATTTCGCTTAGCGAAATTGACAGGTAGTAAGAATCTTTGAGACGGCCTGCTCAGGCAGGCCACTCGTCAAAGACCGTGGGTGATGAGCTAGCGCTCATCTTAATTTCCTGCGTAGACGATCTTCTGAGACAGGGATACCTGGTTAAGAAGTCGTACAGGAATCGGCAATATTGCCGCACAGGGATAGAGGTCCGGGCGCGAGCCCGGTGTTTAACTTAATCAGGAGAAGTCATATGCCTTTAACTCTTGAGCAAAAGCAGAACGTAGTCAGCGAGGTAGCCGAGGTTGCGGCGCAGGCACATTCTGTCATTGCCGCCGAGTATCAGGGCTTGACTGTTGGCGAGATGACCGCGTTGCGCGTCAAGGCTCGTGAGTCGAACGTTCAGATGCGCGTGGTCAAGAATACGTTGGCCAAACGTGCGTTCGAAGGTACCGATTACGATTGCATGAGCGATGTGCTGCAGGGTCAGATGGTCTACGCATTTTCGATGGAAGAGCCGGGCGGAGCCGCCAGGGTTCTCAAGGATTACTCGAAAGGCAACGACAAGCTCGTGGTCAAGCTGATCGCCTTTGGCGGTGAGCTACTCGATCCTTCGGAAATCAAGCGACTGGCCTCGTTGCCAACCTACGATCAAGCTATCAGCATGCTGATGGCCGTGATGAAGGCCCCGGTGGAAAAACTGGCGCGCACCATGAACGAGGTGCCCGGCAAGTTGACCCGTACCGTGGCCGCGATTCGCGACCAGAAGTAATTTATTTTTTATTTTCTGTATCAGGAGAAAATCAATGGCAGTTTCAAAAGAAGAAATTCTGGAAACTTTATCGAACATGACGGTCATGGAAGTCGTCGATTTAATCGCCGCGATGGAAGAGAAATTCGGTGTTTCTGCCGCTGCAGCCGTAGCTGCCGCCCCGGCTGCTGCCGCGGGTGACGCAGGTGGTGAAGCCGCCGCGGAAAAGGACGAGTTCGATGTGGTTCTGACCGGTTTTGGTGACAAGAAAGTAGGCGTTATCAAGGCGGTTCGTGGTATTACCGGTCTCGGTCTGAAAGAAGCGAAAGACATGGTAGAAGGTGCGCCGACTACCGTTAAGGAAGCCGCTTCCAAAACCGAAGCCGAGGAATTGAAGAAGCAGCTTGAAGAAGCTGGCGGATCCGTAGAGCTTAAGTAAGCTGGCGGTTCTTGGGTACTCGTACCCATACTTACAAGCGAGGGCTGATGACTGGAAAGTCATCGGCCCGCGCGTGCTTCCGACGCTAGACGCGGTGGGAGGCGACATGAAAACGTTAATAGTGGTGACTATAGATGGCATACTCTTTTACTGAGAAAAAACGTATTCGCAGGGATTTTGGCAAGCGACCAGCAGTGATCGACGAACCTTACCTGCTGGCAATTCAAACCGACTCATACAAGCGTTTTCTAAATCCGGAAGGGAATCAGGAAGGCACCGGTTTGCAGCGCGCTTTCGAATCTATTTTTCCTATCGTGAGCTTCAGCGGCAACGTTGAACTCGAGTATGTCAGCTACCGAATCAGCGATCCGGTGTTCGACGTCAAGGAATGCCAGATTCGCGGTCTGACTTATGCCGCGCCGCTGCGCGTGCTGGTGCGCCTGGTGATTTACGACAAGGAAGCCTCGGCCAAGAATCGTTCGGTCAAGGATATCAAGGAGCAGGAAGTCTACATGGGCGAAATGCCCCTGATGACCGAAAACGGCACCTTTGTCATCAACGGCACCGAGCGTGTCATCGTTTCCCAGTTGCATCGTTCGCCGGGCGTCTTTTTCGATCACGACCGCGGCAAATCGCATTCCTCGGGCAAGTTACTTTTTTCCGCGCGAGTCATCCCCTATCGCGGTTCCTGGCTCGATTTCGAATTCGATCCCAAGGATTCGCTGTTTGTGCGTATCGACCGCCGCCGTAAGCTGCCCGCCAGCATCCTGCTGCGCGCGCTCGGCTTTAATAACGTGGAAATGCTGGAAATGTTTTTCGAGCACAATGTTTTCAAGATTACGAAGACCGGGATCAACATGCAGCTCCAGGCCGACTGGCTCAAGGGCGAGACCGCTACCTTTGATATCAAGGTCAAGAACAAGGTGCTGGTGCAGCAGAGTCGCCGTATTACCGCGCTGCATATCAAGCAATTAAAGGCTTCAAAAATCAAGCTGCTGGCCGTACCCGATGAATACCTGGTCGGCAAGATCCTCGCGGAAAACCTGGTTGATGCTGAAACCGGTGAAATCTTCGCCAATGCGAACGATGAAGTCACCGAAGAAATGCTGGCCGTTATTCGTGACAAGGGCATCAAGCAGATCCGCACCATCTTTACCAATGAAGTTGACCGCGGACCCTATATCTCGAATTCACTGGCGCTCGATCCGACCACCAACGATCTCGAAGCCAAGGTGGAAATCTATCGCATGATGCGCCCGGGTGAGCCGCCGACGCGCGAATCCGCCGAGAACCTGTTTCAGAACCTGTTCTTCAACGCCGAGCGTTACGATCTTTCCGAAGTTGGGCGCATGAAATTCAACCGTCGCCTGGGGCGCGAGAGCATCGACGGCGAAGGTGTTCTGTCGACCGATGACGTGGTCGACGTCATGAAAGTGCTGATCGATATTCGTAACGGTAACGGTACTGTCGACGATATCGATCATCTCGGTAACCGACGTATTCGCAGCGTTGGCGAAATGGCCGAGAATGCCTTCCGTACCGGCATCGTACGCGTCGAGCGCGCGGTGCGCGATCGCCTGGGCCTGGTCGAGTCCGAAGGCCTGATGCCGCAGGACATTATCAACGCCAAACCGGTAGCCGCGGCGGTCAAGGAATTCTTTGGCTCGAGCCAGCTGTCGCAATTCATGGATCAGAACAACCCGCTGTCCGAAGTAACCCACAAGCGCCGTGTTTCCGCCCTGGGGCCAGGCGGTCTGACGCGTGAACGCGCCGGCTTCGAGGTGCGCGACGTGCACCCGACGCACTACGGCCGTGTTTGCCCGATCGAAACCCCTGAAGGCCCGAATATCGGCCTGATCAACTCGCTGTCGGTATACGCGCGCACCAATCACTATGGATTCCTGGAAACCCCGTACCGCAAAGTGATCAAAGGCAAGGTGACCAACGAGGTCGAATACCTGTCGGCGATCGAGGAAAGCCAGTACCAGATCGCACAGGCCAACGTTACGCTCGACAAGAGAGGCGTGATGACCGACGACCTGATTCCCTGCCGCCATCAGAATGAATCGATTCTGTCGACTTCAGACAAAATCGATTTCATGGACGTGTCGCCGAAGCAGATCGTCTCGGTCGCGGCTTCGCTGATTCCGTTCCTCGAGCACGATGACGCCAACCGCGCGTTGATGGGTTCAAACATGCAGCGCCAGGCCGTGCCCTGCCTGCGCGCCGAAAAGCCGCTGGTTGGCACCGGCATGGAGCGCGCGGTCGCGGTCGATTCGGGAACCACGGTTAAAGCCCTGCGGGGCGGCGTGGTCGACTCGGTCGACGCCAGTCGTGCCGTGGTGCGGGTCAACGATTCCGAAACCAGCGCCGGCGAACCCGGTGTGGATATCTACAACTTCACCAAGTACACGCGTTCCAACCAGAACACCTGTATCAATCAAAAACCGCTGGTGCGGCCGGGCGATGTCATCGAAGCCGGCGACGTGCTCGCCGACGGCGCCTCTACCGATCTCGGTGAGCTGGCGCTGGGGCAGAACATGCAGGTCGCGTTCATGCCCTGGAACGGTTACAACTTCGAGGATTCGATCCTCTTGTCCGAGCGCGTGGTCAAGGAAGATCGCTTTACCACGGTGCATATCGAAGAGCTCTCCTGCCTGGCGCGCGATACCAAGCTGGGCGCGGAAGAGATCACCGCCGACATCCCGAACGTCAGCGAAGGCCTGCTTTCCAAGCTGGACGAATCCGGCGTGGTTTACGTCGGCGCCGAAGTCAAGCCGGGCGATATCCTGGTCGGCAAGGTAACGCCGAAAGGTGAAACCCAGCTGACGCCGGAAGAGAAACTGCTGCGCGCGATCTTTGGTGAAAAGGCTTCCGATGTTAAGGACACCTCGCTGCGCATGAAGTCGGGCGTGACCGGCACCGTGGTCGATGTGCGTGTATTTACCCGCGATGGCGTCGAAAAGGATGCGCGTGCGCTCGATAACGAGCGTATCGAGATCGACTCGCTGAAGAAAGACCTCGACGATCAGTTCCGCATCATCGAGGAAAATATCTACCAGCGCGTCGCGCGCCTGTGCACCGGCAAGAAAGCCAGCGGCGGACCGGGCGGCATGAAGAAAAACGGCGTGATTACCGCCGATTACCTGGAGTCGATCGGTCGTGACCAGTGGTCCAAGATCCGCGTCATCGACGACAAGCTTGCGCAGCAGATGGAATCGCTCAACGAGCAGCTCGAATCGCAGCGGGCGGAGTTCGACCGCCTGTTCGAGGAAAAGAAAAAGAAGGTTACCGCGGGCGACGATCTCAAACCCGGCGTGCTGAAAATGGTCAAGGTCTATGTGGCGGTCAAGCGCCGCATGCAGCCCGGTGACAAGATGGCGGGACGCCATGGTAACAAGGGCGTAGTCTCGATGATCGTGCCCGAGGAAGACATGCCTTATCGCGAAGACGGTACCCCGGTAGACGTGGTGCTGAATCCGCTGGGCGTGCCTTCGCGCATGAACGTCGGCCAGATTCTCGAGGCGCATCTCGGCTGGGCCGCGGCCGGCCTTGGCCTGAAGATCGGTGAAATGGTCGATGCCCAGCGCAAGGTGGAGGAGATCAGGACATTCCTGCGCAAGATTTACAACAACAACTCGGAAAAGTTGCGTCTAAAGGAACTGACCGATGACGATGTCTGGCAGCTGGCAGAGAATCTGCGCAGAGGCGTGCCGATGGCGACGCCGGTATTCGACGGCGCCGAGGAAGAGGAAATCAAGAACATGCTGGCGCTGGCGGAATTGCCCGAGACCGGCCAGACGACCCTGATCGACGGCCGCACCGGCGACACCTTCGACCGCCCGGTTACTGTGGGCTACATGTACATGCTGAAACTCAACCACCTGGTGGATGACAAGATGCACGCGCGTTCCACCGGCCCGTACAGCCTGGTTACCCAGCAGCCGCTGGGCGGCAAGGCGCAATTCGGCGGTCAGCGCTTCGGCGAGATGGAAGTCTGGGCGCTGGAATCCTACGGTGCCGCCTATACCTTGCAGGAAATGCTGACGGTCAAGTCGGACGACGTCAATGGCCGCAACAAGATGTACAAGAATATCGTCGATGGCGATTTCAGTATGGAGGCAGGAATGCCGGAGTCGTTTAACGTACTCCTCAAGGAAATTCGCTCCTTGAGCCTGAACATTGAACTTGAGCAGGAATAACTATGAAAGACTTACTTAATCTCTTAAAGAAGCAGGGTGCGGACGAAGATTTTGACCACATCCGGGTAGGGCTGGCCTCGCCAGACATGGTTCGTTCCTGGTCATACGGCGAAGTCAAGAAGCCGGAAACGATCAACTACCGTACCTTCAAGCCCGAGCGCGATGGCCTGTTCTGCGCCAAGGTGTTTGGCCCGGTCAAGGACTTCGAGTGCCTCTGCGGCAAGTACAAGCGCCTCAAGCACCGCGGTGTGGTTTGCGAAAAATGTGGGGTCGAAGTCACCCAGACCAAGGTGCGCCGCGAGCGTATGGGTCACATCGAACTGGCCTGCCCGATCGCACATATCTGGTTCCTCAAGTCGCTGCCGTCACGCATTGGCCTGCTGCTCGACATGACGCTACGCGACATCGAGCGCGTGCTTTATTTCGAAGGTTTCGTCGTCATCGATCCCGGCATGACCACGCTGGAAAAGGGGCAGCTCTTGACCGACGAAGCCTACCTCGAGGCGATCGAGGAATTCGGTGACGATTTCAACGCCAAGATGGGCGCCGAAGCCGTTTACGAACTGCTGCGTGACGTGGATCTGAACCACGAAGCCCAGGATTTGCGCGACGAGATCGAAAGCACCAAGTCGGAGACCAAGTTCAAGCGCCTGTCCAAGCGCCTCAAGCTGGTCGAGGCTTTCATCGATTCGGGCAATCGCCCGGAATGGATGGTCATGACCGTATTGCCGGTGCTGCCGCCTGACCTGCGCCCGCTGGTGCCGCTCGACGGCGGTCGTTTCGCGACCTCGGATCTGAACGATCTGTATCGTCGCGTCATCAACCGTAACAACCGCCTGAAACGCCTGCTCGAACTCAATGCGCCGGATATCATCGTGCGCAACGAAAAACGCATGCTGCAGGAATCGGTCGACGCACTGCTCGATAACGGACGCCGCGGCCGCGCCATCACCGGCACCAACAAGCGCCCGCTGAAGTCGCTGTCCGATATGATCAAGGGCAAGCAGGGTCGTTTCCGCCAGAATCTGCTTGGCAAGCGCGTCGACTACTCCGGCCGTTCGGTCATCGTGGTCGGCCCGACGCTGAAGCTGCACCAGTGTGGACTGCCCAAGAAAATGGCGCTGGAGCTGTTCAAGCCATTTATCTTCAGCAAGTTGCAGATGCGTGGTCTCGCAACCACGATCAAGGCGGCCAAAAAGCTGGTCGAGCGCGAAGTCTCGGAAGTCTGGGATATCCTCGAAGAGGTCATCCGCGAACACCCGATCATGCTCAATCGCGCGCCGACGCTGCACCGTCTCGGTATCCAGGCCTTCGAACCGATTCTGATCGAAGGTAAGGCGATTCAGCTGCACCCGCTGGTTTGTACCGCGTTCAACGCCGACTTTGACGGTGACCAGATGGCGGTGCACGTGCCGCTGTCGATCGAAGCGCAACTCGAAGTCCGTGCGCTGATGATGTCGTCGAACAACATTCTGTCGCCGGCCAACGGCAAGCCGATCATCGTGCCGACCCAGGATATTATCCTCGGGCTGTACTACATGACCCGCGACAAGATCAACGTGCAGGGCGAGGGCATGATCTTTGCCGATTCCAAGGAAGTACTGCGCGCTTATCACAACAAGGTGGTCGAACTGCAGGCGCTCATCAAGTGCCGCGTGTTGGAGTATCACCGTGACGAAGAAGGCAATCGCGTCGAAACCCGCAGCCTGGTCGATACCACGGTCGGACGAGCGATCCTGAGCGATATGCTGCCGGAAGGCCTGCCGTTCTCGCTGATTAACAAAACCCTCGACAAGAAGGCGGTTTCCAAGCTGATCGACGCCTGTTATCGCGAAGTCGGGCTCAAGGATACGGTTATCCTCGCCGACCAGTTGATGTACACCGGTTATCACTACGCGACCCGTTCCGGTATTTCGATCGGGGTGAACGATATGATAATTCCGGCCGAAAAAGTTGATCTGATCAAGGCGGCAGAAGCCGAGATCAAGGATATCGAAAAGCAGTGGCAAACCGGCCTGGTTACCTCGGGCGAACGTTACAACAAGGTGGTCGATATCTGGTCGCATGCCAACGACAAGGTGGCGCGCGCGATGATGAGCGAGATCGGTAAAGAGACCGTGATCGATGCCGAAGGTAATGAAGTCATACAGGATTCGTTCAACTCGATTTTTGTCATGGCCGATTCCGGGGCGCGGGGTTCCGCGGCGCAGATTCGCCAGCTCGCCGGCATGCGTGGCCTGATGGCCAAGCCGGATGGTTCGATTATCGAAAACGCGATCACCGCGAACTTCCGCGAGGGTCTCGACGTACTGCAGTACTTTATCTCGACCCACGGCGCGCGTAAGGGTCTCGCCGATACCGCGCTCAAGACCGCGAACTCGGGTTACCTGACGCGTCGCCTGGTCGACGTTTCGCAGGACCTGGTCGTCAACATGGACGACTGTGGCACCGAAGAAGGTATCGAGCTGCGCCCGGTTATAGAGGGTGGCGATATCGTCGTCGACCTCGGCGAACGGGTACTCGGTCGTACGCTTCAGCAGGATCTCGAAGACGAAAAGGGCAATGTGCTGATCGCCAAGGGCAGCCTGCTGGAAGAGCGCGAAGTGGAAATGATCAACGAACTGGGTGTCGATGAGCTCAAAGTGCGCTCGGCGGTAACCTGCGAAACGCGTCATGGTCTTTGCGTGCAGTGTTATGGTCGCGAACTGGCGCGCGGGCACAAGGTCGGCAAGGGCGAAGCCGTTGGCGTTATCGCCGCGCAGTCGATCGGTGAACCGGGAACCCAGTTAACCATGCGGACCTTCCATATTGGTGGCGCCGCCAGCAGCTCGGCTTCGGTGAACAGCATCGAAGTCAGGAACAGCGGCACCGTGCGCTTCCATAACGTCAAGGTAATACAGAACTCGGCCAAACGCCTGATTGCGGTTTCACGCTCTGGTGAAATCGGGGTTGTCGATGCGGTCACCGGTCGCGAGAAAGAGCGTTACAAGATTCCTTACGGCTCGGAGTTCGCGATCAAGGATGGTGCCAAGGCCTCCGCTGGCCAGACGCTGGCGACCTGGGATCCGCATATGCACCCGGTTGTCACCGAGGTGGCCGGTAAGGTCAAGTTCAGCGACTTCGTCGAAGCGGTAACGGTTCAGCATCGCGTCGACGACATGACGGGTCTGACCACGATCGAGGTAATGGATGATTCGATTCGTTCCAACGCGGGTAAGGAACTGCGCCCGACGATTGAACTGGTCGACACCAAGGGCAATGTGCTGTGTTACGCCGGCACTAATATTCCGGTGCATTACATGTTGCCGGGCGGTGCCTTCGTCAACGTCGAAGACGGCGCCAGAATCAAGGTCGGTGACGTGCTCGCCAAGATTCCGCAGGAATCTTCGAAAAACAGGGATATTACCGGTGGTCTGCCGCGGGTTGCCGATCTGTTCGAAGCGCGCAAGCCGAAAGAACCGGCAATATTGAGCGAAATGACCGGCACCGTTTCCTTCGGTAAGGAAACCAAGGGCAAAAAACGCCTGGTGATTACCAATAGCGAAGCTGAGTCGATCGAAACGCTGATTCCGAAGTTCCGTCATATCAATGTGTTCGAAGGTGAACATGTCGAAAAGGGTGAAACACTGGTCGACGGCGAACTCGATTCGCACGATATCGTGCGCATCAAGGGCGTGCGCGACCTGACCAACTACATGGTCAACGAAGTGCAGGATGTATACCGCTTGCAGGGCGTGCAGATCAACGACAAGCATATCGAAGTCATCGTGCGTCAGATGTTGCGCAAGGTCACCATACTTGACGGCGGCGATACGCGCCTGTTGCGCGGCGACCAGGTCGACAAGGCGCGCGTACTCGATACCAACGACAAGGCGATCGCGATGAACAAGAAGCCGGCAACCTACATCCAGGACTTGCTCGGCATCACCAAGGCATCGCTGGTCACCGAGTCGTTTATTTCGGCGGCTTCTTTCCAGGAGACCACGCGCGTGCTTACCGAAGCCGCGGTCAAGGGTGCCAAGGACGATCTGCGCGGTCTCAAGGAAAACGTTATCGTGGGCCGCCTGATTCCGGCCGGAACCGGGCAGACTTACCACGAAGAGCGTCGCCGCAGGCGAATGAAGCCGACGATGCCGGTAATGCCGGATATGGAAGGCCTGGAAAGCGTCGCCGAAAGCACTGCCGAAACGAGCTCGGAAGAGACAGCGGTATCGGAATAAGCGGTTGACAGGCGGCGGTTTCGCCCCTAGAATTCCGCCTCCCATAATAGCAGGCTATACGTAATGTATGGCCTGCTGTTCGTTGAGAAACCGTAAATATAGAGCGCTCTTAGGAGAGACGAATAGATGGCAACAGTTAACCAGCTGGTACGTAAACCGCGCCAGTCCAAGCGGAGCAAGAGTAACGTGCCCGCACTCGAGGCGTCACCGCAAAAGCGCGGGGTTTGCACCCGTGTTTACACGACAACCCCGAAAAAGCCGAACTCCGCGCTGCGTAAGGTCGCGCGCGTGCGTTTGACGACTGGTTACGAAGTCGCATCTTATATCGGTGGCGAAGGCCACAACCTGCAGGAGCACTCGGTCGTGCTGGTGCGTGGCGGTCGTGTCAAGGATCTGCCCGGCGTGCGCTATCACGTGGTGCGCGGCAGTCTCGATACCCAGGGCGTGCCGGATCGCCGTCAGGGTCGTTCAAAATATGGCGCCAAGCGCCCCAAGTCATAAGTCAAAGGTAGCCCGATGCCAAGACGTAGAGAAGTCCCGAAACGAGTCATTCTGCCGGATCCGAAGTTCCATGACCTGCAGATCGCCAAATTTATCAACATGATCATGCGCAATGGCAAGAAATCCACCGCGGAAAAGATCATGTATTTCGCACTCGACAATGTCGCTGATAAGAGCAGCCTCGATTCGGTCGAGCTGATGGAAAAGGCGCTGGAAAACGTGCGCCCGATGGTCGAGGTCAAATCACGTCGTGTCGGCGGCGCGACCTACCAGGTACCGGTCGAAGTGCGCGCCTCGCGGCGCAACACGCTGGCGATGCGCTGGCTGATCGAAGCCGCGCAAAAACGCGGTGAAAAGACCATGGCACAAAAGCTTGCTGGCGAACTGCTGGACGCATCTGAAAACAAGGGTACGGCTGTTAAGAAGCGAGAAGATACGCATCGCATGGCTGAAGCGAACAAGGCGTTTGCTCACTTCCGCTGGTAAATAGCAGCTGACCTAAGGGAAATACTACGGTGGCTCGTACGACACCGATAACGCGGTATCGAAACATCGGCATTATTGCCCATATCGATGCCGGCAAGACGACCACGACAGAACGGATACTGTTTTATACCGGCGTCTCGTACAAGATCGGCGAAGTGCACGACGGCGCTGCCGTGATGGACTGGATGGAACAGGAGCAGGAGCGCGGGATTACTATCACCTCGGCTGCGACCACCTGTTTCTGGTCCGGCATGGATAAGCAGTTCGAGCAACACCGTATCAATATTATCGATACGCCGGGACACGTCGATTTCACTATCGAGGTGGAGCGTTCGTTGCGCGTACTCGATGGCGCCTGCGCGGTGTTCGACGCCGTCGGCGGGGTTGAGCCCCAGTCCGAAACCGTGTGGCGCCAGGCGAACAGGTACAACGTGCCGCGCATGGCCTTCGTCAACAAGATGGACCGAGCCGGCGCCGATTTTTTACGCGTGGTCGAACAGATCCGCAACCGGCTGGGCAGTAATCCGGTGCCGATACAGTTGAATATCGGTGCTGAAGAAGGTTTTCGCGGCGTGGTCGACCTGGTGAAGATGAAGGCGATTATATGGGACGAGGCCAATATGGGCACGACCTACCAGGAACAGGAAATTCCGCCGGAAATGCTTGGCCTGTGCGAGACCTGGCGCGAAAAAATGGTCGAGGCCGCGGCTGAAGCCAACGACGAGTTGATGGAGAAATACCTCGAAGGTGGCAGCCTCGACGAGGAAGAAATCCACCAGGGGCTGCGGATCAGAACCCTGGCCGGCGAAATAGTCCCGGCATTGTGCGGCTCGGCCTTCAAGAACAAGGGCGTGCAGGCCATGCTGGACGCGGTCGTGCGCTACATGCCTTCACCGCTGGATGTGCCTGCAATCAGGGGTATTAACAGCGAGGGTGAGTTTGAAGGCGAGCGGCCAGCGGACGACAGCGCGCCATTTGCGGCGCTTGCGTTCAAGATTGCGACCGACCCGTTTGTCGGCAATCTGACCTTCTTCCGGGTTTACTCGGGAGTCTTGAACGCCGGGGACGCGATTTACAACTCGGTGCGCGACAAGAAGGAACGCATCGGGCGCGTGCTGCAGATGCACGCCAACTCGCGCGAAGAACTGAAAGAGGTGCGCGCAGGCGATATCGCCGCGGCGGTGGGCCTCAAGGATGTCGGCACTGGCGATACCCTGTGCGCTGTCGGCGACAGGATCATGCTGGAGCGCATGGAGTTTCCGGACCCGGTAATCTCGGTGGCGGTTGAGCCGAGGACCATTTCGGACCAGGATAAGATGAGTGTCGCCCTCGGCAAGCTGGCCAGGGAAGACCCTTCGTTCCGGGTGCGTACCGATGAAGAGTCGGGGCAGACGATTATTTCGGGGATGGGCGAACTGCACCTCGACATCATCGTCGAGCGCATGAAGCGAGAATTTGGAGTGGCGGCCAACATCGGCAAGCCACAGGTTGCGTTCCGGGAAACCATTCGCAACACGGTCGAGCAGGAAGGCAAGTTCGTGCGTCAGACCGGTGGACGCGGCATGTATGGTCACGTCTGGTTAAAGCTTGAGCCGTTGCCGAGTGGTTCGGGTTACGAGTTTGAAAACGCCATTGTCGGCGGCGTGGTGCCACGTGAGTACATCAACGCGATCGACAAGGGCGTGCAGGAACAAATGGATAACGGCGTGCTCGCCGGGTTTCCGCTGGTTGATGTCAAGGTAACGCTGTTCGATGGTTCTTACCACGACGTCGACTCGAATGAAATGGCGTTCAAGCTGGCGGGATCGCTGGCAATGCGCGAAGGCGCGCAGGCGGCTAACGCGGTATTGCTGGAGCCGATCATGAAGGTTGAAGTCGTTACGCCCGAGGATTATATGGGTGACGTCATGGGCGATCTCAATCGCCGCCGCGGAATCGTCGCGGGGATGGAGGATTCGGTATCGGGTAAGATTATTCGCGCCTCGGTGCCATTGGCGGAAATGTTCGGTTATGCTACCGACCTGCGATCGGCAACCCAGGGTCGAGCGACATACTCGATGGAGTTCGAAAAGTATGATGAAGCGCCGAAAAGTGTTGCAGATTCGGTGATAAAGGGTGGCAATTGACGCCTTGCCGTCATAACCGCGGAAGCGGCGGTCCGACGCGTCGGTATCTTGATAAGGCAGCGTGGTTGATATTGAGGCGCCATTGCAAGATCCCCGCTTACGCGGGGATGACGATTTTTGAGGGAAACAGTTTAGGAAATTCGTGAAACGAATTTCCTAAACTGTTTCCGGCGAGTTTGAATTTGGAATTGATAGAGGATAATAGTCGTGTCAAAAGAAAAATTTCAGAGAACCAAACCCCACGTAAACGTGGGCACCATCGGTCACGTAGATCACGGTAAGACCACGCTGACGGCGGCGCTGACCAGGGTAATGGCGGAACAGCAGGGCGGTGAAGTCAAGGCCTTCGACGAAATCGACAACGCGCCGGAAGAAAAGGCGCGTGGTATTACGATTGCGACCTCGCACGTGGAGTACGAGTCGAGCAACCGCCACTATGCGCACGTGGACTGCCCGGGACACGCGGACTACGTGAAGAACATGATTACCGGTGCGGCGCAGATGGACGGCGCAATCCTGGTGGTGTCGGCGGCAGACGGGCCGATGCCGCAGACGCGTGAGCATATCCTGCTGTCACGCCAGGTCGGCGTGCCTTACATCGTGGTTTACATG
>CAMYML010000077.1 GCA_947259305.1 uncultured Gammaproteobacteria bacterium | reverse complement strand
GCACGGACCAGAGGTCGACGCCAGCGTAGTCAATACTACGTTAAGTCGGCCGTCGGGAGTACGGCCCGATTCAGTGGCCTCTCGGCGTCCGCAGTAGAAGTCTGGCGAGGTCTGCGGGTTACCGCGGCGATGAGCGCCGGTTGAAACGCAACGCGCCGCGCGCGCGCAACTCGAGCGAACGCAGGCTGTAGAGTAAAAAGCGGTTTATCGGCGTGTCGAGTTCGACTTCGTGCGCCAGACGCACCACGGCGCCGTTCTGGGCGTCCAGTTCGGAGGGCCGGCCACGGATCAGGTCGCGCTGCATCGATGTGGTCGAATTGGGCGGAATGCCATCCAGCGTCGCCATCGTTCTGGCAACGCTGTCTGCCGGCAGGTCGATTTCCCTGGCACGGCCCAGCTGAAAGATTTCTTCGGTTGCCTGGGTCAATAGTTCACGTGTTTCCGGTTGCTCCAGCAAAATACCGAGGGGCGCGCGCGATACCGCGCCGAGCCCGCTCCAGGGCGTAATCAACATGAATTTTTGCCACATTGCCACCAGCACATCGTCCGGTATGCTCGATTTGACGCCGCTGCAGTGATTGAAAATCTCGGACAGGGTGTTGACGCGCGGATCGGCATGGTTGTCCAGGTGGCCGAAGCGAATCAGCGGGTTGGCGCCGCTGTGCTTGATGTGCCCCGGGCCCGCCTGGAACGCGACGATGGCACACAGCCCTCCCAGCACGTTGGCCGGATCGAGTATCTCGCCGAGCTGGTAGGGCGCCTCGACGCCGTTCTGCAATGGAATGACCAGGGTATCGGGTCCCACCATTGGTTTGATGGCCCTGGCCGCGGCTGCAACCTGCCAGGATTTGACGCAGCACAGTACGTAATCGACAACGCCGACCTCGGACGGGTTGTTGGTGACCGCGATCTTGTCGATACTGAAATCGCCGGCGATACTGCCGACCTTGAGTCCCTGTGAGCGCAGCACCGTCAGGCTTTCATTACGCGCAATGAAGGTGACATCCTGGCCTATTTGCGCCAGGCGGCCGCCGAAATATCCGCCGACACCACCGCTGCCATATACTGCAATTCGCATCCTGCCTCCACGCTATAGATTAGGTTTAAGCTGACATTATGGCGCAGTGTTGTTGATTTGTAAGAAAAATTCCTGGACCGGCGTCACGCTAATGATGATTAAACGGGGCCGGGATTGCGGCCCAGTACAAGCCAGCGACGCAACCACGGCGCTGCGCTCGCAGTGGATCGAGATCGATTCTTGCCTTTGCTTGGTTTAATATAATTATGGAAATTACTTCCAATATATGGAAAATATGAAATAATGCTTATTATTCATATATAATGCTTAAAAAACAACGATATGCATATAAATAGAAATAGAGTTATATCTATTTTGGAATATTTTATTAAAACAGGATATGTCGTTTTTGCACATGTTTCGGAGCATTGATGATGTTAGATTACGCGCTATGACAAATACGGTTACCAATATCACGCGCAAGCGTGGTCGACCTCCAGGTGCGAAGGCGCGCGCCGGCGATGGTAAAAACCAGTCCTTGACGCGTGCCTTGACCCTGTTGGAGCGCCTGTCCGAATCGCCCAAGGGCATGCAATTGACCGATCTGTCCTACCAGCTGGGCATGCCGGCCGCGACCGTGCATCGCCTGTTGAGCACCTTCGAAGAATTGAATTTCGTCGAACAGGATCCGGAACAGGGGTTATGGTACGTGGGTCTCAAGACATTCACCGTCGGCAACGCATTTTTGAATCGGCGCGATTATGTCGCTATTGCCAGGCCGCATATGCACACGCTGGTGGAGCAGTGCGGTGAGACGGTAAATCTCGGCGTCATCGACGCTGGCGAAGTCGTATTTATCAGCCAGGTCGAGTCGCAGGAAGTCATGCGCATGATCGTCAGGCTGGGCAGTCGCTCGCCGATACACGCGTCGGGCGTTGGCAAGGCGATGCTGGCCAGCATGCCGCAACAAAGCGTGTCGGGAATCCTCGAGCGCCGCGGCCTGGCGCGATTTACCGATCACACCATTGACAGTCCCGCAGATCTGCGCGCCGAGCTCGAGCGGGTGCGTCAACAGGGATATGCACTCGATGACGAGGAGCACGCGGTTGGATTGCGTTGCGTGGCCGCACCAATTTTCGATGAAAACGCTCAGGCGCTGGCGGCGATTTCGCTGTCGGGCCCCAAGGCGCGCATTGTCGACAGCCGCGTGAGCGAACTGGGTAACGCTATCCGCCAGACCGCAGCCGAAATTACCCAGGCCCTGGGCGGGCGTGTTCCCGCCGGCCAGGTTTAACCTGATTCGAAGCGGAGCCGAGTTGGAACAGAAATATAAAATCGACCTGAAAACCGCTAAAGCGGTTGCCGCAGCGGCGCAGCAGGAAGCCGACAGGCACGGCTGGAACGTGGTCGTCGCAATTGTCGACGATGGCGCTCACCTGATGTATCTGCAGCGCGAAAAAGCGCAGCTCGGCAGCATCGAAGTTGCGGTCAAGAAAGCCAAAGCTGCCGTCTTGTTTCTGCGCGCGACCAGTATCTTTGCCGACCGGGTCAACCAGGGAGAGCCGGGTTACCTGGAAATGCCGGGCATCATGCCGCTCGAAGGCGGCGAGGTGCTTGAATACAAGGGCGAAATCGTTGGTGCCATCGGCATCAGCGGCGCCAAAGCGAATGAAGACGGTATTGTCGCGCGCGCAGGCGTCGCGGCGATGCCGTGATTTTTAAACTGGAGAACTAACTGACATGAATCCCCAAACCAATTTAAATCACCAGGCCGAAGAGGTTTTCGAAATTTATCCACGACTGATAATCCCACATACGCTGGCCGCGGGCCCGGGACCCGGTAATACCGATCCCCGCGTGCTCGAGGCTTTCGCCACCGCCGGCGTCGCGGATCACATGCAGCCCGATGTCGTGCGCGGGATGAAAGAAGCCAAGTTCATGTTGCGCCAGGTATTCGGGACCAGCAATGTTTACACCTATGCCGTTTGCGGCACTGGCTGGAGCGCGCTGGACTGCGCCTTCACCCCGATTCTGTCGGGCGACAGCGTGGTCAGCTTTGTCAACGGCACCTTCAGCGGTATCGATGATCTGAACATCCGCATGAAGGCTTCGAGCAACGCGGATCTCGCGGCAAACCCGCTCGACCCGAAGCCGGCAAACGTTGTTACCGTCAAGGTAGCGCACGGGCAGTCGGTCAGCGGTGATGTCGTCGAAGCAGCGCTGGCCGAGCACAAGCCGATGTGGGCTTTCATGGCGCACTGGGAAACCGGCAGCGGTCGCATCAACGACCTGCAGGGTTTCAACGATGCCTGCGCTAAGCACGATGTCATGGGTATTGTCGACTGCGTTTCCAGCCTCGGTATCGCCAAATTCAACATCGACGATTACCCCGCGGTGACCACCTGGGCTTCCTGTCCGCAGAAAGGCATACTCGGGCTGCCGCTGACCTATGCGCCGATCAGCTTCAACGACAAGGTCATCGACCTGATCAAACAGCGCGGTTGCCCGAGCTACCTGCATAACCCGATTTTAGACGCGCGCCACTGGTGCATCGATGATGGCAAGGACGTTGAAACCGCGGCTTATCATCGTACTCATTCGAGCTACGCGGTAGCCTCTTTCCACGAGGCGCTGCGCCTGTTGCTGCAGCATGGGCGTGCGCAAAAAGCAGCCGATTACGCGTTTTATGAAAAGGGCCTGCGCAACGCGGTCGAGACCATGGGGTGCAAGGTAACCTCGAACATGACCAGCCTGGTCGTGTTTAACCTGCCCGCAGAATTCGAAGGCCGGGAAAAAGAGCTCGTTACCGGTTGCCGCGAAAAAGGTTTCGCCATCTGGCCGACCCTGTCCGAACCGACCCAGATTCGCGTCGGCATTTTGAACCAGCTGAACCCCGCGGCCATCAACGACATCGTCGGCCGCTTTGCCGATGCGATGATCGAGTTGGGTGTAGCGCTCGACAAGAACAAAATCATGGATGAGCTGAACGGCTACCTCGCCGCTCGCTAGTCACTAATCTCCTCCGTTGTTTGACGCCGGCTTTGTGCCGGCGTTTTTTTTGGCGCCAAGCCTGATAGCCGATGTGATCCAGCTGACTCCCGGGTTCTTGCCGTCGCCGCGAGTTGCGGACCGCGTTAGCTGTTCGCCTGACAGGCTGTGACCGATCAGCCTGGCTTCGGGAATACGCAAGCGAATCTCGGCCGCCAGTTCGCTGATAACGCCGTGTCGGGCCCTGACCGACACCCACAACAGGTTTAGCGGGGTATTCAAATCTGCAAACACGACATCTTCGTGCCCTGCAAGGACTGCGTGCAGTAGCGTCAGGCGCGCCTGAAAATTGGACCCGGACAGGTTCCTCAATCCCGGTATCAGAATCATGAAATCACTGAGAAAATTGCCGTCTTCATCGTGGCTCGGCAGGCGTTTATAGAGCGGCTCGTGGTTGGATTCAAGCCGGGTGTCTTCTGGCAAGCAGGGTTTTAGCTGAATCCTTTTCATTGCCGGGAATACCCTTCTTTCAGAAGGCCATGCCACGCGCGCTGACCGGCCACAGGCATTCGACCTTGTCGCCGCGAATGCCGACGTACCAGTCGTGCAGGTTGCAGGTCGGGTCGCAGTGGCCGGGCACCAGCTTCAGTTTCTGGTTCAGGCGCAGGCGGTTGTGCGGGTCGGCGATCACGCCGTGTTCGTCGGAGATGGTGGTGTATTCGATATCGTCGCGACCGAAAATCATGGGCAGGCCCGAATCCACTGATTGCACCTTGAGACCGGCATCGCAAACGGCTTCGAAATCGCGGGTCTTCGACATGATCGAGGTCCAGATGAACAGGCTGTTTTTAAATTCGGAGATGCGCTTTCCCGCTGCGTCGAGCACTCGCTGGTAGTCCGCGTCCATGAAGATATATGAGCCGCACTGCATCTCGTTGTAAACCCCCGATGCAGCCTCGAAGTAGTAGGAGCCGGTGCCGGCGCCGGCCACGATATCGCAGCTTAAACCGGCGGCTTGCAGCGCAGAAACCGTATCGCGCGCCTGCGCGACCGCGGTTTCGAGGTGGCGGCGACGTTCTGCGTAGTCGCGAATATGCTGCGCCGCGCCCTGGTAAGCCTGCAACCCGGCGAATTTCAGGCCATCGCTGGCGCTTATCTTTTGCGCGATTGTGACCGCCGCGCTGCCGGGTTCGACACCGCAGCGTCGGGCGCCGCAATCGATTTCGACCAGGCATTCGAGCTCGACGCCATGCTGTTGTGCGGCCGCGGACAGGGTCTCGACATTGCCCGGGTCATCGACGCAAACCAGGATGCGCGCGGAGTGCGCGAGCCGCGCCAGGCGGTCGATTTTGCCCGCGTCAGTCACCTGGTTCGAAAGCATGACATCGGCGATGCCGCCGGCAACCATGATTTCGGCCTCGGCGACCTTTTGACAACAAATACCGCAGGCGCCACCGTGTTCGATCTGGTAGCGCGCGATATCCACCGATTTATGCGTTTTGGCATGCGCCCGATGCCGCACCCCGGCCGTCCGCAGTCGCTCCCGCAGGGTTGCGACATTGGCTTCGAAGGCATCGAGATCGATAAGCAATGCCGGGGTACAGACTTGCGACAGCTCCATTCCGACCCTTGCCGGGAGGTTGAGACCGACGACGAGTTTTTGCTTGATGTCATTCATGGTTATGCGGGTTCACGGGGTCAGGATTTGCAGCCAGGGCAGTTCCTGATATCGACGTTACCGCCGGTAATGATAACGCCGATACGCTGCCCGCGGAACAGATCCCGGTGTTTGAGAATGACCGCCAACGGCACTGCCGAAGACGGCTCGATGATTATCTTCATGCGTTCCCAGGTCAGGTACATCGCGTCGAGAATTTCTGCTTCGCTGGCGAGCAGGATATCGCTGACATAGCGTGACACGAAATGCCAGGTGCGCGGTTTCAGGTTGGTCTTCAAGCCGTCGGCGACCGATTGTTGCGCATCCTGTTCGACGATTTCGCCGGCCTTTAACGAGCGCCAGGCATCGTCGGCATTGGCCGGCTCGGCCGCATAAATCCGCATTGCGGGCGCCAGCGTCGACAGCGTCAGGCAGGTTCCGGAAATCAGTCCGCCGCCGCCGATCGGGGCGACGACAGTATCGAGCTTATCAATCTCCTGATGCAGCTCCAGCGCGCAGGTGGCCTGCCCGGCGATGACGCGAGCGTCGTCGTAGGGATGCACCCGGTCGGCCCCGGTGTCGGCGATAAGCTGCTCGAGGCTGGCTTCGCGCGCCGCCTGGGTGGGTTCGCATTCGATGATCTTGCCGCCATAACTTTGCACCGCGGCTTTCTTGGCGGCCGGCGCGTTACGTGGCATGACCACGGTTGCGGCGATGCCGCGCCGTGCCGCCGCGTAGCACAGCGCCGCCGCGTGATTACCCGAGGAGTGCGTGGCGACGCCGCTTGCGGCATCGGTATCGCTCAGGCCAAACACGGCGTTGCAGGCGCCGCGCGCTTTGAAGGCGCCGACTTTCTGCAGGTTTTCGCATTTGAAAAATATTTCCGCACCGCTTAGCTGGTTCAGGTAGCTCGAGGTCAGAATCGGTGTGCGATGAATATGTGGCGCGATGCGTTCGCTCGCGGCCAGCACGTCGTCGTAGGTGGGAATGTCCATGCTGTGTCCAGCTAGTTCCAGATAATCAGGACATCAATGATGCCACATAAACTAGACAATCTTGATATTGGAAAGCCGAATTTTTAACAGGTTCCGCTCTGTAATAACGGCATCCAGTCCGAGATTCATGCAGTCGGCATGAGATTTGACCAGCGATAACAACGCGATTGGATCGGTTGTTTCGTCGTCATTAGCGCTCTTACAGAAATCCTTGAACATGGCTTTTACTTCGTCGCTGCAGAGCGGTTCCGACATCTGGTTTTCAATTTCCAGCGCACAGTAACTGCTGTCGGCAAGAAACCGGATATTGATTTCCGCCCCCGCCGGGCTATTCCTGATGGCGTTGCTTAGCAGGTTAGCCAGCAGATGTTCCATCCATTTGGCGTCAACCAGCAGCTTTGGCAGTTTTTCCGCGGGTAATCGCAACGTGATGCCTTTCTGGCCGACTTCTTTGCCAAGACTAAGGCATACTCTAGCAAGCAGGTCGGCAAGTTTTATTTCGCTGATCACTAACTCGATTTCGCCATGTTTGCATTGGCATAGATTCAATAAATTCTGAATCATTCGGTTTAAATGCGTGCTGGCGTCGGTACTGATGTCCGGGCTACCGTCTGTCGCAGCCGGATCCAGTTTGCGCTGTACCAGTCGCTGAATCCGTTCATGCAATTCATCGAAAGAAAATGGCTTTACCAGGTAGTCATTGGCGCCCTGGATCAACGCCGTTACACGGTCGTGAATCTGGTCGTGCACGGACAGGATCAGGATTTCGACCTCGCGATTCGATTCGCGGATTTCGTGCAATACCAGCAGGCTGGAGTCCTTGGGCAGCATCAGGTCGAGAATGATGATGTCGTATTCGTGATCCGTGGCGTAGGCTATTGCCTGCTGGCTGTTGGCAACAATGTCGACCTGGTATCCCAGCGCGCGTAATCCCGCGCCCGGGGAAGTTTGCTGCCCGGTCGAATCTTCTATCAAGAGTACTTTCATGACACGATTTTTAACCGATCAGCCTGAGGATTCCCTTAAGATTGGCGTTCGCCTGGGATAAATAATTCACTGGTTGTGATCCGGGTCAGAAAATCCCGGGATTGCATTCGAAGAATGGGTCTACGTAAGCTCGGATCTAAAACTTAAAACTGACCCTAAGTTTCAGCAGAAAGCCTCCCGCGGCAAGGTTTAAGCGATCTTGATATGCGACAGCAGAATACGAAACATGTCGCCCGAGACAGAGGCACTCACCTCGAGGCCCATCAGGTCGGCGTAGGATTTGACCAGGGATAAACCAATGCCGCCATGGGTTCCGCTCTCCCTGGCGGGATCTTTTCGCCAGAAGCGTTTAAATATCAGTTCGAGGTCCTGGTTAGAGAGAGGATTCTTCATCCGGTTCTCGATTGCGAGCTTGCAGTAAACCGAATCCAGTTCGGCCTCTAAAGTTACCGAATCACCACGCGGACTGTGCGAGAGCGCGTTGAATATCAGGTTTTGCAGTATCAGTTCGAGCCATCGAGCATCGGCCAGGATCAGGGGTAACTTTTGCGTTTTTCGACGAATATGAATTGGAGTCGTATGCCTGGTTGAGCAGGGTCTCCGGCAATATTACGCGCCTACGGTTGAGCGCCAGGTATTCCAGGATACTCATTTCAGTTGGCGTCAGGGGGAAGCAGTCTGCGCCGCGGCAGGCAATATGCAGCGCAGTATCGATCCTGACTTCGCCGATGGAAATCACCGGCGATTTCTGCCTGAAGCGACGTCGTACCAGCGTCTGGATGCGTGCGAGCAGTTCATCGAAGGCGAAAGGTTTGACCAGGTAGTCGTCAGCGCCCAGCTGCAGGCCGGTAATTCGATCCCGGTCAGCCCTGAATCGTGGTCATGGGATTTTAGCGATTGCATTACCAGCGGGTCCGCCCTTGAACGGTAATTCTTACGGGCTTGATTTAAAGCTCTGCTACAGGCCTGGTGACTGCCATCGAGCGCTGTTACGGTCGGATTGAATTACAGATTCTGACCCTGATTAACTGGTTGGCTGACGCTTTTGCAGTACCTGCAGCTCAGCAAGCAATTGCAGCATGTCGGGATTATCGATGAAAGAAATGTTATAGGGGTGCTCGCAAACCAGTTTGTCATAGCTCGCGCTCGCCGGCATGGTTTCAACCAGGCCGGCGATCTTGCCCCATAGCACCAGGGCGATGCGATGTGCCGAATGCTGCGCGATCAGGGCTAACAGTTGTTCCAGAAAGTCTTGCCAGTAGAGCGCTTCGACGGCCGGTTTGCGCTCGGGATGCAAAACCGGAGTCGCGTTCAGCATCAGGAATCCGGCGTTTTCCAGGTTGTCGAAGAGCTCGGGCAGGGTCTGGATCAGGTCGCTCTTGTCGAGCCTGGCGATGGCGTCCTGGGTGATCTTGCCGTCGGCGTCCCGCTGCAGCAGGCCTTCGGCCAGCAGGGCGGTCTTGACGATATTACGTAACGAAGTAGCGCGGTTGACCGCCTTGCTGAGGCCGCCATCGCTCCAGAGCTCGCCGACCGCGGCATCGTAAAACGCGATGCCGTTGGCCGATTCGCGCCGCGGGTAGGGCGATTCACCGATTAACAGGTAACGCACCCCGGCGCGATCACGTCGAAACGCCGCCAGCAGGCGATCGCTGCCGGGCAGCCAGTTTTCAGCGCGCAGCAGGGATTCGGCATAATCCGGATCCAGGCTGGTGAGCGCCTGTTGCAGGATTTGTCGCCAGTCCGGATGTACCCCGGAGCGATCGATCAGGCTAGTCATTAATCAGGGCGTCGATACGAATGCGGGCGATTTTTTCGACCTCGCCGAGTGCGCTATTGAATTCGTCCTCCGGGTTGTTATCGAGTCGCCGTTCCATCGCCGCGATGATTTGATGCTTGTCGAGCCCGGTAACCGCGACGATGAAGGGAAAATCGAACTTGCCGTGGTAGGCCTGGTTCAGCGCCTTTATTGTATGCAGCTCTGCGCCGCTGCACTGATTGAGCCCGGCGCCGGCCTGCTCGCGCTGCGAGGCGTCGGTCAGGCTGCCGGCTGCGGCTTCCTTGCCGGCCAGTTCGGGATGGCTGCAGAGCAGGGCCATGCGCCGCGGCTTGGGCGCATGCCGCATCGCATCCACCATTGCCCGGTGCAGCGCTTCCCGGTCGGCAAAAGGGCGCTTGCCGAAAACCAGCGCCGGCACCCAGGGCGAATGTTCGAAAATGCTGCCGAGTAGCGCGACGAATTCTGTCTCGCTGCACTGGTTGATTTGGTCGATGTTCAAACCCATGCGCGGATTATGCGGTTTGCGGCGGATGCCTGTCCATCCAGTGGCGCGCGATATCGATACGGCGACAGATCCAGACCCGCTCCTTCGCTTGCACGTAGTCGAGAAAGCGCTGTAGCGCGCGAAACCGCCCGGGTCGCCCGACCAGCCGGCAATGCAGCCCGACCGACATCATCTTCGGCGCATCCTCGCCTTCTTCGTAGAGCACGTCGAAGCTGTCGCGCAGGTACTGGTAAAACTGTTCGCCGCTGTTAAACCCCTGCGCGGTAGCGAAACGCATATCGTTGGTATCGAGCGTATAGGGAATGACCAGGTGCGTCTTCGAGTCCCCGGCGCCGGTATTGACCCGGGTCCATAGCGGCAGGTCGTCGCCGTAGTAATCCGAGTCATAAATCATCGAGCCCTGTTCGACCACGAGCCGGCGCGTATTCGGGCTGTCGCGCCCGGTGTACCAGCCCTGCGGCTTGATGCCGCAGAGTTCCTTGATAATGTCGAGCGCTTGCTGCATGTGCTCGCGCTCGAGCGTCTCCGGGACGTCCTGATAGTGAATCCAGCGCAGGCCGTGGCAGGCGATTTCATGCCCCAGGCCGACCAGTTCGGTGGCCAGCTCGGGATTGCGGTAGAGCGCCATCGCCACGGCGAACACCGTCAGCGGCAGGCCGCGCGTGTCGAATTCGCGCAGCAGCCGCCAGACCCCGGCGCGTGAGCCGTATTCGTAGATCGATTCCATGCTCATGTGGCGCGCCGGGTAACTCGGCGCGCCGATGATTTCCGACAGAAATTGCTCCGAGCCCGGATCGCCATGCAGCACGTTGTTCTCGCCGCCTTCTTCGTAGTTGAGTACGAACTGCAGCGCGATGCGCGCGCCGGCCGGCCACTGGGCGTGCGGCGGGTTACCGCCGTAACCAACCATGTCGCGCGGATAGTCGCTCATGCGAGCGTCTGCTCGGATTGTGGACGCAGCAATGTCGCCAGGTCCGCCTGGCGGGTTTCCGGCTTGTGCTGGATTTTGTTTTCGATGTGCAACAGGTGCTGCTGCATGACCTTGACCGCTTTTTTCACGTCGCCCTGTTCGAGCGCATCGATGATCGCAGCGTGCTCCTGGTTGCGGCAGCGGTTTTGCTCGTCGTCACCGAGATGGGTCAGAATCACCAGCGGCGTACGGCGGATGATGTCGTTGAGATACTCGTCGAGCACGCTGTTGCCGGCCAGCGCCGCCAGCTGGCGATGGAAATCGACCGATAGCGCGAGCGCGGTTTCGGAATCTCCGCGCTGGTAAGCTCTTTGTTCGCGCTCGAGCAGTTTCCTCAGATGCCGGATGATCTTGCTGTCGATCTGCGTGATCAGGGTTTCGAGAATGGCCGATTCAATGATGCGCCGTGTCGCAAACAGGTCCTGGCCCTCCTTGACCGAGGGCTTTGCCACGCTGGCGCCGCGATTGGGAGTTTGATCGACCAGGCGAGAATGAGCCAGGCGCGTCAGCACCTTGCGAATCAGGCCGCGTTTTACGCCGAACAGGGTCGCCAGCTGCACTTCCTTGAGCTTGGTGCCCGGCGGCAGGCGATGGTCGAGCACCGCCTGTTCGATCTGGCGCAGGACTTCGTCTTCGCTGGGGCCTGTTTTTGCGGGTGTTTCGATTTGCGCAGACATTTCTGGTGTTGCTCAATCCGGAATGGCGCGCAGTGTAGCATGATTATTAAATTGTTAACAATATTTTAGTAAAGTGTTGACAATTTTAGTGTTTAGTGCGATTTTAGCGCATCGACTAAGAGGGCTGTTGCTAATGGGGAGGTTAACCACACACGTGCTCGATACCGCGCAGGGCCGTCCTGCCAGTGGCGTTGGCGTGGCGCTGTTCAGCCTGCGGCCCGAGCGCCGCCTGATCGCCGAGGCCAGCACCAATGCCGACGGCCGACTCGATGCCCCGATCCTCGATAGCGATGCCTTCGCGCCCGGTGTCTACGAGCTGGTATTTCAGGCCGGCGACTACTTTCGCGCCACGCTGAGTAATCTTCCCGACCCACTTTTCGTTGACGAAGTGGTGTTGCGCTTCGGCATCGCCGAGGCCGACCAGCACTATCATGTGCCGCTACTGGTTTCGCCCTGGAGTTACTCGACCTACCGGGGCAGCTGATGGCTGCGATTCGTTTTATTCTCGATGGCGAAATAATCGAAGTCGATACGGTCGAGCCGACGCGCACGCTACTGCAATACCTGCGTGAAGACCTGCTGCGAGTAGGCAGCAAGGAGGGCTGCGCCGAGGGCGATTGCGGCGCCTGTACCGTGGTCGTGGCGGAGCTCGACGCTGAGGCTGTGCGCTATCGCGCGGTTAACGCCTGTATCCAGTTCCTGCCGACACTCGCCGGTAAGGCCCTGTTTACGGTTGAATCGCTAAAAGCCACCGATGGCAGCCTGCACCCGGTGCAGCAAAGCATGGTCGATTACCACGGCTCGCAGTGCGGTTTCTGCACCCCGGGTTTCGTCATGTCGATGTTTGCGCTCTACCAGGACAATACGACTCCGAATCGACACGAGATCGACGATGCGCTCTCGGGAAACCTGTGCCGTTGCACCGGTTACCGCCCCATAGTCGACGCCTGCCTGCATATGCACGAGTATCCGGCGCCGGATAAGGACGAACAACAGCTGATCGCGCTGCTGCGCGAGCTGAACCGGGACCAGCGTCTATCGCTGCAGCACGGGCAGGCGAACTACCATGCGCCGGTGGCGGTGGATGACCTGGCCGAGCTCTACCAACAGAACCCGGAAGCCCGGATTCTGGCCGGCGGCACCGACATCGGGCTCTGGGTCACCAAGCAGTTACGCGAGCTGCCGACGATTATTTATCTCGGCGACGTCGTCGAACTCAGGCAGATAAAATCCGGCGCCGCCGGCATCGAGATCGGCGCCGCGGTCACGCTCAGCGACGCCTTCGAAGCCCTGCAACAGCATTACCCCGAGTTTGCGGAAATGTTTCGCCGTTTTGCCTCGGTGCCGGTGCGCAACGCCGGCACCCTGGTGGGCAATATCGCCAACGGTTCACCGATCGGTGACTCGATGCCGGCGTTGATCGCGATAAACTCCAGCGTACGGTTGCGTCACGGCCAGGATAGCCGCGAACTGCCGCTCGAGGACCTGTACCTGGACTACATGCAAAACGCAATGCAGCCGGGTGAATTTGTCGAGGCGGTAATCGTCCCGCTGCCGCAGGCTGACACGCAAATACGCTGTTACAAGCTCTGCAAACGCTTCGATCAGGATATCTCGGCGGTGTGCGCGGCCTTTGCCCTGCGCCTCGATGGCGACCAGGTGGCCGACGTCCGCATCGCACTGGGTGGGATGGCGGCGATTCCAAAGCGCGCCAGTTCGACCGAGGAATACCTGCGCGGCGAACCCTGGAACGATTTTACTCTGGTCACGGCGATGCAAAAGCTGACCGCGGAATTCGCCCCGCTCAGCGATATGCGTGCGAGCAGCGACTATCGTAGCCGTGCCACGGCCAACCTGTTGCATCGATTTTATCTCGAGACCCGTCCCGGCGATCCGCTGGAGCCGACCGCGGTCAACGTATTTGCGGTGAGCGGTTGATGGAAGACCACGTCAGACAGCAAGCGCGAGAAACGGCTCCCGGTACATCGGTGAGTTCCAGAACGTCGGACAGATGGAGGAAGTCGTCGTCGCACG
>CAMYML010000076.1 GCA_947259305.1 uncultured Gammaproteobacteria bacterium | reverse complement strand
TCGAGCGCGCTGAACCACATGTCGTCGGTGGTCTCCAGAATATTGCCGCGCGGGATGATACCGGCGTTGTTGATCAGGATATCGACACCGCCGTAGGTCGAAACCGCCTCGGCGATCAAGGCCTCGCAATACGTCTTCTGACGCAGGTCGCCCGCCAGGTAATGGGTGTCGAGCCCTTTGCGTTTCAGGGTTTCGCTGAGATCGTTGCAGTCTTCTTCGCTGCGATCGGAAAACAGCAGGTTGGCACCCTCGCTGGCAAACAATTCGACCACTGCCTGGCCGATGCCACCAACGCCTCCGGTGATTACTACGGTCTTATCGTCAAATCTCATTATTATAAAAATCTTCGTGGACTGAACGGGGTTATATTGTGGCTCGGATCTTCGCCGTTTGCCAGTTCGGCGACAAGTTTGCCGGTTATTCCGGACAGCGTGAGCCCGAGGTGGTGGTGTCCGAAGGCGTAGATTATGTATTCCGACACGGTACTGAATCCGATGACCGGCAGCGCGTCGGGGCAGGTCGGGCGAAAACCGAGCCATTCCTGGTCGGGTTTATCGGGCAGTTCCAGCATTTCGTGCGCCTTGCGCGTCAGGTAGCTGATGATGCGGGGATTCATTGCCCTGTTGTAACCGGCGATCTCGACTGTGCCGGCGAAACGCAGGCCCAGGTTCATCGGAGTTGCGTAAAAGCCGGCGTGGTGCCAGCTGACCGGACGCTTGAGCAAATGCTGCATGTCGCTGAACTGCACGTGGTAGCCGCGTTCGGTATCGAGCTTGAGCAAGCGTGTCGGGATACCATCGATGCCTTTCGAAAACGCGCCCGCGGCAATGACGACACGCTCCGCGTCGACGCTTGCGCCGTTATCGAGCCGGATCTGCACCCCGCCGTCGCCATGCACGACCTCGAGCGCGCGCTGCCGCAGCAGTTGCCCCTGGTTACGCAGGAAACACTCTGCGTAGCGCTGGCAAAGCGCCAACGGATCGAGCACGTGGCTGATGCTGTCGAATAGCAGGCCGCGCTCGAACGGAATTTTCAGATTGGGTTCAAGCTCCTGGATATCGCCCTGGTCGAGTTCGATGAAGTCGGCGCCCTGGGCGCGCCGTGCCTGGTTTGATTTTTTCGCGGCGTCGAATTCCCGGTCGCCGCGATAGACGTGCATGAAACCCTGTTGCGTCAGCAGGTCGCGCGCCTGCGCCATGTCGAGCAGCGGATCGAGCCCGGCGTAGACTTTTGCCAGTAACTTGCCGAGCAGGCGGGTAATCCGGGCGACCTTGTGCTCGCGGCAATTGATCAGGAACTCGAGCATCCACGCGGGGTGCGACAATACGTAGCCGAGGTCCAGGCTCAACGGACTGTCTTTCGAGAATAGCAGCGACGGCAAACGCCGCAACAGGTCAGGACTGTTAACCGGAATGCAGCCGTAAGTGGCTATCGTGCAGGCGTTACCGGAAGAGGTGCCGGAACCCGGTGCATCGGGATCGATCAGCGTGACCTTGAAGCCCTTTTTTTGCAGCCATAGCGCGCAGCTGCAGCCGACGATTCCGGCGCCGATCACGGCGATGTGCCCTGGCGAGTTCAAGCAGGCTTTTTCCAGCGGTTAAAACGAGAGCGATAGTGTATTAAAACTGCCCGCGATTCGATACTGGTTATTTGCTTGCGTCGAATTACAGATCGAGGGCCTTGCGCAGCATGGCCCCGAGCTGATCGCGGCTCGCCGGCTCCATCAGGTTCAGCGCCGGCAGCCCGGACAGTTTTTTCACCAGCGCAATCGCGGCATCGGTATTCGCCGCGCCACCGGCGACGAGGTCAGGCGAGCGCTGGAATGCATGCTGCACACCGACGACCGCGTAAGGGTCCTGCGCGCATAGTAGCTTGAACTTGACGTTATCCCGAATCATTTCCTTGGCAATCGCGCCGTTATAGGGTTCGAGCGGTGAGGCGCCGGCCTCTGCCACCACGACGTCGGGTTTGTCTCTGGCGATCAGGGACAGCAGGTAGGGCAGGGCTTGGCGGTAGGCCGCTTCGTCGACGGCAGAGGACGGCAGGCCGGCATCGACGAAATCATAGATTGCGCTCGCGCCGGCGTCGCGGAAACTGAGCATATCGCGATAACGAGCGGCACCGGTCAGATTGGTGCCAACCACGTTCAGGCCCATTTGCGATAACAGATGCACGATGACGCGGCCGGACATGGTCTTGCCGGAGGACATCGAAGTGCCGACAATCAGGATGATCGGTATGTCGAAATCGATAATGTCCAGTTGCGGCAGGCTGCCGCGCATCGTCACCTTGGCATCGTTGCGCGTGACGTGCCCCTGGTATTGCAAGTGCATCGGCGACGAGATAAACGGCGACATCGACGTGACCTTGCCGAACAGTCCGGCGGCGGTCAGCGCATTGAACTCGCCCGTATCGTCGATCGACTGCCAGTCGCCGACCGCCTCCAGCGTTGCCGCCCGCCTGCCGAAGGCGCCGACCACGAGGTCATCCTCCATGACTTCTATCATGCGTCCGCGGGGCAGTTCGATGGCTTTCAGGTGGCCGCGCGTGTCGAGCACCTTGCCGACCACGTAGTCACCGGTATCCCAGTGTTCGCGCGCCAATGCTGTCGTGCTGAAATTGTCTGGGGTCAGGTCGGAAATGCGTGTAACGGATGCAAGAAATGGGCGAATCATGACCAGGCTCCTCTGACTCAGGTTTTGAGCGGTGGCGCCAGCAGCAACAGGGTCAGCAGGGCGCAACGCTCCGGCAATAGATCGATATTGATATGTTCGTGGTGCGCGTGGGCGCCATCGCCAACCGCACCCAAGCCGTCGAGCGTGGCGGTATAAAGGCTGGTGGTATTGCCGTCGGACCCGCCGCCGGCGGTACCCTGCTCGAGATCGAGGTCGATGTCTTCGGCCAGTTGTTGCGCTATCCGCCACAGCTGTTGATTGCTTTCGGTGCGCTCCATCGGCGGGCGACCGATGGCGCCTTCGATAGTGAGTATGACGCCCTCGGTCTCGGCCTCGAGGCTGTGAATGGCAAGCTCGATGCGCTCGGCGTCGGCCTGGGTCTGCACCCTGACGTCGATAATCGCGCGGCTCTGCGGCGCCACCATGTTGGGCCGAATGCCGCCATCGATCACACCGACGTTGACCGAAGTGCCGTGCTCGGGATCATTCAATTCGAACAGTTTCTGAATCACGTGCGACAGCTCGAGAATGGCGCTGGCGCCGGCGCCCGGGTCGAGCCCGGCATGCGCGGCCTTGCCCTGCACCGTCACCTCGAAGCGGCCGACGCCCTTGCGCGCGGTCTTGATCTTGCCGCTGGGGCCGAGCGAAGGCTCGAGCACCATGCAGCGATCGACGCGTTGCGCCAACGCGCGCACGTAGCGCGTCGATTCGCGGCTGCCGATTTCTTCATCGGAATTGATGAAACACAGCGGCGCGACACTCGGCCGCAGGCCCAGCGACTCGATCGTCCTCAGGGCGAAAATCATTTCCACCAGCCCGGCTTTCATGTCGTAAACCCCGGGGCCACTCAGGGTGTCGGCTGCCAGCACCAGCGGCATCTCCTGCAGCGTGCCGATCGGCCATACCGTGTCGCAATGGCCGAGCATTAGCTGCGCCGGCTGCCGCTTGCCGCGGTATTTCGCCGCGGCGTAGATGTGCCCGCCGGAGCTGCGTCCCGGGATCAGATTTACGCGATAATCGAGCTCTTCGAACTCCGCTTTCAGGCGGCTGCGAATCTGGAACTGGGATTCGGCATCGGTGGACGGCGTTTCCATCAGCACCAGGTCCTTGAGCAGCGCCGTCATCGAATCCTGCTGCGCGCGCAGATGCGCCAGTACTTCGTGTTTGTATTCCATGCAGCCTACCTTTTGAAGCCGGCGGGAAACGGCAACTTGGTGGAATTGGCGATTTCGGCAAAACGGCCCGGGTACAGGTAGGCCAGCAGCGGCGCCTTGAAAACCAGGTCTTCGTCATCCTGATCCGAGCTGCGCAGTTCGTCTTCGGCGATCATGGCCTTGACGATGCGACCGATTATCAACGAGTTCTCGCCCAGGTTGTCGACCATCTGCTCCAGTTCGCATTCGAGGAAGAGGTAGCCGTCCTGGATAAAGGAGGCGTCGACCGACTCGGCCGCAAAGGTGGGTAAAGCCTCGGTAATCGGTTTGCTGCCGTCTGCGCAGCGCGGGCTGGCGGCGAGACTGGCCAGCACGGTTTGCGAGGGGCGCATGTAGGTTATCGCAAACTGCCGTTCGCGCAGTATGTTCTGGTAAGTGTTGTGGCGTGGCGTGCAGACAAAGCCGAAGTGGTTTTGCCAGCTCATCGGAATCGCCAGATGCTTGGGTGCGAGGTCGTCGCTGCCGTCGGCTTCGCGGGTGCCGACGATGACGAGTGGGAACACCGTGAAAAAACTCTCCCAGATAGATTCGCTGGTATCCAGTTGGATCAGGTTCGCGCTGTCGGCCATGCCATTTTCCGGTTGTTTTTAACCGCTTAACGCTAACATCGACCCGTCGCCGACGCCTTGACGCGTATCAACTAAGCAAGGCGGCCTGATCGGGAATTAAAGTATGCAGATCGCAAGGTTTTTGGTTATGGTTGACGTTTATCCGCAAACAACAATGAGGAGCACTCTGTGAATGTATTAAAACCCCGCGAGCCCGTCCCCGCGCTCGAGGTCGAGACGCTGGATGGCGCCTGGTCGCTGGCCGACCAGGATCCCGAGAATTTCACCATGGTCGTGTTTTACCGCGGCCTGCATTGCCCGGTCTGCAGCAAGTACATCGGCGAGCTGGATCGTCTCAAGGGCGATTTTACCGAGATCGGGGTTTCGGTGCTCGTGCTCAGCACCGATACGCGCGAGCGCGCCGAGCAGGCCAGGCAGGATTGGTCGCTGGACAATCTCAATGTAGGCTATGGCGTCACCGTCGAGCAGTGCCGCGACTGGGGGCTGCATCGTTCCGCGAGCCGCGGCAAGACTTCGCTCGGCATCGAGGAGCCCGCCGAATTCAACGAGCCCGGCATCTTCATCGTGCGCCCCGACGACACGCTTTACTGGGCGCAGGTCAGCACTATGCCGTTCGCGCGTCCGCATTTTCGCGAAATCATCGGCGGCCTCAAGTTCGCGCTGGAAAAAGATTACCCCGCCCGCGGCGAACTCAGCTGACCCGTCGTTGAACTATGGCATGCCGTTAACGGGCACATGGTGGGAGCTATGCTAACCATCCGGTGCCCGTATAACTGCCTGGATGCGAAATACGCGGCAGGAGACCTTGAAATCCGCTGGTTAACTGTCGCAAACGGCCACAAAAGGACCATCAGCATGCGATGCTGGTGTCATGCCAACTAAGCTAATTGCATAAAGAAGGCATTATAAAACAATAGCTTGGCGCGACGGCAGGCAGGTCCAGAAGCTGGTTGGTTTCGCTTATACCCAATCCAGGGTAAAAAGGTTTCTATGTGATGTGGAGCACATTAGTCGCGTTTATATATATTTATTTTTATAGCTGGCTGAATTTTAAGCTTTTATTCGACATGACCAAAGACTCAAAAATAACGCAAAATGAAGGACCGGGTTTTACTGATAGCGCCAAATGCAGACGGATTACGGATATTCCCCAGCCCCTGGATTATGTGAGCCGAGAGCTGGTGGGTGAGTTTATCGAAAATCATCGGCGCCCGACGCCACCTGTCAAATCCTTCATAAAAAAACTGCTCAGGGTTGATTAGACATACTTGACCTTTGAGAATATCGGCCGCAGATGCCGGGCTGAAACCTGCTGACTTGTCCTTCTCGCTAGTTAGAATCGGATCACGGCAGGTCAAATTCGGTTGATAGTTCGGTAATCTCGCGGCGGAATGGTATTTGCGCGACTTCCTCGCCCAGTTCGCGGGCAAAGCGGTGTCCTTCGTAAACCGCGGCGGCGATGGTTGCCGGGCCATGGCAATCACCGATCCCCCTTAGTGTTTTTATCCCCGCCGCGCTCAATCGGTCCGCTTCGACCACCAGTTCCTGATAAAGCTTGTCGTTAGGAATACGCGACACGACCATTACAACCGCCGTTGCCGCCACGGTCCGGGTTTTACCGGAGAAGACACAATTCAGCGAGACGCTTTCCCGGGTTATCTCCCGCAAGGCGTGGCTGGTGATGATTTCGACCCCGAGGTCCAGCAAACGCGCCTGAATGCGGTGCTGTTCCAGGGTGTATTCGGTCCATGACGCGACCACGGATTGCGGCGTGGCCAGGACGACCTCGTGGCCGTCGGCAACCAGCTGCTCGGCCACTACCGATCCCATGTAGTAGTGGTCATCGTCATACACCAGCACCCGGCCTTCGGGGCGCAGCCCGGCCATGATGTCGTCCGGAGACAGTACGTTACCGCCATCGGTGCCAGGGATCGGGAACTGGTGGCTGCGACCGTAACCGTCGCGACGCCAGCGCGCGCCGGTGGCGATAGCGACGTGCGCGGCGCCGAATTCGAGCACCTCCGGCATGCCAAGCACGCTGGATTTGTAGACTTCGACGTTTGCCATCTGCGAGATCTGGTAGGTCCGGTAGTCGCGTACCCGCGCCCAGGCGCCAAGACCCGGTAACCGGCTCTCACGGGTGACGCGGCCGCCCAGTTCGGGTCCGCCTTCGGCCAGCACAACGTCGTGGCCGCGACGGCCGGCGGCGAGCGCGGCCTCGAGCCCGGCCGGCCCGGCGCCGACGATCAGCAGCAAACCATCGTCGGTCTTGGGCGCGATTCGTTCGGGGTGCCAGCCGCGACGCCATTCCTCGCTATTGGTCGGGTTCTGGGTGCAGCGCATGGGCGCTATCATGTTGTCCCAGGCGACGCAGATATTGCAGCCGATACATTCGCGGATGTCCTCGATGCGGCCTTGCTCGATTTTTTTCGGCAGAAAGGGATCGGCGATCGACGGGCGTGCCGCGCCGATCATGTCGACGATTCCCCTGTTGATCAACGACACCATGCGGTCTGGTGTGGTGTAGCGACCAACCGCGACCACCGGTTTGGTCGTAACCTTTTTGACGAACTCGATAAAGGGTTCCTGGTAACCCTCGTCGGCAAAGCGGCTGGTCATGCTGTCGTTGTGCCATTCGGCGATATTGACGTCCCACAGGTCGGGCAGTTCGGCCAGCATCTCGACGATTTCGCGGCCCTCCTTGTCGGCCTCGAGCCCTTCGGCGCCGCGCAACTCGTCGACCGCGAAACGCACGATGACGCCCATGCTATCGCCGACGGCTTCCCTGGTGTCTTCGATGATTTCACGAAACAGGCGCACGCGGTTCTCGAGGCTGCCGCCGTATTCGTCACTGCGAAAGTTGTAGCGATTGAGCATGAACATGCCGGCCAGCGACAGGTTGTGCGCGGCGTAGCAGCAGATGATATCGAAACCGGCCTTTTGCGCACGTTTCGCCGCGTCCAGGTGCCAGCGCCGGTAGGCACGGATATCCGCCTTGTTCATGGCGCGAGCCTGCAGAGGGAAATTGTGGGTCGGCACCGGCATGTGCGTCGGGAACAGCGGCACCTCGCGGCTGTAAAGGTTGCCTGCCCATTTGCCGTTGTGCACCAGCTCGGTCGAGGCCAGCGCGCCGTGCTCGTGCACCGCGTCGCACATGCGCGCGAGGTAGGGAATGTCCCGGTCCGACCAGAGCCGACACTCGGTCGCCGGGGTGAAATCGCTCGACGGGTGGATATCGGTCTGCTCGGTCGATACCACCGCCCAGCCGCCCTCGGCCTTGACGCCGCGCATCGCCGCCATGCTGGAGGGGAAGGTCCGGCCCATGCCATTGCAGTGCGGCGCCTGGTAGAACCGATTTTTAGCCGTGACCGGCCCGATCTTGACGGGCTCGAACAGGATGTCATAGCGGGGATCACGTGTCATTTTGCCTTCCAGTCAGGATTATCGGAAACTTTTCGGGAAAACCGAGCCTGTTACAGGCGAACAGGCCCAGCCATTCTAAAACTTCAACCGATGAGGGGATACCCCAGCTTGTGAACGATGTTTGGGTGGATTGTGATGTCTGAAGAGAGTCTGATCGCCGACATGATTCCGCTGCATGGTTGCGGATCATCCCCTCCGCCGGCCGCTGCAGAATCCTTTCAGGGCAGCATCATGCCGCGAATCATGAAAAATAGCATGGCGGCGAGTACTCCGGATACCGGCACCGTAATGATCCAGGCGGCAACAATTTTTAACAGGGCCGAACGCTTCACCAGTTCGTGACGATAAACCCTTTTCAAACCCCTGCGCTCCTTTTTCGACAGGTCGACATCGGCAGAGTGTTCCTTTAACTTTTGCAGCATTTCGCCTTTTTCATCCAGACCTGCCTGCTGAAAATCCTCCAGGAATTGTTCGACATCGGTCATGTCGCGACCCAGGTGATGCAGGTGGATCTGCTCTACCATTTTGGCGTAACTTCTCTTCAGGTACTCGCGCAGGAATCCCACCCCGAAAACCGCGCCGACCGCGATATGCGTGGAACTTACGGGCAAGCCCATCTGGGTGGCGATAATTACCGTGATTGCGGCGGACAGTGCAATGCAAAAGGCCCGCATTTGGTCGAGTTCGGTTATCTCCGAGCCTACCGTTCTGATCAGCTTGGGCCCGTATAACGCCAGGCCCAGTGAAATGCCGACGGCTCCGACCAGCATGACCCACAGGGGAATGCTTGCCTTGGAAGAGATGCCGCCCGTCGTCAGGGCATCGTTGATTGCCGCCAGGGGTCCAACCGAGTTGGCGACATCGTTGGCGCCGTGGGCAAAACTCAACAGCGCGGCGGCAAATATCAGCGGAACCGTAAACAGGGCATTAACGCCCTGTTTGTCATTAGTCTGAGTTTGGGATTTACGTGCAACCAAGGGCTTTGAAATGGCGTAAATAACAGCCGCCACCCCGGCACCGATCAGCAGCGCCGTCGTGACATCAACCTTCCAGATCTTTTTAAATCCCTTGAGCGCCAGGTAAGTGGCAAAGGCTAACGCCATAATGGATACCAGTATCGGCACCATGCGTCTTGCCGAGAGCAGCATGTCAGATTTGTAGGTAATCGTACGTTTGATCATATATAAGAAAGCAGCCGCTATCAGGCCGCCGAACATGGGCGAAATTACCCAACTCGCCGCGATCTGCCCCATCTTGTCCCAGTTGGCTACTCCCCAGCCGCCGGCTGCGATGCCTGCCCCCAGCACGCCGCCCACGATCGAGTGGGTGGTCGATACCGGCGCGCCGATGGCGGTTGCCATATTCAGCCACAGGGCGCCCGCCAGCAGGGCGGCCATCATCAGCCAGATGAAAACTTCCGTATTGGCGATGTTGGCGGGGTCGATGATGCCTTTTTTGATGGTGCTAACCACGTCGCCACCGGCGATCAGGGCACCTGCGGACTCGAAAATGGCGGCAATGGTAATGGCGCCGGCGAGCGTGAGCGCGCGCGAGCCGACCGCGGGCCCGACGTTGTTGGCGACGTCGTTGGCGCCAATATTGAGCGCCATGTAGCCACCGATCATGCCCGCAATGACCAGCATGGGGCTAACTTCACCGCGGGAACTGACATACAGGATGATGCCCACGATAAATAATATCGAGACGCCCAGTCGCAGCACTTCCTGACGGTTTACCCAGGTAGCCGCCTCAATTTGCTGGATTTTTTCCAGTTCCATAAGTGATCCCCCATACGAGTTGAATGGCACTAACGAAAGTTCTATAGCATTTTTGATCAATTTACCCGCCTTTACTTCGTCCGACTTAACCTGGATCAATTAATCCTTATTAAGCAGCGCAGCTTGCCGAGCATATCCATGGCAAAGCGATTAATTCAATATATTATTTCCAGAAATTTATCGGTTCGATCGGGCATATTTTGACATGACGACAAATAGCATCATGACTTCCGGCTTGTGCAGCTTAAAGCCGACAGACAGCGTTGCCGATAGGCTCGTTGAATACGACAAACCGTTCGAGAATGCCTGCAGGTTGAATCCGGCTCTGTCTCCTGGGACCTGGTCGTCACCGGCTCGGGTGGCGCGGCCTCGGCCGCCGCCAAGGGTTGCCTGGAAAAGATCGACTACTAAGGTTGTCGATATTTCCAGTTTCTACCCTGGTCTCTACACCGATTACTGCGTCGGATCGGACGTGTTCGCGACCGTGATGTCATGGAATACGGATAAGTATGGTGAAGACGCGCGACTGGTTGCGCATTAATTATCTTCGAAAAACACGCGGTCGTATTTCATGCGATTATCCGGGTCCACCTCGGTGTCGAGTTCGCGCGCGTAGCGATGACCCGAGAATACCGCGCCGGCAATGATGGTTGGCGTCAGGCAGTCGCCGATCCGGGTTACGGAGTCGGGCTTGTAGTCGCCCCCGGCTTGCAGGCTTTGTTGCAGCTGGTGGTACAGATTATCGTTAGGGGCCCGGATGGTCACGCTAACCACCGCTTCGGCTTCGGTGCGCCTGCGCTCGCCAGTGTAGATGCATGCGAGTTCGGCGGCGTTGCCGTCGAAGGCGCTGAGGCCGTGCGCGGTGACGATATCGATCCCCAGCTCCAGCATGCGCCGCTGTACCCGCCGCTGTTCGCTGGTCTTGCCGCCCCAGGAGGAGACGATGGCTTCAGGCGTCACCAGCGTGACCGGGAGGCCCTTCGAGCGCAGCAACTCGGCGATCACGTTGCCCATGTAGTAATGATCGTCGTCGTAAATCAGGGTCGGGCCCTGCGGCAGGCGGCCGGCCATGATGTCGTCCGGGGTAAACACCTGCTCCGCCGGACCGAATTCCGCCAGCGGCGTCTGGTGATGCAAGCCCCGGCCATCCGCCAGCCAGCTGGCGCCGGTCGCGATAACAATATGATTTGCCTCGACCGCAAGCACCTGTTCGACATCCATCAGGTTATCGAAGTAAACCTCGACGTTATGCATGCTCTGGATTTCGTGCACCCGGTAATTGCGCACGCGCGCCCATTCGCCGAGACCCGGCAATTCCGATTCCCGGCTGACCCGTCCACCGAGGCTATGTTGCGCCTCGGCCAGCATGACGTGGTAACCGCGCCGGCCGAGCGCCCGCGTCGCCTCGAGCCCGGCGGGGCCGCCACCGATGACCAGCACGTTCGCTTGCGAGCCCCTGGGCGCAATCTGTTCCGGGTGCCAGCCGCGGCGCCATTCTTCGCTGATAGTCGGATTCTGGGTGCAGCGTATCGGCGTGCCAGTCGCGTCACCGGTGTAGCAGATGTTGCAGCCGATACATTCGCGGATTTCGTCGATCCGGCCGTGCTCGATTTTTTTCGGCAGGAACGGATCGGCGATCGACGGTCTCGCGGCGCCGATGAAATCGACGATGCCGCGCTTGACTTGCGAAACCATGGTGTCGGGTGAGGTGAAGCGACCCACGGTCACCACCGGCTTGCTGGTAATCGTTTTGACGTAGGACATGTGGGCTTCGAGCGCGCCTTCCCTGATGAAGCGCGATACCCCCATTTCACGCGAGTAATCCTGGATATTGATATCCCACAGATCCGGCAGTTCGGCCAGCATCTCGAGCATTTCGCGATGCTCGGTGGTCACCGGGTTATCATCGCTGCTGCCTTCGTCGTCGGCGGAAAAGCGCACCGCGACCGCGCATTTGTCGCCAACCGCGTCCTTGGTTTCCTCGATCAGCTCGCGCACCAGTCGTATCCGGTTTTCCAGCGAGCCGCCGTATTCATCGCTGCGTGAATTGGTTTTCGCCGACAGGAAGTGCGCCAGCAGGTAATGGTGCGTGGCATAAACGTAGACGATATCGAAGCCGGCGTCGCGCGCGCGCAGCGCGGCGTTGCGGTGCCAGCGCCGCAGTTCGCGAATATCGGACTTGTCCATCGCGCGCGCCTGGTAAGGGATACCGATCGAATTCGGCAGGTTCGCCACGTCCATCGCGACTTCATTGCTGAACAGGTTGGTCGAACGCGCGCCGCCGACCCAGAGTTCGGCGCCGGCGAGCGCGCCGTGCTCGTGCACCTTTTCGGTCATGATCGAGTGCGCCCTGATGTCGCCCTGGTCCCACAGCGACGCGTAAGGATGCGGCAAGTCGTCGGAGGCCGGATGAATCGAGCAGTACTCGGTGCAGACCACGCCCCAGCCGCCTTCGGCTTTCATGCCGCGCAGGGCGGCGACCATGCGCGGCCTGAGCCAGCCGAGCCCGGTGCAATGCGGCACCTGGTAGAAACGGTTCGGCGCCGTGACCGGACCGATTTTTACCGGCTCGAACAATACGTCGTAACGTGGATCTCTGGTCATATGCCTGACTTCCTGGGCTGGTTAAATACGGTTTTGGCGAATTTAACTGAATTGCTTTCGAATCAGGGATTCAGGTTTCACGATATCAAATCTATCGACATGCAAATAGACTTCGATGAAATTTTTTTGCCGATAATCTCAGATGATAGAGTTTTCCGGTGCCATGCTGGTTTCCGATGTCGCAAGACACACGCCTGTGGTCGATGACTGGTCACGACGATATAATCCAAAGACTGACTATAGGGGAAAACCGATGATCGACAAACAGTGCCAGTTTGTGCACAGCGTAGCTGCCGATGCTGCCTGGACCGAGGGGCTGCGGGAAATATTCGAGTACCGTGACCTGGGCATCGAAACGGGTACCGATGGTGACTACGTGGCGCACGTGATTCGGGCCAGGGGCAGGGAAGAGGGCGACCAGATACATCAATGGCACTATCACGAGTGCCAGTTTCAGATGGTCTATATCCTTAACGGCTGGGCGAAGTTTGAATATGAAGGCATCGGAGTCCGGACATTACGCAAGGGCGATTGCATCAATCAGGTTCCGCTGCTCAATCACCGTGAGATCGAATGCTCCGGCGATCTCGAGCTACTGGAAATCGTATCACCCGCGGATTTCAAGACCGTAACCCTTGACGACCCGGTCTGAGGAAACGGATTGCTTCTCACTCCCTCCAGTTGAATGCGCGGGTGCGCTGCGATCGTGGTCAGAGTTCGAACTCGCGTTACGGGCTATCCAGTGCCATACGACACAAGTAGTCTTGCCGAATGACTTCATGATTTGTTGGTATCCATGTTGGTTTCAGGGCGAAGTAGACTATTGAAGAATCAACCTGCTCGCCAGTTCACGATGCTAATTCGATTCTGCCCCTGGGCACCATTTCCCCGTCTTAGTAGTTATTCAGTGCCCGGATTGGCGTCAAAGATATTCGTAAGTCCTTTCCGGAGGAACCAGGGAGTCTGCGATCAGTCGTAAATTCTTATCGTCACTGAGACGCGCGGCATCCTGGAAATCGAGAATCATCTTGCCCGCGAGTGTCTGCTTCCAGAACCACTCGTTGAGTTGGAAAGAGGACGGTCGGCCACCATTGGCTAACGCCGCTTCGAAATAAAACACCTTGATATCGTCGATGGTGAAGCGTGCGCGCGATACCGGCGCCATTCCTTTCGGATTCGGCATCGGATCCGGCGAAAGATAACGGTGGATAAATTCGATCGCTGCTTCGGGTGAGGAACCACTGATACCGAAGGAAGTTCTGTTAATGCGGGTTTGAGCCTTATGCCAGATAAAAGCAGAAAAGGGGACGGAGGGAATAAAATTTAATCCCTCCGTCCCCTGTTATTCCAGTAGAGGGATTGCCCTACCTGTACATTGAATGAATGGGTTCCTATATTTTTTTGTGTCCAAACAATACTTCGATAAGTCCAGCTAATAAGATAGCGATTGCACCCACCCATTGCATCAATAACATCGTTTCTTCCGGAACCAGGATGGCAGCACTGATTATCGCGACAACC
>CAMYML010000075.1 GCA_947259305.1 uncultured Gammaproteobacteria bacterium | reverse complement strand
TGGTAGTCGCGAGTGGATTCGAACCACCGACCCCCACCATGTCAAGGTGGTGCTCTAACCAACTGAGCTACGCGACTATCGTACGTCTACAAAATCAGGCGGCTATTCTACCGTAGAAATTGAACTAATCAACCGGCTTGAATAACCCGATCCGGTGCCAAATATACCTAGTTTGATGTGGGTCAATCTCAACCATGGCAAAACATTGATAAAGTGGTGCTATTAAATCGAACCGATTCGAATTTAGCGAAACGAGCCGAACCAGTTATCGGCTTAATTTCCGAAATACAACCTCGAGGTCTGATATGAAAAAAGGAATTCACACAACGATTGCGGCAATCGTAATCATTACCCTGTCTGCCGGATGCACAACCACGCATGAGCAGTCGGGAGCTCTCGCCGGCGCCGCAGTAGGGGCGGCGGTTGGCTCAGCTGTTGGCGATGGTCGTGGCAGAGCCCTGGCCATATGGCTCGGCGCAATTGTAGGCGCGAGTATCGGCTCGACCGTCGGTAAATACATGGATGAACAGGACCGCATGAAAACCGCCGATATCCTCGAAACCAGGCGGACAAACACCCCGACAACCTGGGTCAATCCAGACACACAACATACCTATACGGTCACCCCGACCAGAACCTATACCGTGGCCGAGGGCCCTTGTCGTGAATTCACCCTCGATGCCCAAATCGGCGGCGATATGGAACAGATTTATGGTACTGCCTGCAGGCAGGCAGACGGTAGCTGGAAGGTAATCAAGTAAAGATGCGCTGACGCTAATCGGCGAAGAAGCCCACCAGATTGGCCACGCCTCGCGCGAATTCGGTTTCCAGCGGGAAGGACAGCATGCCCATGACCGAATAACCGAGCAGCCACGGCACCAGGTAAAAGCGGAACATGAAGAAGAACCAGGCGACGTAGAGCGGCACCAGCGGCTGGATCAGGAAAGACGGGGTAACCCATTTGAACAGTTTGATGACCGGATTGGTCAACTTGACGAAAGCTTTCATAAAGAAGAATGTGCTGTCTTCCGGCAGAAACAGGCCCATCGCGAAGCGGCCGACCAGCGTCCACATCACCATGCCGAGCAGGTAGTCGGTAATAATTACCCAGATTGGAAAAGCTTCAGCCACTTATTGTCACCTGTTATTCACCAGTATGTAATCGTGCAGCAGAGATAATACCGGTACTGTCACCAAAAAAAAGCCCAATTGTTTAAAGATCCCCGCTTACGCGGCGGTCCGACGCATCGGGATGACACCAAAATCTAGCGGCGCCATCTCTACCAACAACAGGAAGATCTGGAACGTCACGGCCGTCTTACGCGAGAATCCAACGCCGCTATCGTGGGGATGACTCCAAAACCTTTATACCGACACACATATAGTAATCACTGAACCATTTGTGGCGCCGAGAGTGCTGTGAGAGCAAGGCGGAATATTGCGCAATGGCGCGAGCAGTACACAATGTACGCGAGCGCCTTGCGCAAGATTCCAACGCCGCTATCGCTACACTCTCGGCGTCACAAATAAAAAAAGCCGGAACACGAGGTTCCGGCTTTCAATCAGTACTGCTTTATTATTAGTGTGAAGATCCCAGTACGGTATCACCAGACGGTACACGAATTTCGTCTACCATTGCCTGGGTCTCCGCATCCGGTTCCGGTGTCATCAGCGACACCACGATCATCAGCACCAGGCTGACCGGCATTCCGATGATGCCGAAGCGCAGGTGGTCGATTCCGATCCACGGATCCATGCCGCCCCAGCGAACCATGTACAGGTACCAGGTACCGGCCAGGAAACCGCCAGCCATACCGGCGATCGCACCCTGGCGATTCGCGCGTTTCCACCAGATACCCAGTACGATCGGGAAGAACAGGCCGGAACAGGCGAAGTCGAATGCCCAGGCTACCGCCCCCAAAATACTGGTTAGCTTCAGTGAGGCCACGAATGCACCCGCGGCACCGATACCGAGTAACAGTATCCGTGCAACCAGCAGACGCTTCTTGGTTTCCGCTTCAGGGTCGATGATCTTGTAGTACAGATCGTGCGACAGCGCGTTCGCAATTGCGAGCAGCAGTCCGTCAGCCGTGGACATCGCAGCCGCCATACCACCCGCGGCCACCAGGCCGGAGATGACGTAGGGCAGACCCGCAATTTCCGGCGTCGCCAGTACCACGATATCGCCACGCATAAAGAACTCGTTGAGTTGCAGTATGCCGTCGCTATTCGCATCGATGATTTGCGCAAAACCCACGTTACTCCACTTCTGGATCCACTCGAGCGCCTGTACGTCGGCAATCGATTTGCCGATGATACCGGTCGCCAACTCAGGATCGAGAATCTGCAGCTTGGTGAAGGTCGCCAGCGCAGGCGCGGTGAAGTACAGCAGGAAGATGAACATCAGCGACCAGGCCACCGACTGACGCGCAGCACGCACCGACGGGGTGGTGAAGTAGCGCATCAGGATGTGCGGCAGTGACGCCGTACCCATCATCATACAGGCCACCAGGGTGACGAACTTCCAGCTCGCCATCGCGGAATCACCTGCCGCGGCAAACGGCACTGAAAGCGCTCTCAGGCCACCCTTGGCGCCGGCTACCGGATCGAGCGTGCCGAGACCGTGCAGTGCTTCGAGTTCGGTGATTCGCGCAACCGCGTCACCGTAGACGAACTGCGGAATCAGGCCAAAGCCCTGCTTGTTGGACATCCAGAACACCGGTACCAGGTAAGCGATGATCAGTACGATGTACTGCGCCACCTGGGTCCAGGTTACCGCACGCATACCGCCGAGCATGGAGCACAGCAGGATACCGAGCAGTCCGAACCAGACGCCGACTTCGAACGGAATCTGCAGCGCGCGCGCGGCGATGGTGCCGGTTGCGTTGATCTGCGCGGTTACATAAGTAAACGACGCGACCGCAAGTACCACGACACCGAGGAAGCGCGGCAGGTTACCGCCGTAGCGAGTACCGATGAAGTCGGGCACGGTGTAGCAGCCGAACTTACGCAGGTAAGGCGCCATCAGCGACGCGACGAGGATATAGCCCCCGGTCCAGCCGACCACGAACGCGAGATAACCGTGTCCACCGAAGTAGATACCGCCGGCCATCGCCACGAACGATGCACCCGACATCCAGTCGGCCGCGGTTGCCATGCCGTTGAATACCGCCGGAACCTGTCGGCCCGCGACATAGTAGGCATCAACCGCCATCGTCCTCGAAAGGAAGCCAATTGCAGCATAGATCACGATAGTGAAGGCCACGAACAGGATACCGATAGTATCCGCACCGACACCCATCTGCTCGAGAATTGCCATTAAAAGAACGAATACCAGGAAGCCCCCGGTATACATACCGTATATTTTTGGCAGATTCTCTATAAAAGAACCACCAGCCATTTTACCAGCCATAGGTCTAATCCTCCTCGGCTAAGCCGCAATCGCGGTCAATCTTGTCCTGGGCTTTGACAAACCAGAACAGCGTGATCACGAAGACGATCTCCGAACCTTGCGCGGCCATGTAGAAGCCCAGCGGCCACCCGGCGAAATTTACCGAGTTGAGCCCTGCAGCGAACCAGTGCACCACGAAAGAGAAGATAAACCAGATCGTGAGAGTGACGATCATCAGCGACTTGGTTCGCCGCCAATGTTCCTCCCGTTTGGAAGTATCCATCATTAAAGTCCCCCTAGTTATGGGTTAATACAACGTTAACGTTTGGTTGTGCGTAAGATTTATAATTTTATCGCAGGGCCAATATGCACAGATTTCGTGGTATTTACTAGATAAAAACCCTAGTATTAGCCCCTGCCAACGTGATTTGGCGCATAATTTCTGGATTTGAAAAATCGGCTGTTACAATTGGTAACAAAATACAAAGTATTAATGTGAAAGCACGCGAACTGGTACAAACCTACATCAAGCCCCTCGTCACCCGCAGTTACTGGCAAATGCTGGGCGACTATGTCGGCATCGGTAGAAAGAAAAAAGTTCAGATCATCTCGGATCAGGATTCGCTCGCCGAATTCATCGGCAGCCGCGCGAGTCACGTGGCACAGACTTCTTTATACGGCTACCTGCGTACCCGCGCCGGCACCCGTTTCCCCGCCATGTTCGAAAATCCCGATATCGTCGTCTCAATCAATATTGCCAAATGGCACATCTGGCTGGCCTGTGTCTCGGACCTCAGCATCTTCACCGGCCATTGCATGGTTCAATCCGGCAAATTCGATTTACAGGTCATCGAAGAACTGGTGCCGAAGGCGGTAAAACAGGTGCTCGACGAAATCGGTGAACCCGAGGAAGCCGGCCAGGATTTTGTCGCCGCGCGCGAGAAAATAATGCAACGCATTACGACTTGCGACTGGAGCGTAGAACATGACGACGATACCATCTTCAGTCACAGCCCGGAGGCGCTGTTTTACTGGTCACCCATCGCCGATGAGTTAAAGGTACGCGACGAATCCATCGTCAAAAATTCGATTCGATTTCGCTGGATCGAAGTGCGCCGCAGCCTGCGCAAACTGCTCGACTGCAAGACGCTGGCCGAAACCCTGCGCGCGGCGGAACTCTAGCCCGCATATTGCCCCGCAGGCAGCGAATCAGCGCAGCGGCGCCAGCGCTTGCCGCATGGCGGCGAACAGGCTGGTTTTCTGGCGACCATCGGCGTCAAAGTTAGCGGCATCCAGCCAATTGTCGAATACGGCCTTCGCGCTGGGCCATTCGTGATCGATCATCGAGTACCAGGCCGTGTCGCGATTGCGCTGCTTATAGATGACGGCCTGGCGAAAAATACCCTCGAACATAAACCCAAGGCGCTGGGCCGCGTTGCAGGACGGTTGATTCAGAGAATCGCATTTCCATTCGTAACGCCGGTAACCCCAGACGTCGAACACCTGGCGCATCATCAGGTACATCGCCTCGGTCGAAATCGGCTTGCCCTGCATCAATGGTGAGAAGTGAATATGCCCGACTTCGATCACGCCCATCGCGGGGTCGATGCGCAGGTAGCTGGCAACACCCACTGCTTTGCCGGTCTGGTTATCGATGACGCTGAAAAAGCAGGGATCATCGCCGAGGCATGCGGACGCTATCCAGTCGCGCAACTCGGCTTCGCTGGCAAAGGGCCCGTAGGGTAAATAGGTCCAGTTGCGGTGATCCCGGTCCTGGCCGAAGGCGGCAAAAAGATTGGCCGCATGCGCATCGATATCGATCGGTTCCAGGCGACACAGGCGGCCCTGCATTTGCGCCCCCCGGGGGTGTTCGCGGACTTGCCAGTCGTCGACTGGAAAGCCGATCGGTTGACCAAGATCGTTGCGAAATTCGGACACCTGAACTCCAGGGAAAATTGAATTGTTAAAGCCAGCGCGATTTGAGTAAACTCCACCCCCCTGACACCTTTTACAGAGTCTACGGCCTAGCCTGCATATTGCACCAGCCGGTCTCGTGGCTTAATATAACCAATTGTTTTATAACAGTAAATCGATGTATTTAATAGGTAAAGTGAAATTACAGTTTGTTACTGGCCCGAGCCCTATCCCGGCCCTGACTTGTCCAGATACGCCTGAACTTGGGTTTCCCTCAATCCATAGCGATTGCTATGGATTTCGGTCCAACCCGGCGTTCACCCGTATCTGTCCAGCGTCAGCATCCGGGATACTGGTGCAATATGCAGGCTAGTGTCGTGGAGAACAATTTCATGTTAATGCTCGATGCCGACCAGCTACTCGATTGCCTGCCGTTCACGACCCTGGTCGATGAACTCGCCGCGATGCATCGCGAGCCGATCGGGCTGGTCGACGAAATGCTGATGGAATCGAAAGATGACGCCGACAACGTCAGCCATTTTTTCATCCGCACTGGCTGGCAACCTGAAAAAGCGGTTGGCGCCAAGGTCATCACCGTATTTCCGCGCAACAATCAACAACGCGAATGGCCGTCGATCCAGGCGGTTTACATACTCTTCGAAGGCAAGAACGGCACCCCGATTGCCTGCCTCGACGGCACCGCGCTGACCTGGCTCAAGACCGCGAGCGACTCCGCTCTGGGGAGCAAACTGCTGGCGCGCGAAAACATCGAATCGATGCTGATGATCGGCGCCGGACAGATGGCGCCGCATCTCGTCAGCGCCCACTGCGAGATTCGCCCGTCGTTGCAGCGGGTGCAGGTGTGGAATCGCACCGCCGACAAGGCGCAGCAACTGTGCGACAGGCTGGCGGAAAAATTCTCCGCGATCAGCTTCAGCACCGTGGGCGATATCGAAACCGGCGCCAGACAGGCCGACCTGATTTGCTCGGCGATCGGCTGCCAACAGCCAATTATCGAGGGCGCCTGGCTCAAACCCGGGACTCACGTCGACCTGATCGGTGCCTTTACCACCGAGATGCGCGAGGCGGACGACGAAGTTCTGACCCGCGGCAGCCTGTTTGTCGACGCCCGCGAAACCACGCTCAGGCATATCGGCGAACTGATGATACCGCTGGCCGCCGGCGTCATCGGCGAAAGCGACGTGCTGGCGGATTTTTCCGACCTGTGCCAGCAACGCCATGCAGGACGCCAGTCCGACGATGAAATCACGGTTTTCAAAAACGGCGGTGGCGGCCATCTCGACCTGATGTGCGCCCGCATCCTGCACGCTCACAGCCAGGCATCATGAGCCAGACCGAAATCAATCTCGATGACATCGAGACGGCACGCAGTCGTATCGCGCCTTACATCGTCCCGCTACATATAACGCCTTCGGCGGCGCTGTCGCAGCAGTTCGACAGCGAGATATTACTCGCGCACGAATATCTGCAAACCACCGGCGCCTTCAAGTTGCGGGGCGCGATGAACTCGGTGCTGCAACTCGAAGCCGGCACCACCGGCGTCACCGCGGTCTCGACCGGCAACCACGGCCGCGCCCTCGCCTGGTCGGCCAGGCAGGCCGGCGTCCCCTGCATCATATGCATGTCGGAACTGGTGCCGCAAAACAAGCTCGAAGCGATCCGCGCGCTCGGCGCCGAAACCCGCATCGTCGGCAAATCCCAGGACGAAGCCGAAGTTGAGGCCAGACGCCTGGTCAGCGAGGAAGGCTACACCATGATCCCGCCGTTCGAGCATCCGCACGTGATCGCCGGCCAGGGCACGCTCGGCCTGGAAATGCTGGAACAGGTGCCCGATCTCGATACGGTGCTGGTGCAACTTTCCGGCGGCGGCCTGATATCCGGCATCGCGCTGGCGATCAAATCGCAAAAGCCCGCGGTGCGCATCATCGGCATTTCGATGGAACGCGGCTGCGCGATGTACGCCTCGCAGCAGGCCGGCAACCCGGTCGAGGTCGAGGAGTTGCCCACCCTTGCCGATTCGCTCGGTGGCGGCATCGGCCTGGACAATCGTCTGACCTTTGGCATCGTACGTGACTACGTCGATAAACTGGTGCTGCTCAGCGAAGCGGAAATCGCAGACGCTATTCGCCACGCCTATTTCAAGGAGCAAGTCATTCTGGAAGGCGGCGGCGCGGTCGGCATCGGCGCGCTGCTCGCGGGCAAGGTGACGCCCGGCAGCAAAACCCTGGTTCTACTCAGCGGTAAAAACATCGACATGGAGCTGCACCGCAAGATCATCAATCATGAGGAGTACCAGCACTAATGCCCGATATCCGCATCCTCACCGAAGCCGAACTGCGCAGTCAGATTCAGCTTGATCTGGCCGCGATCGAGTGTGTCGAAAACGCCTTCCATGCGCTCGCCACCAAGGCCGTGGTGATGCCGCCGATCATGCGCCTCGACATCATCGACAACAATGGCGAGATCGACGTCAAGACCGCCTATATCCCGGGTGTCGACAGTCTCGCGATTAAAATCAGCCCTGGCTTTTTTGACAATCCCAGCCTGGGACTGCCCAGCGTCAACGGATTGATGGTGCTGTTCAGCACCCGCACCGGTATGGTCGAAGCACTGCTGCTGGACAACGGTTACCTGACCGATGTACGCACCGCGGCCGCGGGCGCGGTGGCGGCGAAGTACCTGGCGCGCGCCGACAGCCGCAGCGCCGCCATCCTCGGCGCCGGCAGTCAGGCCGGCCTGCAGCTGGAGGCGCTCACCCTGGTGCGCAATATCGATTCAGCCACGGTCTGGGCGCGCGATTTTGCCAAAGCCAAGGCCAGCGCGGCCAGACTGAGCCAGCGCCTCGGCATCGAGGTAACCGCCTGCCAGGATGTCGCCACGGCTACCGCCACCGCCGATATCATCGTCACAGCGACACCGTCGGACAAACCGATATTGCTGGCGCAACACATCAAGACCGGACAGCACGTGACCGCGATGGGCTCCGACTCCGAGCATAAGAATGAAATCGATCCGCATATCTTCACCAGCGGGATCTCGTATTTTTGCGATCGACTATCGCAGGTCAGGGTTCTCGGGGAGTTGCATCACGCCATCGAAAAACAGCTGGTGGCGCCCACGGCGGAGTTCCCCGAACTCGGCCAGGTTATTTCGCAGCAGGTGCCCGGGCGCAAAGACGGCGCGGAAATTACCCTCTGCGATCTGACCGGAACCGGCATCCAGGACACCGCGATCGCCACTTTAGCCTATCAACGTTGCCAGCAGCACCAGGCTGGCACCAACATCGTCACCTAGCGAAGAAATCACATGCCCAAAGACGCAAAACTCAGTTTCTCGTTGGCGGAATACGAGCAACGACTCGCAAAAACACGCGCCTCGATGGCGCAGAAAAATATCGATTGCCTGCTCGTGGTCGATCCCTCTAACATGGCCTGGCTCAGCGGCTACGACGGCTGGTCTTTTTACACCCACCAGTGCCTCATCGTGCAACACGACGCCGAACCCATCTGGTGGGGCCGCGGTATCGACGCGCCCGGCGCGGTGCGCACCACTTACCTCGACGCGGACAATATTCTCAAGTATCCCGACCACTTCGTGCAGTCCGATGTCTGTCATCCGATGGACCACCTGTCCGGGCTATTGCGGGAAATGAAACTCGATCGCGGTTCGGTCGGCCTAGAAATGGAAAACTTTTATTTCTCGGCGGCCGCGTTCCGCTCGCTGCAGACACATTTGCCCGACGCGACGCTGATCGATGCGACCGCGCTGGTCAACTGGCAGCGCATCATCAAGTCCGAGCAGGAACTGAGTTACATGCGCAGCGCGGCGCGCATCGTCGAAAACATGCACGCCCGCATCTACGAAATCATCGAGCCCGGACTCGCCAAGAACCAGCTGGCCGCCGAAATCTTTCACAGCGGCATCGCCGGCATCGATGAGCACTGGGGCGACTATCCGGCAATCATGCCGCTGCTGCCCACCGGCATGGACGCGACCGCGGCGCACCTGACCTGGGACGATTCGAAACTCAAGCCCGGCGATATCACTTTCTTCGAAATCGCCGGCTGTCATCGGCGCTATCATTGCCCGCTATCGCGCACGATTTCGCTCGGCCCGCCGCCGCAGAAATATCTCGACGCGGAGAAAGCCGTGCTCGACGCGATGCATGCAGGGCTCGCAAACGCGAGGCCTGGAAAGCACTGCGAGGATGTCGCCATCGCCTTTTTCGATACGCTCGAAAAACATGGTTTCAAAAAGGAAAACCGCACCGGTTACTCGATCGGCCTGTCCTATCCGCCCGACTGGGGCGAGCGCACCATGAGCCTGCGCCGCGGCGATAAAACCGAGCTTAAGCCAAACATGACTTTTCATTTCATGCCCGCGCTGTGGCTCGACGATGGCGGTCTCGAAATTACCGAATCGGTGGTCATCACCGACTCGGGTTACGAGAGCCTGGCCAACGTCGAACAACGCTTACTGGTGAAATAGACATGGCAAACCCGATTTCAGCGACCATCGACTTCGAACGCGAAGGCCTGCAGCATGGCTTTTTGCAGATTCCGCATTCACGCAATGACTCCGCCTGGGGCTCGATCATGCTGCCGATCAGCTATGCCAGAAACGGCGACGGCCCGGGCGCCATTCTGACCGGCGCCAATCATGGCGATGAATACGAAGGCCCGATCGCGCTGCAGCACCTGGCGAACAATATCGATATCGACAAAGTCCGCGGCCGCGTGATTATCATTCCGATGATGAACTACCCCGCGTTCCAGGCCGCGAACCGCGTCTCGCCGATCGACCAACTCAATATGAACCGGATCTTTCCGGGCGACGCGTCCGGCACTATCAGCCGCCTGATTGCCGACTATATAACCCGCACGCTGTTACCGATGTGCGACTATGTGCTCGATATCCATTCCGGCGGCAAGACGCTCGAATTCCTGCCCTTCGCCGCTTACCACGAGCTGGAAGACAAGACCCAGCAAGCCGCCTGCGAGGCCGCGACCCATGCTTTTGCCGCGCCCTATTTCCTGAGCCTGATCGAAATCGATGCCGGCGGCATGTACGACACCCAGGCCGAGGCCATGGGCAAGGTGTTCGTCTCGACAGAGCTTGGCGGCGGCGGTACCGCTACCCGCGAGACCGCCGAGATCGGCAAACGCGGCGTGCACAACTTTCTGGTGCATGCCCGCATTCTCGACGACAATCCGCAGCTGCCCGATCGGCCCGCAATCAAACTCGACATGCAGCAGGATAACGCCTACGTTTTTTCGCAACACAATGGCCTGCTCGAACCCTGCCTAAGCCTCGGTGACCCGGTGCAAACCGGCGATTTGATTGCCCGCGTCTACAGCACCGAACGAACCGGCGATACACCTGTCGAATACCACGCCGCGAGCGACGGTATTATACTGGGCCGTCATTTCCCATCCCTGATCAAGATCGGCGACTTCATGAACGTTATCGCCCGCATCGTTCAGGAATAATCTCAACCTCCAAGGAAACCTTAATGAAATCAAAATTTATTGTGCTATCCGCACTGCTACTGACGCTGGCTGCCTGCGATAAAAAAGAATCGGCGCCAATGGAAATAAATCTCGCCAGCGAAGAAGATCGCTTCAGTTACGGGCTGGGCATGCTGGTCGGCGAACGCGTGCTCAAGCAATACGGCGAGGTTAACTACGACCTCGTGCTGGCGGGCATGAAAGCCCAGCACCAGGAGCAGACCACCCTGTTGACCCTGGAAGAAGCCGGCGAATCGATCAACGCGCAAATGGAAAAGAAATTTGAAGCGGAGTCCGCCGTCAACAAGAAACGGGGGCAAGACTACCTGAAGGACAATGCCGCAAAAGAAGGCGTCCAGGTAACCGAGTCTGGTCTACAGTATTCGATCATCACCGCGGCCGATGGCGCCAGGCCTAAACCGACCGACGAAGTCAGCGTGCATTATCGAGGCACCCTGATCGACGGCACCGAATTCGACAGTTCCTATTCGCGTGGCGCGCCAACCAGTTTCACCCTCAACCAGGTTATTCCGGGCTGGACCGAGGGTCTGCAGTTAATGAGCATCGGCAGCAAGTATCGCTTCGTCATACCTTACGAGCTCGCCTATGGCGAACGCGGCGCCGGCGGTCAGATCGGGCCCTTCGAAACCCTGATTTTTGAAGTCGAGCTGATCGCAATCAATTCTTGATCGCGCGCGGGCGAATCCCGGGAGCGGGATGATCGAGCATGCCTAACCAGGCATTGTTTTTGCGCGTGGCGCCGCTGATATTTGTCTCGCTCTGGAGCACCGGCTTCATCGCGGCCAAGTACAGCATGCACAACGCGGATCCGTTCGTGTTCCTGTGCCTGCGGTTTTCGATTACGGCGCTGGCGCTGGTGCCGATACTGCTGTTCGTCGGCGCCGCGCTGCCGCGGCGGATCTGGTCGTTCCGGCACGACATGGTTACCGGGGTGTTGATGCATTGCGGCTACCTCGGTTACCTGTTCTGGCCGATCAAGAATGGCGTTCCCTCGGGAATCGTCGCGATCATCATCGGCGTGCAACCGATCCTCACCATGGCGCTGGCGACGCTGTACATTGGCGAGCACCTCGATTTGCGTAAAGTCGCGGGCCTGGCAATCGGTTTTATCGGCATCGGCATCGTCATCATCGGCAAATATGGCGTTAACCTCGGCCTGAGCGGCGGCCTCGACCTGCTCGACTTGCTGATGTGCCTGGTCAGCCTGCTGTCGATGGCGGTTGGCGTGTTTTATCAAAAGAAATTCTGCGACCAGTCGCAACTGCTGCCGGGCACCCTGATGCAGTATGTCGCCGGCTCGCTGGCAACCGCCGGATTCGCCCTGCTGTATGGCGAGACCTGGGCCATCGACTGGACGCCGACCTTCGCCATCGCGCTGGTCTGGCAAGTGCTAGGTTTATCGCTCGGCGCGGTCCTGCTGTTGATGTACATCATCAGGAACGGCGAGGCGGGGCGCATTTCCAGCATGTTTTACCTGGTGCCGCCGCTGGTTGTGGTCGAGGCGCATTTCCTGTTTGGCGAAACCCTGGGGCTGCTGTCGATCGGCGGTATGCTGATTTGCGTGGTCGGCGTTCTTATCGTCAGCCGTTCCGCCCGAAAAGCCAAAATATAGGCTACTGCTATACTCTGGTGAGGTAATTTAAAGAGTCCAAGCCATGAAGAATCCGTCATTGATCATCACGAGCCTGTTCCTGGTTTTGATGATGGCCAGCACGGTCACGCAGGGCGATCTGTACAAATGGGTCGACAAAGATGGCAAGATCCATTATGGCGATAGCCCGCCCGAAAACGCCAAACTCAAAAAAATCACCGGCAAGGTCAACAGCTTCAGCTCGGTCAGCGTCGAACCGTTTGTCTATGATCCGAACATCATCACCAGGCGCAAGACGTCCAAATCGGTAGTCATGTACTCGACCAGCTGGTGCGGTTACTGCAAAAAAGCGGCGCGTCATTTCAGGCAGAAAAAGATACCTTTCACCGAGTACGATATCGAGAAATCGGCCAAAGCGGCGAATGAGTACAAAAAACTGCGCGGCCGCGGCGTGCCGATCATTCTGATCGGGGACCGCCGCATGAACGGTTTTAACGCCAGCACCTTCGACAGCATTTACTACGGCAATTCCTAGTTTCACCAGGCTGGTCGAAACCATTAATTTGGCCGCATCGACGGCAAATCACATACATTGGCGATCTTCGGCCAACATCAAACTCTGGCGAAAATTGTACGGGTAGATCGAAAATTTAAATCCCGGTTCCGTTACTCCCGTTGTCAAAAATCTCTCTGAATCCCTCTCAATTGATTCCGCAAAAGGAAACATTGATTTATTTTGGGGAACAATTTCCAATTTCCATATATGGCCCATCTCCAGTTCCCGAACTGGCTTTCTTTGTCACATATCCAGAAGGTTGTGACCGAACATAGCGTCCACTTCCTTTATCGAAATTAAAGCTTTCTCCGAGTGAACCTCGACACAGAATTAATCCAGTTTCCTGGTTGGTATCAATTTCTTTAACGGCTTTGCAATGAATGATTGATTTTGGCGAGCTACCATCCTGGATTTCGTAATCATATTTTAAAGCTTTGATGAAAACGTTATTTTCGTCCGTGGGTGATACCAGGTAACTTCTATTCTCGACTGAAAAACTAGAAACCTCCCATGTTTCAGTTTCTTGATCATAGACAAAACCATTCGCGTGCTCTGCCACACAAACAAACGAATCTGCAAATGCAGATTTGCAGAGAACCAATACCAGTACTGCCAGGCACTTTGTCGAAATGTGCCCCCTGTCGACTCGTATCATTAGTCTCCTCCTGCCAGATTGTGGCTTGATCAGACTTTGATTAACTTGTCACTAGTAAATAACCCACAAAACGTATCACGAGTAAGATCCAGAATCATCGCCCATATGGGTTAAATCCCTCCAAATCAGACACTCGTAAATAGTTTCGGGCTTCGGAGAAGGCCAACAGCAGCCGTTCGGATAGCATCATGTGCGTGACACTATAGGGGTTACCGGGTGTGATCAGCATATGCACATGATTTGTCATTAACGCTTAGGCGTGTATTGCTGCCTGCTTTTTGATCGCCGCATCATGCAT
>CAMYML010000074.1 GCA_947259305.1 uncultured Gammaproteobacteria bacterium | reverse complement strand
GAGAACGACGCCAAACACCAAAGCCACGATACCCAGCGTTCCTTGCAAAAGACCCAATGGCAAAGCTGCAATCAACGCGACACCGACAATGGCACGGATAGCCCGGTCAACGGTTCCTACATTCGGTTTCATATCTTGCTCCTGTTAAAAAAAACTGGCGCGGCAAGTATACCGCGCCAGTCGTCAACGTCCTAGTTCGCAGGCTCTACCGCCTTGCTTCCAGCTGCAGGCGCCGGGGCAAAATAACCGCCCATGTTCATCATGTTGAACATCGGTTGCATCGACTGCGGATTCATCATCCAGTTGATTCGGGGGGTATACCAGTTGGGATCCGCCATCGACGTGATCGGCTGGTAAAATGCAGGATTCATCATCGCGTTCGTCCAGCGGGTGTAATAGTTCGGATCCGCCATCTGCATCATCGGCTGGTACATGGCTGGATTCATCGGCGCCATCATCCACTGCATGTACATGTTTGGATTCATGAAATGGCCCATGGCGCGGCTCATCTTGTTGAAGTCCGTCATGCCGCTCATCCAGGTATCCCACATGACCGGCTCGGTCGCGCACTTGCTCATGACGTGGATCGTGCGCGGGTCATTGACTACGGTCATCAATTGCGCGAATTTAGCCGGATCCGCCATGGTTGCGGCCATGATTTCCATATCGGTGAAAGCCTTAAGCTGAGGCATGATCGCGTCAAATTCCGAGCTGTCGGTATCGGTGCACTGCCCGTAATACTGCTTGGCAAGTTCAAACTTGTGTTCGGACGGATTTGCCTTTTCCTCATTGGCAATCGATACCGAACTGGCAACGGCAACAGTAACTGCCAGTAAAGCAGCCGAGAATACCGCTGGTAATCGTTTAATATTCATAGCGTGAGCCCTCTTATTATCGTCAAGGTGTATGTCAGGCTATTATATTAATAAACCCTAATATACTAATATGCCATCGGGGATAGATATCCTGCGCATTCGGGTGAGTACCCCTGGATATAGGCTGCTCAGATCGAACGGCACAGGGGTAAATCGCATTATTTTCGTGTTAGACTTTCACCGAGAGCGCAGGAAGCGCAGCTTAAAGCCACTGCACAGGCTTGTTGATCAAGAGGAAGGATTCTGCCATGTCACTCACTCAGTTAAGCACCCGGGCGCAGTTGGGCATCGATGCCCCGGAAGTACGCGTCGAAGTACATATATCCAGCGGATTGCCGGCCTTCACCGTCGTCGGTTTGCCAGAGACAGCGGTGCGCGAAGCGCGCGATCGGGTGCGCTCGGCAATCATAAATTCCGGTTTCGAATTTCCGGCGCGGCGAATCACGGTTAATCTGGCCCCGGCCGACCTTCCCAAGGAGGGTGGCCGTTATGATTTGCCCATTGCGCTGGGCATCCTGGCCGCCTCCAGTCAGGTCAATCTCTCGAAAATAGCCGACAACGCCTGCTTCGGTGAACTCGCCTTGAGCGGCGAGTGCCGCAAAATCGAAGGTTTGCTGCCGGCACTGATTGCCAGCAGCAAGGCCGTCCAGGCAGTCACTATTCCGCGCCCGAACCAGGCGGAGGCGCTTTTGGTGCGCGATCTCCAGGTGCAGTTGGCTGATTCGCTGGCACAGGTATGCGCCAGCCTGAATCGCGGCGAGGCGCTGCCGGCCACTGCCCCCAGGCCTGAACCGCAATTGCCCCGCTACCGGCTCGACCTGTCCGAAGTCCGTGGCCAACGTCAGGCCAAACGTGCACTCGAAATTGCCGCCGCGGGCGGACATCATATGCTAATGATGGGCCCGCCGGGTACGGGCAAGAGCATGCTGGCGCAACGCCTGAATTCGATCCTGCCGCCGATGAGCGAAGATGAGGCCATGAGCCTCGCCAGTATCCGCTCGATAAGCCAGCAATCGATCGATCCGGCGACCTGGCTCGAACGCCCGTTCCAGTCCCCCCATCACACGGTGTCAGCGGTTGCACTGGCGGGTGGCGGCAGCAATCCGAAACCCGGGGAGATATCACTGGCGCATAATGGCGTGCTGTTTCTCGACGAATTAACCGAATTCAGACGCGGTGTAATAGAGGTGTTGAGAGAGCCGCTGGAAACCGGGCGCATCCATATTTCGCGCGCTGCGGGCAAGGCGATTTTTCCGGCACGGTTTCAATTGATCGCGGCGATGAACCCCTGCCCCGGCGGCTGCGATTCGATTAAAGCCTGCGAGTGTTCCGTCGAACAGCTGCACCGCTTTCGCAATAAGTTATCGGCGCCGCTGCTCGATCGCATCGACATTCAGATCGAACTGGGTCGGCTGCGGCATCGCGAACTGCTAAACACAAACAGTCTATCCGCCGAAACCAGCGAGCTGGTTCGTCAACGGGTCGAGGCCGCGCGCCAACGCCAACTGGCGCGCCAGGATTGCGTCAACGCCAGGCTCGACAACCAGGACTTGCTGGAGGCATGCGCCCTCGACAAACAACTTGAACAGCTGCTGCTGCGGGCGATGGACAAGCTGCGACTCTCGGCTCGCAGTTATCACAAACTGCTCAAGCTGGCGCGCACGATTGCAGACCTGGCGCAGGCCGAGCGAATTAGCGAGGCGCATGTCGCCGAAGCCATCTCCTATCGCCAACATGATCGGCGACGACCGTAAAACCGGATTGACCTACAAAACAGTTGCGACGAGTTACGGGTTATTGAGTATTGCAGTCATTCCGATGAGTCGAGCAGGCAGGCTGCTGCGTTTCCAGGGATGACAACGCCGGGGATTCGGACTTGTCGACCGAGGCATTTACTGAACCGCGTGCTCTGGTCGAGATCCCGGCGGTCCGACGCATCGGTAAGGCTGGCGCCTTTTCCGGGATGACATCGCCTTAGGGCGATGTCACTTTGACTGGTCGAGGATGTATTCGATGGCGGCCTTGATCTGGTCATCGTTGTATTGAGATCCACCGCGCGGTGGCATGGCGCCAATGCCCTTGATTGCAGAAGCAACCAGCGAATCCAGGCCTTGTACCAGGCGCGCTTTCCATGCTCCTGCATCCCCGATTTTCGGCGCACCGGCGGCGCCGGTCGAATGACAGGCGAGGCATGCGCCCTGGTAGAGTTGATCGGGTGACTTGCTGGCCGAATCACCTGCCGCGGAAGCAACCGTCATGTTGCTGCGAATATCATCGAGCGACACGACCGGCTTTAACCGCATGCCGATGTCTTCCATGCTGTCGACCGCCTCAACCATGGTCTCCTCGTCGCTATGGGGACCAATAACAACTTCTCCGATAATCAACGCAATAAACAGCAGTCCGCCGAGGACGGTCATATTGTGCGTCGAAAAAGTATCGTGTTGAGTAGCACTCACATGTGCCTCCAGGATTTGGGTGGGTCTGAAACGCAGCGCATTATCCTCGAAAAGCAACCAATTCGCAAAAATTATTTGTCGAATACGCCTAAACCGCAGCGCGATAGTTTACAATCACGTCCCTGCCCTGTCGGGCATTGCAGGAATAACGAAGCGCTCGTAGCTCAGTTGGATAGAGTGTTGGCCTCCGAAGCCAAAGGTCGTGGGTTCGACTCCCGCCGAGCGCGCCATTCCTCGACTTGCGACCAGTCCAGTTGTGATTGAGTTTTGCCTGCCGCCTGCTACCTGCGTCGCCCACTCGGAAGCGACACAGGCCTAATCTGCTGCAAAAGTCGCAAGCACATCTAAATTAGTTTGAAGTTTTTTGCCTGCAGACCGTCGCAGGCCGGGTTGCGCTCCCGGCGCACCCGGCACTCGTACGTCCTTGTACTCGAGCGCAGCAGCTGCAAGGCGGAATTCGGCGAGATGGCGCGAGCGTACGTACAGTACGTGAGCGTCTCGAGTCGAATTCCAACGCCGCAGATGCAAGCGCAGCAGGTCTGCAGGCAAAAAAAAGCCCTTCCGAAATCGGGAGGGCTTAAACATAAGTCAAAACCTGAGGAGGAGGAGGGGGTTTTAACTTGTTGCCAGGGCAGGAGTCCTGCCGCAACGGCAATGATGCAATAATATGGACGTAACTGTTATAATAACAGTTACAATTTTTTCAAAATTACTACACAACAGTTGACGGAATACCATGACAGTTACGCGCCCCGAAACCTACAAATACGCCCAGGTTTCCCGCTACATCAACGAGTTGATCGAAAAGGGAGATCTCAAACCCGGCGATAAGGCGCCATCGCTGCGCAAACTCAGCAAGCAGCTGGGGGTCAGTATTGCAACGATTACCCAGTCATATGTCAACCTCGAAGACCAGGGAATACTGACCGCTAAACCGCAATCCGGATTTTACGTCAACGCGCTGGTTAATCAAATTAACGATATCGATAAACCGGCCGCGACCCGCGGCCGAGCCGGCCGGGTACGTTTCGGCGAACTGTTCGAGGAAGTCTTCCGCAACGCCAACAATCCGCGTATCACCCCGTTTGGCACATCGAATCCTTCGATGGAATTCATGCCGGTCAAGTCGCTCACGCGCGCGACGCGCAGCATCATCAGTCGTTATCCGCAAAGAAGCATGGACTATTTGTTTCCGCCCGGGGATCGAAAGTTGCGCGAACAAATCGCCCAGCAGTACGCCCAGAACTACACCCGGGTTAGTGCCGACGACATTATTATCACCTCGGGCGCTACCGAGGCATTGTCGATTAGCCTGCGTACCGTGGCCAAACGCGGAGATATTATCGCGGTCGAATCGCCGACCTATTTTGCCGTGCTGCGGATGATCGAACAGATGGGTATGCTCGCGGTTGAAATCGATACCGATCCGGTAACCGGGCTGAACATCGACGCGCTCGAAGAAGCCTTCGACACCATGGATATCAAGGCAGTGATGGCATCGCCCAACACCAGCAACCCGCTGGGCTGCCAGATGCCCGAGGACAGGAAACGCGAGCTCGTCAACCTGCTGGCGGAACGCGATATACCGCTAATCGAGGACGATGTTTACGGCAGCGTTTATTTTGGCGATAAACCGCCCCGCCCCGCCAAGTCATACGATCTCAATAATATCGTGCTGAGCTGTTCGTCTTTTTCCAAAACCCTGGCCCCGGGTCACCGCGTGGGCTGGGTGATCGCGGGCCGCTACTACAAGAAGTTTTTACAGTTTAAACAGGCCTGGTCATCGGCGACATCGTCGATCAACCAGCTCGCGCTGGCCGAATTCCTCAGCAGCGGGCAGTACGATCGGCACCTGGTCCGCCTGCGCGTCGCGATGCGCGAACAGGTTGAACGCGGCCGCTTCATGATCGCGAAAAATTTTCCCGAAGGTACCCGCATCTCGCATCCGCATGGCGGCAACGTACTCTGGGTGGAAATGCCCAAAGGTTGCGACTGCATTGATATTTTCAACCGTGCCCTCGAACATAACATCGCGATTACCCCGGGCATATTGTTCTCGGCGACGCGCCGTTTTAAAAATCATATGCGCATCAACTGCGGCTCTCCGTGGACGCCCGAGACCGAGGGCGCGCTTAAAACCCTGGGTAAAATTGTATGTGACTGCCGTTCGACCTAACCCGACTGTCGCGCCATCGCCTCGATGGTTTCGCTTAACTGCAGCCAGTCCTCCTCCGCCAGATTCAGTCGCTGCTGGTTCTCGGCCTGGGCGGCCAGGGTGGAGTTGAGCGTGTCGCGGTTGTTTGCATCGTAGATCGAGTTATCGCTCAATTGTTGCTCCAGGCGCTCCCGTTTCGCGTTGAGACTGGCCATTTCGCGCTCTATCCTGTTCAACCTGGCGGTATAGGTTTTCAGCGCGCGACGATTGTCCTGCCTGTTCGCGGCGACCGGCGCGCCGCGACTCGGACCAGCCGCGTTGCGCTGGGCCAGCCAGGCGGGGTAAGCATCGAGGTCCTGATCGAAGGTGAGCAGCGCGCCGCGATCAACCAGCCATAAATCATCGCAGACACTGCGCAACAGGTGGCGATCGTGCGATACCAGGATCACGCTGCCTTCGTAACCCTGCAGCGCCTGGTTCAGCGCCAGGCGCATTTCCAGGTCGAGGTGATTGGTGGGTTCGTCCAGCAACAAAAGATTGGGGCGTTGCCAGATCAGCAAAGCCAGTACCAGGCGCGCCTTCTGCCCGCCGGAGAAAGTCGATACCGCCTGCAACACCTTGTCGCCGCGAAAATTAAAGCCACCGAGAAAACTGCGGATCTCGCGCTCGCTCAGCCCCGGATCGAGTCGCTGCATGGTTAACAGGGCGCTCGCCTCGAGATCGAGCTGCTCTACCTGGTGCTGGGCGAAGTAACCAATCCGCAACTCCTTGGCGCGGGTCACCTCACCGCGGAAAGGCTGCAACTCACCGGCCAGCAACTTGATGAAAGTCGATTTGCCGGCGCCGTTCAGTCCGAGTAAGCCGATACGCTCGCCCGGTATCAGCGAAAATTCGATGTTTTCGAGCACCGTTTTATCACCGTATCCCGTGGCGACGTGATCGATCTTAAGCAACGAGCTGGGCAGGGCGGTCGGCGCGCGAAACTCGAAATGGAACGGTGAATCGATATGCGCCGGCGCGATCAGCTGCATTTTCTCGAGCGCCTTGATACGGCTCTGCGCCTGCTTCGCCTTGCTGGCCTTGGCGCGGAAGCGTTCGATATAGCCTTGCATATGCGCAATGCTCTGTTGCTGCTTTTGATGCGCCGCCTGCTGTTGCGCCAGGCGTTCGGCGCGCTGCATTTCGAAGGCGGAATAGTTGCCACGATACAGCGTGATGCGTTGATTCTCGATATGCGCGATGCTGTCGACGACCGCATCGAGAAAATCACGGTCGTGTGATATCAGCAACAGACTGCCGCGATAGCGTTTCAGCCACTGTTCGAGCCAGATAACCGCATCCAGGTCGAGATGATTGGTCGGCTCGTCGAGCAACAACAGGTCCGAGCGACACATCAGGGCCCGCGCCAGGTTGAGTCGCATGATCCAGCCACCGGAAAAACTGTTCAATGGCCGCCGTATCTCGGCCTCGACAAAGCCCAGCCCTGACAGCAACCGGGCGGCGCGACTCTCGGCCTGATAGCCATCGATTTCCTGCAGTCGTTCATGACAGCTGGCAATCTGCAGCGAATCCTGCTCAGACTCGGCTTGCGCCAGCCTGGCCTCGGTTTGTCGCAACTCGACGTCACCATCGATAACATATTCGAGCGCCACCCGCGGACTCAGTTGCGTCTCCTGTTCGACCGCCGCCACCATCCAGTCTTTCGGAAAAGTGAAATCCCCCTGGTCCGCCGACAATTCGCCGTGTATCAGCGCGAACAGCGATGACTTGCCACATCCATTGGCACCGGTGATACCGAGCTTCTGGCCTGCGTAAACCTTGAAATCGGCGGCTTCGAATAACAGCGACGACCCACGTCGCAACGCCAGCCCGCTAAAACTAAGCATGCCGGGACCCGGGTTTACCAATCCTCTGAACTACTGCCATCACACTAACTACCGCCCTGAAAATGGGTTAAGATACCATCCTGGGCTGCAGGAAGTTAACCCGAGAATAAAATAATATGAATCTAGAAAAATACTATACCCGGGAAGGCTCCAAACTTTCTTTCACCAGGCAACAGGCAAGCGATTTCGCGAAAACAGTCGCCGGCGACTTTAACTCGATTCACGACGTCGATTCAAAACGGTTTTGTGTTCCGGGCGACCTGCTGTTTTCGGTCATCATCCATCATTACGGCCTGCGGCAGACCATGGGTTTTTCGTTTTCGGGTATGGTTGGCGATGACGTCACCCTGATCTTACCGGAAGTCAATGCGCGTGAAATATCGATCTACGATGAAAACGATAAAAAGTATCTCGATGTCTCCAGCAACGGTCAACAGAGTAGAGACAAGGGTCTGATCGAGTCGCTGACGCGCAACTACGTCCGGTTTTCCGGCCATACCTTCCCGCACGTGCTGGTGCCGTTGATGCGGGAAAACAATGCCATGATCAATACCGAGAGACCGCTGGTGATATACGACCATATGCGAATCTCGCTCGATACCCTCGACATCGACTCGGTTGATCTGACGCTAACCGACAATATATTTCGGCTCTACGGCAAACGCGGTGACGTTGCCCTGAACTACGATCTCAGTTGTAACGGTGAATCGGTGGGTAAAGGACAAAAGAAAATGGTATTAAGCGGTTTGCGTGAGTACGATCAGGCCAAAATTGACGAGCTGGTCGATATCTATAACGAGCGTATAAGCCAATACCGTAACGGCGACTGATAAGCCCGCATATCTCACCGATTTTCATTCGTAGCGGCGAACGAAATTGATGTACCCGCCTTCGAACCCGCCGCTGACAAATTCGAACCGAATGAAAGCGGTTTTCTCGACAAAATAATCGAAGCGCAGTCCGTGGCTCAGCGTTTCATCCATCTCGAATACGTCGGTACTATCGGCGTTGATATCGCCATCGATATCGTGGTATGCGGTATAGGCTGTGATGCGTAAATTTGCATAACGCAGGCTAAGGCCAAGTTCAAAAACGCTTTGCGTCCAGTCGATCTCCGCGCGATCTTCGTCAGCGCCGCTCTCGCGACCGCTGGTGTAGCGGATACTGAAGGCGCCATGCAGGGAGATGTTGTCGTTGATGCGAAATGGTTGGCGCAAATAAATGCCGATAAATTCGCCATCGAATTTCCTGGTTTGCGCCGCGCTGTCGCGGGCAGCGACCACGCGCAGGTCGACATAACCAATAGTCGCGCCCACGGTGAGATTGGACTCGGTTTTTTCTTCGACTTGAAAACTGATCTCGCTGGTCTGCGCTTCGCGAGTATCGTTTTCAAACTCCCAGTCCGAATCGAAATTACCGAGTTCTAGCGCTACGCCGGTCCACTGGGCGTTTGCCAGGCCCGAGTAACACAGCAGTAGCAGTAAACTAAATCGCAGCGCTAACAAGCTGTAATCCCTGCAACATGGGTTCGGCGGGGTATCCCGGTGCAAAACCTGGATCAGCGGACGCGCCGCAAGCAGCCGCTATACCGGCGCAATAATTACCCTGCCCGGCCAGGCACAACAGCGCAACGGCAATACCGGTTTCTGGCCTCTTATCGGTGTTTACCGGCATGATCTCTCGGCAATGGAAGCTGAGCCGGTATTATAAAATACCAAGCCGCTGTAACTGCGACTTATCGCTAATTCTGTCGCATTCGGCGAGAACCCAGTTCGCCACCTCGCCAATGATCTGTTCCGGCGACTTACCCTCGGGATCTATGGGCTTTCCGATAACGACACGAATAGTGCCCGGCCACTTGATCCAGCTGTGCCGGGGCCAGAATTCGCCCGCGTTATGCGCGATCGGCAGCACCGAGTAGCCGGTCCGCTGCGACACGATCGCGCCGCCCAGCTTAAACGGTTTGGTTTGCCCCGGCGGCACGCGCGTACCCTCGGGGAACAGCATCAGGATGCGTCCCTGGTCCATGCTTTGACGGCTCTCCGTGACCAGCTGGTTGATCGCCTTGCGCCCGGTACCGCGATTCAGGGCTATCGCATTCATCGACTTCAGCGCCCAACCGAAAAAAGGAATCAAGGTCAACTCGCGCTTCACCACCCAGACCATGGGCCGGAAGAAACGCTGGATCGCGATCGTCTCCCAGGTCGAGCTATGCTTGCTCATGACAATAAAGCCATGATCGGGAATGTTCTCCAGCCCTTCGACCTCGTACTTGAGCCCACAGATCAGGCGCAGGCAGCCAAGGCTGTAACTAATCCAGAAGTTAATTATCCCGATGCGAAAACCCAGCGGCATGAAAAAAGCCAGCGACAGAACACTGGCCGAAAGCAGAACCATCGGCAAAAAAGTAATCCAGAAGATCGTCGAGCGAATCCCCAACCAGAACCTGTAAAGCGGATTAACCACCCTGGTCTCTATTTTCGACGCAGTGTTTCGCGAACAAAGTGGGCCAGGTCGTCATACACCGGGACGTCGAGCGCTTCCGGATAATGTTGCATGACATACTCGCCCTTGCCGGTGCGAACCAGCACCGGTTTCGCATTGGCCATTTTTGCCGCCTTGATGTCGCTGATGTTGTCGCCGACCAGCGGGGTTTGCGACAAATCGATTTCGAACTGCCTGGCGATCTGGAACAGCAATCCGGGTTTGGGCTTGCGGCAGATGCAGTTGGCCTCCGGCCCATGCGGACAGTAAAAAATCCCATCGACGCTGGCGCCCCGGGTTGCCAGCAGCTTCTGCATTTTTTCGTGCATCTCGAGTAATTCCCGTTCGCTGTAAAGCCCGCGCGCGATACCGGAGTGATTGGTTGCAATAGTCACCAGGTAGCCGGCTTTTTTTAGCCGGCTGATCGCTTCGATACTACCGGGTATCGGATCCCAGCCATCAACGGTGGTAACGTCATCATCCGCCTCGTGGTTGATGACACCATCTCGGTCCAGGATTACCATTTTGGGCACTCGAGTCTCCCTTCCTTAATACGTCCCTCAGGACTGAATCCGTGAAAAATCAGCGACTAAGCGGAAACTGTGCAACAGTTGCTCGAGTAGTGCAAGCCGGTTGTTCTTCAAGTTATCGTCGTCGACCATTACCATTACCTCGTCAAAGAAAAGATCAACCGCGGGTCTGAGTTCGGCAAGTTGCTCCAATCCCTGAAGATAATGGCCTTGCGCAAACTGTTGCGCGACCCCACCCCTGAGTTGCAGTAACTGCTCGTATAACTGCTTTTCCGCTGCTTCCTGCAACAGCTTCTGATCAACTGTATCGGCCACCGCGTCCTGTTTCTTTAAGATATTGCCGATGCGCTTGTTGGCAGCTGCCAGCGCCGGGGCCGCTTCGTGGCTTTGAAATTCATGCAGCGCGCGGATTCGCAGATCACAATCGCATAACAAACCGGGGCGGCTGTAGGCGACCGCATCGACGATATCAAAGCCGATACCCTGCTCCTGGTAATAAGCCCGCAGGCGATCGAAGACATAATCGATGACTTCGTCGATCGCCGCCGCGGCCTCGATTTTATTGAAGTAACTGTCCGCCGCCACCTGACACAGGTCTCTGAGATCCAGCGGCAGCTGGTTTTCGACGATGATGCGCAATACGCCGAGCGCGGCGCGGCGCAGGGCAAATGGATCCTTGTCGCCGCCCGGCTTTTCACCAATGGCAAAAATACCGATCAGGCTGTCGAGCCGATCCGCCAGCGCCAGGGCCTGCGCGATAGTGCCCTGCGGCAGATGATCGCCGGCGTGACGTGGCCAGTAATGCTGTTCGATCGCATCGCAAACCGACTGTTCTTCCTGTTGCAGTTGCGCATAATAGCGCCCCATCACACCCTGTAACCTGGGGAACTCTCCGACCATATCGCTCATCAGGTCAGCCTTGCACAGGTCGGCCGCGCGTCGCACCAGGTCCTGATCGCCGCCGGTGAGGCTGGCGATGTACTTGGCCAGGCGGATGATACGGGCGGTCTTGTCGCCAAGGCTGCCCAGCTTTTCCTGGAACACGACCGAATCCAGGCGGAAGCGCATAAGGTCCAGCCCCTGCTTCTGATCCTGGGAAAAAAAGAAACCGGCGTCGGCGAAACGTGGCCTGATTACGCGCTCATTACCGCTCGCAACCACTTCCGGTTTACGGCTATCGATGTTGGCGATGGCAATGAAATGCGGTAGCAAGCCACCATCGCTGTCGAACAGCGCAAAATACTTCTGGTTTTCCTGCATGGTCGTCACCAGCACTTCCACCGGCAGTGCGAGAAACTCGGCATCGAACTGACCGCAAACCGCGACCGGGTACTCGACCAGCGCGGTGACTTCTTCGAGCAGGCCTGTTTCGATATGCGCCACCCCGCCAAGCCGGGCCGCCGACTGTTCGACCAGGTGGCTAATCTTGTCGCGGCGTTTGTCAAAACTGGCGATGACCAGGCCCTGCGACAGCAGGATGTCTTCGTAATCGCGCGCAACGGGTATCTCGAGCGCTTGCGGCGCGTGGAAACGATGCCCGTAACTCAGGTTGCCCGAGCGTAATCCGAAGATTTCGGCGTCGACGACTTCGCTGTCGATCATCAGTAGCAGCCATTTCACCGGGCGCACGAAATCATCGTCGCGATCGCCCCAGCGCATGCGTTTCGGAATCGGCAAATCGCCAAGGGCCCCGGTCAGCAGCGGTGGCAGCAGTTCCGACAGGCTCTTGCCGGCCTGCGTAGAGCGGAAATAGAGCCAGCTGCCCTTGTCGGTTTCACGGCGTTCGAGCTGATCGACCTCGACCCCGCAGGAACCGGCAAACCCGAGCGCCGCGCGCGACGGGTTGCCATCCCCGTCAAAAGCCGCCGTCAGCGCCGGCCCGCGTTTTTCGATTACCTGGTCGGCCTGGCGCGTCGGTGTATCCCGCAACAGCATCCCCAGGCGGCGTGGCGTGGCAAACACTTCAACCGCGGCGGGCGCGAGATCATTGTCACTCAGTGCCTTTCGCATCAATGCGGCAAAGTTTTGCGCCAGCGACTGCAGCGCCCGTGGCGGTAACTCTTCGGTGCCGACTTCGATCAGGCAGTCGCTACTCATTACTCGCCCCCTGCTTGATCAGTGGAAAGCCGAGCGCTTCGCGCGACGCGTAGTAACACTCGGCGACCCCGCGTGATAGCGTGCGCACGCGCAGGATGAAGCGTTGCCGCTCGGTCACCGATATCGCGTGGCGCGCATCGAGCAGGTTGAACGCGTGCGACGCTTTCATCACCTGTTCATAGGCCGGCAGGGACAGCTTCTTCTCGAGCAGTAACCGGCACTGCGCCTCGCACATGTCGAACCATTTGAACAAGGCGTCGGTATCGGCCAGTTCGAAATTAAAAGTGGATTGCTCGACTTCGTTTTGATGGTAGATATCGCCATAGGTAACTTCGCCCTGCGGCCCCCGGGTCCAGACCAGGTCAAAAATACTGTCCACGCCCTGCATGTACATCGCCAGGCGTTCGATGCCGTAGGTAATCTCGCCCGAAACGGGGTGGCACTCGAGCCCGCCAACCTGCTGAAAATAGGTAAACTGGGTCACCTCCATGCCATTCAGCCAGACTTCCCAACCCAGTCCCCAGGCGCCGAGTGTGGGCGATTCCCAGTTATCCTCGACGAAGCGGATATCATGCACCAGCGTATCGAATCCGAGCGCCGCGAGTGAATCGAGATAGAGTTCCTGGAAGTTGTCCGGCGAAGGCTTGAGCAATACCTGGAACTGGAAGTAGTGCTGCAAGCGATTCGGATTTTCCCCGTAGCGGCCGTCGGTCGGGCGCCGGCTCGGCTGCACGTAGGCGGCGCGCCAGGGTTCCGGACCGATCGCACGGATGAAGGTTGCCGGGTGAAAAGTGCCGGCGCCGACCTCCATATCCAGCGGCTGCATGATCACGCAACCCTGTTCGGACCAGTAGTTTTGCAGGGTCTGAATCATGCCCTGAAAGCTATTCAAATCGGTCGCGGGGTTATCGTTCATTTATTTTACGGGCCAAAAGCCGGGGATTATAACCAACTGGCATTTTTTCCTCATTCATTTTCCGAGCATATTGTTTTGCGTTACCAACTCGTTATCATGTCGCGCATGCAAAATATCCTCGGGCAATGGCTCTTAAGCCTCAAGCAATACGTCGCCATGAGCCTGTTCCTTTCAAGCCCGGAACGACTGCCCAGCAACTCCTATTGCACTGCGCTGACAATATTTTTTTACTACCTGCTTTGCCTCGGCCTGGTCGATGAAACGCGCGGCTTCGCCGAGCTTAGCGCACATTTAACCCTCGAACTGGGACTACTGGCGCTGTTTGCCTATGCGGGGTTGCGCTGGAAAGGTGCGATGACCCGGTTTCAGCAGACATTTTCGGCGCTGGTTGGCATCAACATGCTCATTACCCTGGTCTCGATTCTGGTTTATCGAATCGACACCGGTCAAGAAAACATACTCGCAAATCCGCTGTTCTACCTGTTGCTGATCTGGAACCTGGCCGCGATGTCGCTGGTTTTTAAACGCGCTTTCGAAATCTCGACCCATCTTTCAGCTATGATAGCGTTCAATTATTACGTGCTGTATCAATTCGTCCTGATCTGGTTTTTTCTAGTGAAAATTTATATTCTTGGCATCTGCGGCACCTTCATGGCCGGCATTGCCCAAATTGCCCGCGAGCTGGGGTTTGAGGTCGAAGGGTCCGATGCGAATGTTTACCCGCCGATGAGCACCCAGCTCGAGCAGGCGGGCATCGAGCTGCATGACGGTTTCGATAGCGCTTCACTGCCCGACGACTGTGACATGTTCATCATCGGCAATGCGATTACCCGCGGCAATCCCCAGTTCGAAGCGATCCTCGAGCGCGGCTTACGCTACTGCTCGGGACCGCAATGGCTATACGAAACGGTTCTGCTAAAGCGCTGGGTGCTGGCCGTCGCCGGCACCCATGGCAAAACCACGACCAGCAGTATGCTGGCCTGGATACTCGAGGATGCCGGCCTCGATCCCGGCTACCTGATCGGCGGCCTCGGCCAGAACTTTTCAAATTCCGCCAGGCTTGGCAGCGATCCCTTTTTCGTGATCGAGGCGGACGAGTACGACTCGGCGCTGTTCGACAAGCGCTCGAAGTTCATCCACTACCATCCGCGCACCCTGATCCTGAACAATCTCGAATTCGACCATGCCGACATCTTCGACGACCTGGATGCGATCAAACGCCAGTTTCATCACCTGGTGCGCACCCTGCCGGCATCGGCTCTGATCGTCTTCAACCAGGACGACGCCGCGTTGCAGGCAGTGCTGGAAATGGGTTGCTGGAGCGAGCGCCTCGGTTTTTCCACGCAGGACCCGAATGCCGACCTTTATCTCGATGCACAACCGCGGCTACACGACAGCGCGACGGCAACGGACTACCCGCTCGAGCTGTCGCAGCCCGGGCAATTTAACGCGCTGAATGCGAGCGCCGCGATCGTCGCCGCGCGTCATGCCGGGGTACCGATCGAAACCTCGCTCGAAGCCCTCGCCAAATTCAGCGGCGTCAGGCGACGCCAGGAAGTGATTGCCGAAATCGACGGGGTGCGAATTATCGATGACTTCGCGCACCACCCGACGGCAATCGCAGCCACGCTGGAGGCGCTCAAAGGCAGCACCAGCGGCCGCCTGATCGGAGTGCTGGATATACGATCCAATACGATGAGAATGGGTGTCCACGCGGGCCAACTTGCGCAGTCTTTCGCCGCAGCTGATCTGATACTGCTATGCGAAAATCCTGATTTACAGTGGGATATCGAGAAAATGGCGCAATCTGCGCCTACAATAGTAGTAATCAAAAGCAATTCACAACAAATCATCGATTACTTGTTGCATCATTGTCAGCCAGGGGACCAAATCGTTATCATGAGTAACGGTGGCTTTGATAACATCCATCAACGCCTGATTAGCGCCATGCAGAACTAGACTTCGAGTATGTCTGAGAAATCACAAAGACCTACAAAAATCGCCAAATACGAAATCAAACGCCGTATCGGTCGCGGGGCGATGGGCGTCGTCTATGAAGCCTATGATCCGTTCGTGCAGCGCACCGTCGCAATCAAGGTGGCGCATTCCGCGCACGACATGGACCCGGCGACCAAGCAAAAGCTGCGCGAGGGATTTTTTGCCGAGGTTTACAGCGCGGGACGCATGCATCATCCGTCGGTGGTCAGCGTTTACGACGCCGGTCAGGAAGCCGATCTCAATTATATCGTCATGGAATTCGTCGACGGAGTAACGCTGCAGGATTATGTCACCGGCGGCAAGTCGCTGACCCCGAACCAGGTAGTCGATGTTATCTACCAGTGCGCCAAGGGTCTCGACTACGTGCATCGCGAAGGCATCATCCATCGCGATCTGAAACCCGGCAACATCATGCTCAGTAACGACGGCGAAGTTAAAATCATGGATTTCAGCATCGCCCACGTCGACGTCGGCTTCGAGGGTCACGACACCGAGGTGCAGGGCTCGCCGATGTATATGCCGCCCGAGCAGCTGTCCGAGGAAAAGCGCCTGGTTGCCCAGTCGGATATTTATTCGCTGGGAGCGGTAATGTACGCCTTGCTGGCGAAAAAAACCCCCTACAAGGCGGGCAGCCTGGAATCGCTGATCTACAAGATCAGCAACCTCGAGCCGGAACCGGTCATGGAAGTCAATCCCGAGGTACCGGAGCATATCGCCACCATCGTCGAAAAGGCGATGCAAAAAATCATATACAACCGCTACGAAACCGCCTACCTGCTGGCGCGCGACCTGAGTAACGCCTTCGGCCGCTTGCGCGGGGTCGGCGAACGCATCGACATGCAGGAAAAATGGAAGACGCTGCGTTATCTCGCCTTCTTCAAGGACTTCAGCGACGAGCAGATAACCGAGGTCGTAAATGCCAGCGAATGGAAGGAATTTGCCAAGGGCGAAGTGATCGTCACCGAGGGCGAGCAGGAAACCTCGTTCTATATCATCGCCAAGGGCGGGGTCGAAGTGGTCAAGAACGAAAGCGTCGTCGGCATGATGAAACAGGGCGACTGCTTCGGCGAGATCGCGTTTTTAACGAGCCAGCCGCGCAACGCCACCATCGTTGCCCGCACCGATGTTTCACTGATGTGTGTCAGCACTTCGCTGATGGAACAGGCATCCACCGAGACCCAGTTGCGTTACTATCGAATTTTCCTGGAAAACCTGATTGCGCGTCTGTCGCAGGCCACCGACAAACTGGTCGAAGCCGAAATAACCATCACCAATCCATGAAACCCGGAATAATAACTCTGGCGATGACTGGAGCCTCAGGTGCCGAGTACATGCTGCGCCTGTTCGAATGCTGCCTGCGAAGTAACGTCCACGTCCAGTTTATCTCCTCGCAGCCGGGCCAGATCGTAATGGGCATGGAAACCGAGTTGAAGTTGACTGGGCCCCCGCAAAAAATGCAGCGGCAATTTGCCGACTACTTCGATGCCGACCCGTCGCTGATCAGCGTTTACTCGAAGGATCAATGGACCGCACCGCCGGCGAGCGGCTCATCGGTCGCCGACGCGATGGTGGTCTGCCCCTGCAGCATGGGCAGCCTGGCTTCGATCGCGGTCGGCAGCAGCGAAAACCTGATTCACCGCGCCGCCGACGTCGCCATCAAGGAACGCAAGACCCTGATCCTGGTACCCAGGGAAACGCCTTTCTCCAGCATCCACCTGGAAAACATGCTCAAGTTGTCGCGCCTTGGCGTGGTGATCTTGCCACCCAATCCCGGGTTCTATCACGGCGTGAGCAAGGTATCCGAACTGGTGGATTTCATTGTCGCGCGCATCCTCGATCAACTTGGTATCGATAACGACCTGTCAGCGCGCTGGGGCCACTAAACAAACGACAATAGATCATGGCTGAAATACCTCTGTTCCCGCTAAAAACCGTGCTGTTGCCAGGCAACACGCTGGGATTGAAAATCTTCGAACCTCGCTATCTCGACATGATCGCTGCCTGTATGCGCGAGAGCAGCGGCTTCGGCGTGGTGTTGATTCACAAGGGCGATGAAACCATGGTCGACGCCGACATCTACTCGGTCGGCACCACCGCCACGATAAGCGACTGGGAACACCGCGCCGATGGACTGCTCGGGATCACCGCAGTCGGCGTCGAGCGTTTCGAAATTCTGACCAACCGCACCCAGCATGACGGCCTGACATTTGCGGAGGTCAAGATACTCGAGGAGAGCGATACCCGGGAGATTCCCGAACAGTTCCTGTACATGCTTGAACTGCTCGATCATATCAGCGCCCAGGAAGGCCGCATTCGCAAGGCCGACCAGTCCTTTTCCGAAATTCTGTATCAGCTGATTTACCTGCTGCCGCTGGAAACCACGCTGAAACAGCGTCTGCTCGAGATTCCCGAGTGCTCCGATCGCGCCGTGATCCTGCACGCCGAGTTGATCCGTCTGGGCGTCATTCAATACATCAAGCCGGAAGCCGCCAACGAGTAAACGCGCCCTTCCCCATGGGTTCCATTTCCCGGAGGCCAGGCTTAAACTGTCTTCAGCTTAGCCTCGAGGAGACCAGGGAAATGAAAAACATAATACTCGCTAGCTGTTTGAGCCTGTTCAGCGCAATCGCTGTCGCGGCCGAGCTTTCCGGTGTTTTCGTCGACAACGAAATCAAAACGCCTGCCGGCGAAACCCTGGTGCTCAATGGCATTGGTCTGCGGGAAAAATTCTGGGTTGACGTCTATGTCGGCGCGCTCTACCTGCCGAGCAAGTCAACCGATGTCGCCGAAATACTGTCACAACCCGGGCCATGGCGGGTACAACTCGATTTCGTATTCAAGGAAGTCGACCAGGAGAAACTGATAAAGGGCTGGCGCGAGGGCTTCGAAAAAAACCAGAACGCCGAAACCCTGCAGCAACTGCAGGCGCGCATCGAGCAGTTTTACCAGTACTTCGACAGCGGCGTTGTCGCCAAAGAGCAGTACGCCTTCGACTATCTGCCACAACAGGGTGTGCGCGTGACCAGGAACAACAAGGAACTGGGTGTGATCCCGGGTGAAGACTTCAAAAACGCGCTACTCGAAATCTGGCTCGGTAATCACCCGGCCGATAAGAAGTTAAAGAAAGGCATGCTCGGCCTCTAAGGAATGCCTAAAAATCGTCTTTTTCCGCGATTGCGTTGTCAGCGCCGTGCCGGTG
>CAMYML010000073.1 GCA_947259305.1 uncultured Gammaproteobacteria bacterium | reverse complement strand
ACCAAAAAAAATTGGTAGCGGGGGCAGGATTTGAACCTACGACCTTCGGGTTATGAGCCCGACGAGCTACCAAGCTGCTCCACCCCGCATCAGAGGCGCCGAATAATAGCTAGGTTGGAGCGAATTTACAAGGGGTTAGCGAGCACTATTGCCGATACTTTCTCGCCGCGCCAGTCAAATAACTGACCAGGAACGATTAAAGCCCGGTGGTGGAATAAAACTAGCTAAACGACAGTATGCAATATGCCATCAGGGTCGACGGGAACATGCCCAGCAGAATCAGGCTGAGGCTGTTGGCGCTGAGCAGCAGCTTGACGTCCAGCGCTTCCTTGATGGTCGTGGTCTGCTGCGGCAGTGGTTTATCGAAATACATCACCTTGACCACGCGCAGGTAGTAGAACAGCCCGATGACCGAAAACAACACCGCGGCGATCGCGAGCCAGACCATTTCGACCTGCACCACTGCCTGCAGCACGCTGAGCTTGGCGTAGAAGCCGACGGTGGGCGGCACCCCGGCCATGGAAAACATCGCGATCGCGAGCAACGCTGCATACCAGGGATTGCTGTCGTTCAGGCCGGACAGGTCGTTGATGTTTTCAGCCTCGAATCCCTTGCGGTTTAACACCAGCAACACACCGAAGGCAACCGCCGCCGTGATCGCGTAGGTCAGTGTATAAAACATAGCCGAGGCGAAGCCGTTGGCGGTGGCCGACAGGATGCCCAGCAGGATGAAGCCAACATGCGAAATGGTCGAATAGGCCAGCATACGTTTGAAGTTGGTTTGCGCGATGGCGATGATATTACCGATCGCCATGGAAGCAATCGCCAGCACGATCAACATCTGCGACCAGTCAGCCTGCAGATCGCCAAGCCCGTCGACCAGCAGGCGAATCGCCATGGCAAAGCCGGCGATCTTCGGCGCGGTGCCGATAAACAGCGTTACCGAGGTCGGCGCTCCCTGATAGATATCGGGCAGCCACATGTGGAACGGCACCGCGCCCAGTTTGAATGACAGCCCTACCACGATAAAGGTCAGCGCAAAACCGAGTGCAACCGGGTGCTGTGCAAACTGGCTGCCCACCGCGGCCGAAACCTGGTTGAGATCCAGCGTTCCGGTGATGCCGTAAAAAATCGAAATTCCGTACAGCAGCAGGCCCGAGGCCATCGCACCGAGCACGAAGTATTTCATCGCCGCTTCCGACGCGGACAACGATTTGCGGTTAAACGCGATCATCGCGTAAAGCGATAACGAGAGTAACTCGAGTCCAAGATAGACCAGCAGGAAGGAATGCGCGGAAATCATGACCATCATACCGAGCGTGGCAAACAGCCCAAGCACGTAGTACTCACCCTTGTAAATACCGTTGTCAATCAGGTAATCGCGGGAATACACGAACACCAGGATAGTGACCGCGCAGATTGCAATCTTGAGCACCACCGCCAGCTGATCGAACACGAAAGAACCACCGAAGCTACTGACCGCGGTTACAGGCGCAACCAGCATTACCGCGGCGATGGTTGCAACCAGGGTTGCTACCGATAACAACAGGGTGAAGCCGCGTTTATCCTGGGGCAGAAACAAATCAACCACCAGCACCAGGCAAGTCATCGCGAGCATTACCATTTCGGGTACTGCGGGCACCAGGTCGGGCTGTATGAACGGGGCGGTCATAATTTCGAATTCGCAATGTGGTTAATCAGGTTATCGATCGTCGGGTGCATGACTTCGACCAGTGGATCTGGCCACAGCCCAAGTCCGAGCACCGCCAGCGCGAGTATCGCCAGGAACAGGAATTCGCGCCTGTTGATATCGGTTAGCGCGGCGACATTATCGTTAGCGACATCGCCGAAGACCACGCGCTTGACCATCCACAGGGTATAGGCCGCGCCGAGAATCAGCGTCAGGGCCGCGAGGAAGGCAATCCAGAAGCTGGCCTTGAAGCTTGCCAGGATAACCATGAATTCGCCGACGAAACCCGAGGTGCCCGGTAGACCGGCGTTGGCCATCGCGAAGAACACCATGAAGGCGGCAAACACCGGCATGGTATTGACGACACCGCCGTAGTCGGCGATCTGGCGGCTATGCATGCGGTCGTACATGACGCCAACACAAAGGAACAGCGCGCCTGAAATAAATCCGTGCGACACCATTTGCACCATGCCGCCTTCCAGCGCGAGGCCGGCGCCCTGGTCGCCATGGCCCGAATTGATGATGCGGAAGACGATGAAGAAACCGAGGGTGACGAAACCCATGTGCGCAATCGACGAATAGGCGATCAGCTTCTTCATATCGCGCTGCACCAGCGCGACGAAACCGATATAAACCACCGCGGTCAGCGACATGGTGATGATCAGCCAGTCGAGTTCGGCACTGGCGTCGGGCGTGATTGGCAGGCTGAAGCGCAGGAAGCCGTAGCCACCGATCTTCAACATGATCGCCGCCAGAATGACCGAACCGCCGGTCGGTGCCTCGACGTGCGCATCGGGCAACCAGGTGTGCACCGGCCACATCGGCACCTTGACCGCGAATGCGACCAGGAAAGCGAGGAAGATCAGCACCTGCTCGGTCAGTGAGAGTTTCAGGTGATGAAAATCGAAAATCGCGAAGCTGCCCGACTGGGTGTACATATAGATCAGCGCGACCAGCATCAGCACCGAACCGATGAAGGTATAGAGGAAGAACTTAAGCGTCGCGTAGATGCGGTTGGCGCCACCCCAGACGCCGATGACCAGGAACATCGGGATCAGCATGGCTTCGAAGAAGATATAAAACAGGACCGCGTCGAGCGATGAAAAAGTGCCGATCATGAAACCTTCCATGATCAGGAACGCCGCCATGTATTGCGACACCCGGTATTGAATGACTTCCCAGGCGGAGATGATGACGATCACGGTGGTGAACGATGTCAGCAGGATCAACGGCATCGAAATGCCGTCCACGCCCAGGTAATACTCGATATTGAACGCGGCGATCCAGTCCTGGCGTTCGACAAACTGCATCAGATGGGTATCGGTGTTGAATTGCGTATACAGCGGCAGGGTCAAGAGGAAGGTGACGATAGACACGACCAGGGCAATCTTGCGCGCGCCCGCGGGCTCCTTGTCGCCCGCGAACAACACCAGGATGCCACCAAGGATCGGCGTCCAGATTACGAGGCTCAATAGTGGCCAGTCAGCGTACATACTATACATCTACCCTTGTTGTTGTTCTGCTTTAGCCCAGTACAACCCATCCCAGCAACAGGATCAGCCCGGAAATCATCGCAAACGCGTAATGGTTCAAATACCCGGTTTGCACGTGGCGCAGCTTGCCCGAAATCCATCCGACCAGGCGCGCGCTGCCGTTAACCATGAGACCGTCGATCATCAGGGCGTCACCGAGACGCCACAGTACCTGCCCAACGGCCCTGGCGGTGGCGGCGAACACGATTTCGTTGAAGCGGTCGAAGTAGTACTTGTTGTCCAGTATCCGGTACGGCAGTTCGAGCTTCGATTTGATCTGCGCCGCCCATCCCGGTTTTTTCAAATAAATGATCCAGGCAGCGATAACACCGCCCGCCGCCAGCCAGGTGGGCCCGGGGGCAAGACCATGCAAGACAAAACTGGCCGGCCCATGGAAGGCCTCGGCGACCGCGGCCATCGCACCGTGCTCCTCGAATATGACGATCGCCTGGTCAAAGAAATCGCTGAACAACACGGTTTCGATCGTGAACCAGCCGATAATGGCCGAGGGTATCGCCAGTAATATCAGCGGCACCGTGACCACGGGCGGGGTTTCGTGCAGGTGCGAACGCGTATGCTCGTCCATGCGCTCTTTGCCGTGGAATACCAGGAAAAACATGCGGAACGAATAAAACGCGGTCACAAACACGCCCAGCAGCACTGCCCAATAGGCATAGTCCGCGCCCCAGACATCGGCGTTTTTGGTCGCGATCAGGATGGCGTCCTTGGAAAAGTAACCCGATGTACCCGGAAAACCGATCAGCGCCAGCGAACCGACCAGCGAGACCCAGTAAGTGATCGGCATGTATTTCTTGAGGCCGCCCATCTTGCGGATATCCTGCTCGTGGTGCATGGCGATAATGACCGAACCGGCGGCGAGGAACAGCAGCGCCTTGAAGAAGGCATGGGTCATCAGGTGGAAAATTGCCGCCGAGTATGCCGACGCCCCCAGCGCAACGGTCATGTAGCCGAGCTGCGACAGCGTCGAATAGGCCACCACGCGCTTGATATCGTTTTGCACGATGCCGATCAGGCCCATGAAAAATGCGGTCGTCGCGCCGATGACGATAACGAACGACAAGGCGGTCGACGACAGTTCGAACAGCGGCGACATGCGCGCCACCATGAAGATACCCGCGGTTACCATGGTCGCGGCGTGGATTAGCGCCGAGATCGGTGTCGGGCCTTCCATCGAATCGGGCAGCCAGACATGCAGCGGCACCTGCGCCGATTTACCCATGGCGCCGATGAACAGCAGGATGCAGGCCAGCGTAATCACCGACCAGTCGATACCCGGGATAACCTGCGTCGTGGCCGCGACCAGGGCATCGGCGCGATCGAACACTTCGTAGTAGTCGAGCGAGCCGGTATACATCAGCACCACCGCGATGCCCAGCAAAAAGCCGAAATCGCCGACGCGATTGACCAGGAAGGCTTTCATGTTGGCGTAAATCGCGGTCTCGCGCTTGAACCAGAAACCGATCAGCAAATATGAAACCAGGCCGACCGCTTCCCAGCCGAAAAACAGCTGCAGGAAGTTATTTGACATGACTAGCATCAGCATCGAAAAGGTAAACAGCGAGATGTAGCTGAAGAAGCGCTGGTAGCCATCGTCGTCGTGCATGTACCCGATGGTGTAGATATGAACCATCAACGACACCCCGGTCACCACCGCCATCATCAGGGCCGTCAGTCCGTCGATCAGGAAACCGACCTCGAAGCGGATACCATCACTGATCATCCAGGTGTAAACCGACTGGTTGTAAATCGGCGCGCCTTCGAAGGCGACATTGTTCAACACCAGCAGCGACAGGATGAAGGAGACGGCAACCCCCGATATGGTCACGCAATGCGCCCCGGAACGCCCGATCTGCTTACCGAAGAAACCGGCAATAATCGCGCCTGCGAGCGATGCCATCGGAATCGCAAGGTAAATGAATTCCATACTCACCACTTCAACTCCTTGATATCCTCGACGTTGATAGAGCGCTTGTTACGGAACAGCACCACCAGTATGGCAAGGCCGATGGCCGCTTCGGCCGCGGCTACGGTCAGGATGAAAAAGACAAACACCTGGCCCGCGAGATCATTCAGATAGTGTGAAAAGGCGATAAAATTCAGGTTGACCGACAACAGCATCAGTTCGATCGACATCAACAGGACGATGATGTTTTTGCGGTTGATGACGATGCCGGCGATCGAAATACTGAACAGCACCGCGGCGAGAATCAGGTAATGACTGAGCGTCAGCGTCATCATCGCTTTTCCTCCGACGGCATTTTCACGATGCGCAAGCGATCCGCCTTGCGCACCTTGATTTGCTCCGACGGCACCTGGTACTTGGTTTTTTCGCGCTTGCGCATGGTCAGCGAAATCGCAGCGATGATGGCAACCAGCAGGATGACCGCGGCAATCTCGAAGGCAAAAACATAGTCGGTGTACAACACGCCGCCGAGGGCCTTGGTGTTGCTGTAGTCGGCCGGTTTCGGTAGCGGCTCGCTGCCAGCGTCGAGCACGAATACATCACTGGTAACGACGCTTAACATCAATCCAAGCATGATCGCGGCCACCAGCAGGCCGAGCGGGAGGTAACGTACGAAGCCTTCGCGCAGGCGCGCAACGTTGATATCCAGCATCATCACCACAAAAATAAACAGAACCATGACCGCGCCGACGTAAACCAGCACCAGGGCGATCGCCAGGAACTCGGCTTCCAGCGACATCCAGATAACGGCACTGGTGAAAAAGCTCAGCACCAGGAACAGCGCCGCATGGACCGGGTTCTTCACCGTCACGACCGCGGTTGCGCTGACGACCGTGGCAACTGCGAAAACATAAAATATGACCGTTTCTATCATCGTTACATCACCGGTATGGGGCGTCCTCCGAGCGGTCCGCGGCAAGCTGTGCCTCGTAGCGGTCCCCGATCTCGAGCAATTTTTCCTTGGTCATGATGTTTTCGCCGCGATTTTCGAAGTGGTATTCGAAAATATTGGTCTCGACGATCGAATCGACCGGGCAGGCTTCTTCACAGAAACCGCAGTAAATACATTTGAACAAATCGATATCGTAACGCGTGGTGCGGCGGGTGCCGTCGGCGCGCTGCTCCGATTCGATGGTAATCGCGAGCGCCGGGCAAACCGCTTCGCAAAGCTTGCAGGCGATGCAGCGCTCTTCCCCATTGGCATATCGGCGCAAGGCATGCAGGCCACGAAAACGCGGACTGATCGGGGTCTTTTCCTCCGGGTACTGCACGGTAAATTTCTTGCGGAAAAAGTATCGCCCGGTCACGCCCATACCCTTGAGCAACTCGAGGAAGAGAAAACTTTTCAGGTAGTACTGTATTTTCGCAAGCATAGTCTTATACGAACCAGGGGCCAATTTTGAAATAGACCGCGACGCCTTCGACCGCGAGCCAGAAAATCGTCACCGGCAGTAAAACCTTCCACCCTAGACGCATGATCTGGTCATAGCGATAGCGCGGGAAGGTTGCGCGAAACCACAGGAACAGCAGCATGAATACCGCGGTCTTGCCGAACAACCAGCCGATGCTATCGCCCAGCAGGTCGGGCACCGGGCTCAGCCAGCCGCCGAAAAACAGCAGCGAACACAGCATTGCAATCAATATCATGTTGGCGTATTCGGCGAGGAAAAATACTGCGAAGGTCATGCCCGAATATTCGACGTGGAAACCGGCGACGATTTCAGATTCGCCCTCGGCGACATCGAAGGGCGCACGGTTGGTTTCGGCTACCCCGGAAATCAGGTAAACGAAAAACAGCGGCAGCAGGGGAATGAAAAACCAGTGGCCGATGCCGCCTGCCTGTCGATTGACGATTTCACCGAGATTGAGGCTGCCGCCAACCATTAACACCCCGACCAGGGCGAAACCCATGGCGATTTCGTAGGCGACTATCTGCGCTGCCGAGCGCATGGCTCCCAGCAGGGCGTACTTGGAATTAGAGGCCCAGCCGGCGATGATGACGCCGTAAACCCCAATCGAAGTCATCGCCAGGATATACAGCAAACCAGCGTTGATATTGCTGAATACCAGGGTGTCGTTAAAGGGAATGACCGCCCAGGCCGCCATCGCCGGCGCAAAGGTTATCACCGGCGCGATGATAAACAGGTACTTGTTGGAATTGGTCGGGATGATGATTTCCTTGAACATCAGCTTGAACATATCCGCAAACGGCTGAAACAGGCCCTTGGGACCGACCCGGTTGGGGCCCTTGCGAATTTGCATGTAGCCGATGACCTTGCGCTCGGCAAGGGTGTAGTAGGCGACGACGATAAACAGCGGCATCAGGATAAGCAACGCCTTCAAACCGCTGTAAACCGTAAACAGCAGGTACTCGTGTACGAACTGGCTCAGCCAGGCATCTATCGAACTCAGAGTTTCGGTCACGACACTTTCTCCAGCGTGACCTTGCCATAGGCGTCGGACAGATGCCTGACCGCCTCGATCCCGCTCGGAACGTAGACGCAGCCCGTGGGTACGCCTTCATCGATGCGTAACGGCAGCACCGCGGTACCCTTGCCCTGCTTGACCTGCACCTGTTCGCAGGATTCGAGTTTGGACTGCCGCGCCTGGGCGCGATTCATAACCACGGCGGACTGCAGTTTCATCAACGGCGTGGCCTGCAAAGCGGCCGACTGGCGCGCCATGTCGTCGCTGGCGTAAATCGGCGCGGCGCCGATTTTCTGTATCGACCCGCTATCCTGTGGCAGGCTTTTCGCCGCGGATTCGACGCCGCAGAGGTTACTCAGGGCAACGTCGCTGCACAGCGCCTTGAGTTCATTTTTCACCGCGATCGAATCGACATAGTCGAATTCACCCGGTTTCAGCACCTGCCCCAGCGCACTTAGTATTTTCCAGCCCTGGCGGCTCTCACCGCGAGCGGCTACACAGCCGTTGAAGCTTTGCCACAAGCCTTCGACATTGACGAAGCTGCCCGAGGTTTCGACCACCGATGCCAGTGGTAGCACCAGGTCGGCCTGCTGCTGGATAAAATCATTATCGTAACTGCTGACCGCGATGACGAATTCATTGTTATCGGAAAGCTGGCTTACCGAGTGGGTATCGAGCAACGGATTGAGCGCAAAGGTCAGCAGTAGCTTGTGCTTCGAGGCCAGTATCTCGCCCGCATTTTCGCCGCCAGCGTCGAGTCCCACGCCCGCGGGACCGCGGTGCGGTGTGGTTCCCGCGAGGCAGGCGCCGGCGCTGTTAGCCGATAGCGACAGGTAACCGAGCGTCGCATCGGCAGCGCTGGTAATCGACTCGCAGATTTCCTGAATCAGGGACAGATGCGGATTGGCGAGCGCCTGCACGCCGACGATGATCGCAGCGTTTTCAGCCGCGAGCAGCGAAGCCGCGATTGCCTGCTGCTGCGCAGTCGGTTCCAGGCCATCGACCAGGCCAGCCAGATGCCCGCCAGGCGCCTTGCCGCTGCTAGCGGCAAGCGCCACGGCGACGCCGGCAAGATCGTTCACCAGTTGCGCCGCCGAACCGGACAATTCGCCGTGCAATTTGAAATTGTACTGCTCGCCGTAATGCCCGATCGACGAAACCTGCGCGTTGTTATTCTGCACCGCTTTGCGCAACCGATGCGACAACAGCGGCTGCTCGTAACGCAGGTTGCCAGCCACGATCAGCGCCGCATCGAGCTTTTCCAGCGATTCCAGCGAGCGTCCCAGCCAGGGCATGATCGCGCTGCTTTGCTGCGCCGAAAAGTCGGTCTGGGTCAGGCGATGATCGATATTGTTCGAGCCGAGGCCGCGCAGCAGTTTTTGCGCCAGATAATGTTCTTCCAGGGTCGCCTGCGGGCTGACCAGGGCCGCAATGCCGTCACCGGCATCGGCCATTCGGTTGGCCGCGGCGTTCAGTGCGGTTTCCCAGTCCACCGCCTTCAGTTCGCCATTGTCGCGCAGCATAGGCTGGGTAATGCGTTGTTCGGCCTTGATCGCGGTATAGCTGAATCGATCGCGATCCGAAATCCAGGATTCATTGATCGATTCGTTTTCGCGCGGCACCACGCGCATGACGTCGTTGCCGCGGGTATGCACGTAGGTATTGGAACCGATGCAGTCGTGCGCCGCTACCGCCGCGTGCTGGGTCAGTTCCCAGGGCCGCGCAGTATAGCGCGACGGCTTGGCGGTCAGGGCGCCGACCGGACAGACGTCGATGACGTTGCCGGACAACTCCGAGACGATCGATTTTTCGATATAGGTGCCGATCTCCATGTCCTCGCCGCGCCCGGTGGCGCCGAGTTCCGGCATGCCGGCAATTTCATCGCCAAAGCGCAGGCAGCGGGTGCAATGAATACAGCGGGTAAAATCGGTCGCGATCAAAGGACCGATATTTTTGTCCATGACGACCCGTTTCGACTCGGTGTACTTGGACACGCCCTCGCCGTATCCCATCGCCACATCCTGCAATTCGCACTCGCCGCCCTGGTCGCAAATCGGGCAATCGAGCGGGTGATTGATCAACAGGAATTCCATGGTCGACTTTTGCGCGGCGAGCGCCTTCTGCGATCGGGTCTGCACCACCATGCCGTCCATGCACTGGGTGGCGCAGGCAGGCATCGGCTTGGGCGCACGTTCGATTTCCACCAGGCACATGCGACAGTTGGCGGCTACCGACAGACGCTTGTGATAGCAGAACCGCGGAATCACGATATTGTTTTCATCGGCGACGTCGATCAACAGGCGCCCGGCCTGGGTTTCGATTTCCTGACCATCTATCGTGACTGTTATGTTATCGCTCATTGCAGGTTCAATCCGATCAGGCTGCGTTATCGACAAGCGAGCGCTTATGCTCGACGTAGTATTCGAATTCATGCCGGAAATGTTTGATAAAACTCCACACCGGCATTGCCGCGGCGTCACCCAGGGCGCAAATGGTGCGGCCCTCGATCTTGTGCGAAACCTCTTCCAGCAACTGGATATCTTCCGGCCGGCCCTTGCCGTCGACGATGCGGCACAGCATGCGATAAAGCCAGCCCGTGCCTTCGCGGCAGGGCGTACACTGCCCGCAGGACTCGGAATAGTAAAAACGCGAGATACGCCGCAGCGCCAGCACCATGTCAGTAGATTCATCCATGACGATAACCGCGCCCGAACCCAGCATCGATCCCGCCTTGGCGATCGAGTCATAGTCCATGTTGCATTCCATCATGACGTCTCCCGGCAGCACCGGCACCGATGAACCGCCGGGTATTACCGCTTTCAGCTTGCGCCCGTCGCTGACTCCACCGGCCATCTCCAGCAAATCCTTGAAAGGCGTGCCCATCGAGATTTCAAAATTACCCGGCCGGTTCAAATGTCCCGACATCGAGAAGCACTTGACCCCGCCATTGTTCGGAATGCCGAGATCGGCAAACCACTGCGCGCCGTTGCGAATTATCGACGGCACCGAAGCGAGAGACTCGGTATTGTTGATCGTGGTTGGTTTACCATAGAGACCGAAATTTGCCGGGAACGGGGGCTTGTAGCGCGGCTGACCCTTTTTTCCTTCCAGCGATTCGAGCAAGGCGGTTTCTTCGCCACAGATGTAGGCGCCGGCGCCAAGCGCGGGATACAGATCAAAATCGACGCCACTGCCGAGTATGTTCTTGCCCAGGTAGCCCGCCGCGTAGGCTTCTTTGAGCGCGACTTCGAAATGCTGCGCCGGTTCATCCATGAACTCTCCGCGCATGTAATTGTAGCCAACGGTTGCGCCGATCGCGTAACCGCAAATCGCTATGCCTTCGACCAGTGCATGCGGATTGAAACGCAAAATGTCGCGATCCTTGCAGGTGCCAGGCTCGGATTCATCGGAATTACAGACAACGTACTTTTGCCCGGGCGCATTACGCGGCATGAAACTCCACTTAAGACCGGTTGGGAAACCGGCGCCACCGCGACCGCGTAAACCGGAAGCCTTGACTTCCTCGATCACGGCTTCGGGCGACATCCCATCCTGCAATATTTTCTTCAGCGCCTGATAGCCGCCAACTTTAAGATAGGTCTCCATCGACCATGGCTGATCGTATTGCAGGGTTGCGTAACAGACTTCGTTAGCCATCTCAAGCTCGCATGTTGCGTGAAGGGAACGAAACCAGGGGAAATCTGGCAAACAAGGCTGGACGATCGCCCGCAGGTGCATAGTAGTAACTATGCATCAAGGGGGATCGTTCAGGATTGGCCGCCAGATTTTTCCTGGTTTTGTTCAGGCCCGAATTGTCATTGCTAAAAATCATCTAAAAATCGCCATTCATTCTTCATAATTTCATAATATCTAATCTTGGTCGCCGCCTTCATGCAAAATGCGAGCTACTCCAGCGCGTCCAGGATTTGATCGACCTTTTCCGGGGTCAGGTTCTCATGGTAAACATGATCGACCTGCATCATCGGGCCGGCGGCACAGGCGGCCAGGCATTCTTCTTCGCATTTCAGGTAAATCCGGCCATCTTCGGTGCTTTCACCAAGCTTGATGCCGAGCTTGTTTTCGACGTGCTCGACGATGCTTTCCGAACCCATCAGCATGCACGAAATATTGGTACAGATGGCGACGTTGTGCCGCGCCACCGGTTTGGTCTCGAACATCGAATAAAAGGACGCCACCTCGTAAACATGGATTGCGGGCAATTCCAGGTACTCGGCTACCGCATCCATCAGTTCGGTAGTTAAAAAGCCCTTATTCTGATGCTGCGCCGCGCTGAGCGACTGCAGCACTGCCGAGCGCTTGTGCTCAGGCGGGAAGCGTGCGACCCAATGATCGATTTGCGCAAGCGTATGATCGTTCAGCAAATCGGTTTTTGTCAGGGTTTCGATAGGCATTATCTGTCGATCTCTCCGAATACAATATCCTGGGTGCCGATGATCGCGACCACATCGGCCAGCATATGGCCCTGCGCCATTTCGTTCATGCTCGACAGGTGGGCGAATCCGGGCGCGCGCACCTTGAGCCGATAGGGTTTGTTGGCGCCATCCGAAATCAGGTAGACGCCGAATTCACCCTTGGGATGTTCGATGGCGGTGTAAACCTCGCCCTCGGGTAGCGTGTAGCCCTCGGTGAACAGTTTGAAATGGTGGATCAGGCCTTCCATGTCGGCCTTGAGTTCTTCGCGTCGCGGTGGCGCCACTTTATGGTTGTCGATTAATACCAAACCCGGGTTGGCGCGCAGCCAGTCGATACACTGCCGGATGATGCGATTGGATTGCCGCATTTCCTCGATACGCACCAGGTAGCGATCGTAGCAGTCGCCGTTGGTGCCCACCGGGATGTCGAAATCTATGCGATCGTAAACTTCGTAGGGCTGCTTCTTGCGCAGGTCCCATTCAACGCCGGAACCGCGCAACATCGGCCCTGTAAAACCGAGTTGAAAGGCGCGTTCCGCGGAGACCACGCCGATCCCGACCGTGCGCTGCTTCCAGATACGATTGTCCGTCAGCAAAGTTTCGTACTCGTCGACATAACCCGGAAAGCGCCGGCTGAAATCTTCGGCGAAATCGAGCAGGCTGCCCTGCCGGTTTTCATTCAGACGATCGGCTTCCTTCTTGCTGCGCCAGCGGCTTTCCAGGTATTGCGGCATGCGATCGGGCAGATCCCGCGCCACCCCGCCGGGGCGATAATAGTTCGCGTGCATGCGCGCGCCCGAGACCGCTTCATATATATCAAGCAAATCTTCACGCTCGCGAAACGCGTAGAGGAACATCGTCATCGCGCCGACGTCGAGCGCATGCGTGCCGATCCACATCAAGTGATTCAGGATGCGGGTAATTTCATCGAACATGACGCGGATATACTGCGCTCGCTCGGGAATCTCGACACCCAGCAGTTTTTCTATCGCCAGGACGTAACCATGCTCGTTGCACATCATCGAGACGTAATCGAGGCGATCCATGTAACCGATGGTTTGATTATAGGGCTTGGTCTCGGCCAGTTTTTCGGTGCCGCGATGCAATAAGCCGATATGTGGGTCGGCGCGCACGATCACTTCGCCATCCATTTCCAGCACCAGGCGCAATACGCCGTGCGCCGCCGGATGCTGCGGGCCGAAATTAAGCGTGTAGTTCTTGATTTCAGGCATCGCTTTCGGCCTCGTCCTGGACCTTAGGCTCATCCCCAAGGTAACGATTGTCCGCACGCCTGACGCGTGGCACCAAAACCCTCGGCTCGATCGAAACCGGTTCGTAAACTACGCGCTCACGCTCCGGGTCATAACGCATTTCCACGTTGCCGATCAGCGGAAAATCCTTGCGAAACGGGTGCCCGACAAAACCGTAGTCCGTCAGAATGCGGCGTAAATCGGGATGATCGCTGAACAGGATACCGAACAGGTCGAAAGCCTCGCGTTCATACCAGTCGGCCGATTTCCAGATACCGGTCACGGTCGGAATCACCGGGAAGTCATCATCGGCGGCAAATACGCGCAGCCGCAACCGCTGGTTGTTGACATAGGACAACAAATGGTAGACCGCGGCAAAACGCCTGCCCTGGGTTGCCAGCGAATCGAGTTCGTCGCCAAACTGCAGGCGTCCGCTGCTGGTGCCGTCGGTAACTCCACGGCTAAACCCGCCGCGGCTGGCTTCATTGGTATGCCACTCGTCGCGGCCGAATTGCGAGTAATCGACGCCACAGAGATCGACCAGTTGCTGGAATTGAAACCCCGTCTGATCGCGTACCAGGGTGGCGACATCGAGCAGATTCTCGGCTTTCACTTCCACGGTTAACTCGCCGTAGGCGAGGTTGACCGAGTCTGCTTTATCACCCAGCGCCACACGCAATGCTTCCGCCAGTTGCTGATCCGAATCCGACATCTTAGCGGGCTATGGTGTTG
>CAMYML010000072.1 GCA_947259305.1 uncultured Gammaproteobacteria bacterium | reverse complement strand
CTGGGCAACAAGGCGTCCGGGTTGAACTGGGAACGCGTTTCGAAGCAAAAATCCGGCACCGAGCTGCCCTGGCTCGATGTGCTCAAAACCGGTAACGCGACCATCGGCGCGCAGTTTCATCTGACCTCTGAAGACGGCAAGACTTTCAAGTTCGCGATCAATGCCTCGCCGATCCTGAGTCCCGAAGGCAAAGCGCAGGGGGTGCTGATCACGCTCGACGACATTACCGAGATCGAGGAACGCAACGTCGAACTGCAATCCATGGTGTCGCGCCTGGAAAAAACCCAGGCCCAGGTCAAGGAACAGAACAAGGAGCTGTCTTATCTTGCAACCCGGGACGCGATGACCGGATGTCTCAATCGGCGCGCCTTTACCGATCAGTTTCAGTTACTGTTTGATGCCTCGCAGCAGGATGAGACGGAGCTCAGCTGCATCATGGTCGACCTCGATCACTTCAAGTCGGTCAACGATAATTTCGGTCATGCCACCGGTGACGAGGTGATAAAGATGCTCGCCGAAATCCTGAAAAACAGTACCCGCAAGGACGACCTGGTTGCGCGCTACGGCGGTGAAGAGTTTTGCCTGGTGCTTCCCGGCATGTCGGTCGAAGTGGCGATGCAGGTTGCCGAACGCATTCGCCTGCGCATGAAAGACGAATCGACCAAGCGCTACGAGAACGGACCGCGGGTTACCGCGAGCCTGGGGGTCGCCAGTATGCTGGACAACCCGAAGGATCCGGGCAACCTGAATCATCTCGCCGACGAGGCGCTTTATGCGGCCAAGCAAACCGGGCGTAACCGCGTGGTCAACTGGGCCTCGATGGCTTCCATCGAAGACGAAACCGGGATTGCGATTGGGGACATCGCCCAGGAGCCGGCAGAGGGATCGGATGTCGCAAACCTGCAAAATCGTATCGCCGAACTCGAGGATATCGCCTCGCAGTTTTCCTCCGAGCTCGAGTACAGTAAAAGCTATGACGGCTTGACCGGCCTGCCGAACCAGATATTGTTCTACGACCGCATCCACCAGGCGATCGAACGCGGCTGCCGCCATGACCAGCTGGCCGCGGTGCTGATCATCGATATCGAGATGTTCAGCCAGATCAACGCCAGCCTGGGCAGGGAAGGCGGCGACGAGTTGCTCAAGCAGGTCGCTTACCGCCTGAACTCGATCGTGCGCAAAACCGACGGGGTGTCGCGCCTCAGCGTGTCACGCTTCGCCGGTGATGAATTCGCGGTCCTGTTTACCGATCTGCCGGAAAAAGAGCAGGTCACCTGGGCGGTCAAGCGCATCCTCGATATCATCAATCAGCCGGTCGAAATCGATGGCAACACGGTGTATCTCACCAGCCACGTCGGTGTCAGCCTTTATCCGACCGATGCGGACACGGTCGAGGGCTTGCTCAACAATGCGATGAGCGCAAAACAGTACAGCAAGAAGCACAAATCGGAATTCGGTTACCAGTTCTTCGATAACCACGTGCAGGAACTGTCGGTGCGGCACCTGCAGCTCGAGGTCGACCTGCACCGCGCCGTCGAAAACGAGGAATGGACGTTGCTGTACCAGCCCAAGTACGATATCAAAGCGCAAAAGATCGTTGGCGCCGAAGCCTTGATTCGCTGGGATCATCCCGAGCGCGGTATCGTGTCACCCTATGAATTTATCGAGTTTGCCGAGCAGCGCGGGCTGATCGTGCCAATCGGTGACTGGGTTATTCGCGAATCCTGCCGCCAGTTACGCGCCTGGCTGGATGGCGGCATTCGTGACTGCAAGATCGCGATCAACCTCTCCAGCGTGCAGCTGATCCAGTCCGATATCGTGCAGCGGATTTTCAACAGCCTGGAAGAATTCAACGTGCCGCCACGGATGTTCGAGATTGAAATTACCGAAACTATCCTGATGGAAAACGTACGCCAGGCGATCGAGTCGCTGGAACGGCTGCATTCTCGCGGCATTGGCATTGCGATCGACGATTTCGGCACCGGCTACTCGTCGCTGAGCTATCTCAAAACCCTGCCGATCGACAGTCTCAAAATCGATCGCGGCTTCATCAAGGATATCTGCAGTGACGACAACGACCAGAAGATCGTGCAGACGCTAATTACGATGGCGCATTCCATGGGCATGCGGGTGGTCGCCGAGGGCGTCGAGGACCGCGAGCAATTCGAACAGCTGCGCGGGTATTCGGTTGACGAAGTACAGGGCTATCTGTTGAGCAAACCGGTGGCACCCGCGGCCATTGAAGCGATGATTCTTAATCCCCAGAAGCAGCTGGATTTTTCGACCAACGTGGTGCAGCTGCGTCCCTGATCCGAAGCGGTCTGTGCGACGCGGTAATCAAAAAAATCAACCACGATGCTGCCTGTTTCTTGTCATCCCGCGGCTCGACCCACTACTGTCCGGTTAAGCATCCATTAATTGTATTAATTGTCACCCCGCGGCTTGACCGCGGGGTCCAGAGACGAAGAGGTCTGCCACAATCACTGGATACCGCGGTCAAGCCGCGGTATGACAATCTATGAGCCGCGGTATGACAGGCTGGCGCCGCGGTATGACAGGCTGGCGCCGCGGTATGACAACCTTGGCTGACTATGCCTGGGGTAGATCTGGAACAACGGCGCCTCAACAGTCGAGTACGCGAAATCCCAGTTCTTGCAGGGTGGACGATGGCAGCGCGGTGTCAGCTGTGTCGATGCAAAAGCGCGCATATTCGAGTCGGTCGGAGTAAACCCGCCGCAGGCCGTCGAAGTGGGCGGCAAAAGCTTCATCGTCATGCTGCAGTCCGGCGAGGAAGGCAGCGTGATCGCGCCGAATATTGCAGTGTTGCCGAAACAACTCGCGCCAGGATTGGAGCTCGGGCTCTGCTGCTTTAATACCTATTTGCCTCGTTGCCGGCAGCAGCTCCGACATGTGCCAGCCAGATGTCAGGCCGAAATGCGCACAGGCCGAGTCCAGCACCATCTGCGTGCCGCGCAATCGCCCCTCGACGCTGTAACCCGCGATATGCGGGGTCGCGAGATCGACCCGCTGCAGCAACGCGCGGTTTACCAGCGGTTCACCTTCCCAGGTATCGAGAAACAGGCTCAGGTCATTGCGCCACTGTAACAGCGCGAGCAGGGCGATATTGTCCACCACTTCACCACGCGCGGCATTAACCAGCAGGCTACCTTGTCTCAGCTTTTGCAGGCGCTCATTATCGAGCAGGTGAAATGTGGGGTGGTTTCCGCCGCGCGTCAGCGGCACGTGCAGGCTGATGAAATCGCATTCTCGCAGGATGGTGTCGAGATCGACGAAAGGCTTGCGGGTATCGCCGCTCTCCTGCAACGGTGGGTCGCAGACCATACACTCGATGTCGAGGGTCTCGAGCTTGTGCACCAGGCGCGAGCCGACATTGCCGTAGCCGACGATGCCCGCGGTCAAATCAAAAGGGTTAAAATTCCTGTTTTGCGATAATTCAAACAAACCGCTGATGACGTACTCGGAAGCTGCCTCGGCATTGCATCCCGCCGCATTACTGCAACCGATACCGGCGGCCTGGAGGTAATCCAGGTCGATGTGATCGGTGCCGATGGTCGTGCTGCCGACGAATTCGACCGGGGTGTTTTCAAGCAGTTTTTTATCGACGCGCGTGACGGTCCTGATAACCAGGCACTGGCAGTCCTGCAGGTGTTCGCGCCGGATATCGCGCCCCGGCATCAGCCGGACTTCGCCGAGATCGGCGAAGGCTTCCGCCACGCAGGGGATGTTTTGATCGGCCAGTATTCTCACGACATGCAAAAACGCTCGATCAGATCGTCGAGCATCTTTATCGTCGGGTCGATATGTTCCAGTGGTAAAAATTCATCGGGCTGGTGCGCCTGGTTGATCGAACCCGGACCGATGACGATGGTTTCGGTCTGCATCGAATTGTAGTAGGGCGCCTCGGTGCCGAAGGCGACGCTGCCGGTCTTTTTGCCGGTGATCCGGGTCAGGTACTGCGCGATTTCGCTGGCCGCGTCGGTGTCCATCGCCGGCATGCCGTCGCCAAAGGTCTGCATGCTGACACCGAGACCGCGGGCCGCGGCCACTGCGGCCGCGATTTGCTCGATGTCCGCTTGCAGGGTCGCGAACGACATCGCGGGTAAAAAGCGGATATCGATCAGCAGCAGGCAGGAACCGCAAATCCGGTTGGAATTGTCGCCGCCGTGGATGTGCCCCAGGTTCATCGTCGGCGTCGGGATGGTGAACGCAGGGTCGTTGTACTGCTGCTGGATACGGTCACGGTAGTCGTAGAGCGCGGACATGAACTGATGCATGCCGTCGAGCGCGTTATTGCCGAGACCGGGATCGCTGGCGTGCCCGGATTGCCCCTGGTATTCGACCGACATGGTCAGGTTGCCCTTGTGCTGACGAATCGGCTTGAGGCCCGTCGGTTCGCCGATGACGCAGTAGCGCCCGAGCTTGTTACCGTTATCGGCGATCAACCTGGCGCCGCGCATCGTGGTCTCTTCATCCGCCGTTGCCACGATCGTCAACGGGCGTTTGAGCTTGTCGAAATCGATTTTGCTGCTGGCCTGAAGCGCGAGCGCGAGAAAGCTCTTCATGTCGCAGCTGCCGAGTCCGTAGATGCGGTCGTCGGCTTCGCGCGCCGTGAACGGATCGCTGCTCCACAGGTTTGGGTCGCAGGGCACGGTATCGGTATGGCCCGACAAAACCAGGCCGTCGCTGCCGCTGCCGGCGCGCGCGATCAGGTTGGATTTACGCTCGTCGACGGCCTGGATTTCGATGTCGAAGCCGAGGCTCTCGGCCCAGTCGGCCACCAGGTCGATAACGCCGCGGTTGCTCATGTCCATGTCGGCGTGCACGCAGCTCACCGACGGAGTTGCGATCAGTTGCGCGATCATTTCGCGCGTGGCGGGCAATTCTCCGCTCATCGGATTCAGAACCTGCCCTTAATCCGGCAGGTCGGTAACCGCACCCTCGGAAGCCGAACTGACCAGGCGCGCGTACTTGGCCAGCACGCCGCGCTTGTAGCGTGGCCGGGGCGGTTTCCAGGCCTGGGCGCGCTTTTTCAATTCGGCGGCGCTGAGCTTTACGTTGACCTCGCGTTTCTCGGCGTCGATGGTGATGACGTCGCCATTCTTGAGCAGGGCGATCGGGCCGCCGACCGCGGCTTCGGGCGTAACATGACCGACCACGAAACCGTGCGAACCGCCGGAAAAACGGCCATCGGTCAGGAAGGCGACATCCTTGCCCAGGCCTTTGCCCATGATGGCCGAGGTGGGCGACAGCATTTCACGCATGCCGGGACCCCCTTTCGGACCCTCGTAGCGCACCACGATGACGTCACCTTTCTTGACGCTGCCGTCGAGGATCTTTTTGAGCGCCTGTTCCTCGGAAGAAAAAATTCGCGCCTTGCCGGTAAAATGCAGCCCTTCCTTGCCCGAAATTTTCGCGACCGAGCCTTCCGGGGCGAGATTGCCGCGCAGGATGACGAGATGGCTGTCTTTCTTGATCGGATCGTTGAGCGCATGCACGATATCCTGGCTACTCGGGTAAGGTTGAACCTTCGCCAGATTCTGCCGCAGGGTTTTACCGGTCACCGTCAGGCAGTCGCCGTGCAGCAGGCCGGCCTCGAGCAGCATTTTCATCAGCGGCTGGATGCCGCCGATTTCGATCAGTTCCGACATCATCGCCCTGCCGCTGGGGCGCAGGTCCGCCAGCACCGGCACGCGTTTGCCGATGCGGGTGAAATCGTCGAGCTTGAGTCTGACCCCGATGGACGAGGCCATCGCCAGCAGGTGCAGCACCGCGTTGGTCGAGCCGCCGAGCGCGATGACCACGGTAATCGCATTCTCGAATGCCTTTTTGGTCATGATGTCGCTGGGGCGAATATTGTTGCGCAGCAGGTACATCGCGGCACGGCCGGCCTCGATGCAGTCCTGCGCCTTGTCATTCGAGATTGCCGCCTGCGCCGAACTGTTCGGCAGGCTCATGCCCATCGCCTCGATGGCCGAGGCCATGGTATTGGCGGTATACATGCCGCCGCAGGAACCCGGTCCCGGGATCGCGGTGCATTCGATCTGCTTGAGCTCGCGCTTGCTGATCTTGTGCTGCGCCTCGGCCCCGACCGCCTCGAATACCGAGACCACGTCGGTCGGCGTGTTCTTGTGGCAGCCCGGCATGATGGTGCCGCCATAGACGAACACCGACGGGCGATTGAGGCGCGCCATGCCCATCAGGCAGCCAGGCATGTTTTTATCGCAACCGCCGATGGTTACCAGTGCATCGAAGCCCTGGCAGCCGGCCACCGCCTCGATCGAGTCGGCGATGACCTCGCGCGATACGAGCGAGTACTTCATGCCCTCGGTGCCCATCGAGATGCCGTCCGAGATGGTGATGGTGTTGAATACCACCGCCTTGCCGTTGGCCATGTCGGCGCCTTCGGCCGCCTTCAAAGCCAGCTGATCGATGTGCATATTGCAGGGTGTGACCATGCTCCAGGTCGAGGCGATGCCGATCTGGGGCTTCTTGAAATCGGCGTCATCGAAGCCGACCGCACGCAGCATCGAGCGGCTCGGGGCGCGGTCGGTGCCGTCGACCACCAGCGCTGAATGTTGGCGGATACCGGGCTTGCCGGAAGTGGTTTTTTTACTAGCCATAGGGTGATGAAATTCCAGAATGGGTGAGTCGGCGTAGGTTAGGCAAAGCTGCTAGTCGTTGCAAGTGAATAAATCGTGGCGTTCGACCCATTTCTGCGAAATCTTGCCTATACTTTTGCTTATACGGACGTAACCCGATTCACACATGGTCGAAGCAATTTTGCTAGCTACTTTATCCGCGCTACTCGGCGTGGGTATAGCCTGGTACTGGCTCAGGGGATTCGCGGCGAAACAGGCCCGCAAACAACAGAATAACCGCAAGGACAGGCTGCACAGCCTGATCGAATCTACCGTCGGCACCACCGGCGAAACCTATTTTTACGCACTGGTCAGGGAACTGTCCCAGTTTCTGTCGCTGGACGCCGTATTTCTGGCCGCCTGTGGCGACGATGAAAAGCAGGCTTGCCAGACCCTGGCTTACTGGTGTGACGGCGGTTACATCATGAATCATTCGATATCGATGCAGCACAGCCCCTGCGGCGAAAGCGGTAGCTTCTGGTACATGGAAAACTCCGCCAGCAGCCTGTTCCCCGAGGCCAGCCTGCTGCGGGAGCGCTTCGAGACTTCCGGTTTTTTTGCAATCAAGCTGGAGGATTCTTCGGGCCAGCAAATCGGCTTGCTGGCCGGGATGAATCGTGCCGCGCTGCATCCCGAAAAAAGCGATGTGCATATTATCAAGCTGTTTGCCGCGCGCGCGGCGGCCGAGCTCGAACGTAAACTTGCGCTCGGCGAAACCCTGATGGAAAAGGAGCGCGCGCAGGTGACCCTGCATTCCATCGGAGACGGTGTCATCACGACGGATAACCTGGGATGTATCGATTACATGAACCCGATGGCCGAGGCCCTGACCGGCTGGCGTTTCCATCAGGCCATGGGCCTGTCGATGGAGGCGGTGCTGCATCTCGAGGACGAACAAAGCGGGATCGTGATTCCGGACCCGGCCATGCGCTGCCTGTCGGAACAGCGCGTGATCGCACCGAAAACCGACAATGTGCTGATTTCTCGCAGTGGCGAGCGCTTTTCGATCCAGGGCACGGCGGCGCCGATGATCGACGCCCAGGGCAACAGTATCGGCGTGGTGCTGGTATTCAAGGATGTCACCGACTCGAGGCGCATGCAAAAGATGATGGTGCACCAGGCGACTCACGACCCGCTCACCGGCCTGGTCAACCGCAGCGAGTTCGAGGAACGTCTTGAAAAGTCGCTGCAGTCGGCCAAGGATTTCGAAAACACGCACGCGATGCTGTACCTCGACCTCGACCAGTTCAAGATCGTCAACGATACCGCCGGGCACGTGGCCGGGGATGAATTGCTGAAGCAGATTTCGTTGCTGCTCGCGGGCCAACTGCGGGGTCGTGATACGCTCGGTCGGCTCGGCGGCGACGAGTTTGCGGTGCTACTGGAAAACTGTCCGGTGAGTAAGGCGCACACGGTTGCCGACATGCTGATCAATGTCATCCGCGAGTACCGCTTTGTCTGGGATCAGAAGACTTACCAGGTTGGCGTCAGTATCGGCATCGTGCCGATCACCGCCGAAACGACCACGTGCAAACAGCTGATGCATGACGCCGACCAGGCTTGTTACGTCGCCAAGGATCTCGGGCGTGGTCGTGCTCATGCGCATACCGAAGCGGATTCCGAACTGGCGAATCGGCTGAGCCAGAAGCTGCAGCGCAGTGACATCAGCGATGCGCTCGCTAACGAAAGCTTTTTATTGCTATATCAGCCGATCATCTCGCTCGACCCGGAGCAAACCCGGTTGCACACCCGCGCCGAAGTGCTGTTGCGGATGCTCGACGAAAACAACAAGGTGATCACCCCGGGCGCGTTTTTGCCCGCCGCATCACGCTTCGGACTGATGCCGCAAATCGATCGCTGGGTGATCGGCCGCGTATTCGGCGCCTATCCACATATCTTCATGCAAAATCCGGATCTGGTGCTGAGCCTGAATCTGTCGGCGGCTTCGATCGCCGACGAGTCGCTGGCCGAGTTTATCTTGCAGATGTTCGAAAAGACCGTCGTCAAGCCGCATCAAATCTGTTTCGAAATAGCCGAGACCGCGTTCAGTCATAATCTCGCCAGCGCCAGCCGGCTGATCCATCGACTGCAGACCGTCGGCTGCAGTTTCGCGCTCGACGATTTTGGCAGTGGCCTGGCCAGTTTCGCGGCGTTGAAAGATTTACGGATGGATTTCGTCAAAATCGACGGCAACCTGATTCGTAACCTGTGCAGTGACGCAATCGATTGCACGATGGTAGAGTCGATTAATTCGATGGCGCATTTGCTCGATATCAAGACCATCGCCGAAAGTGTCGATGGAGAAGCCGCGATCGAAAAGCTGAAATCGATAGGAATCGACTATGCTCAGGGTTACTATCTCGGCGATCTGGTGCAGCTGGACGAGGTCGGCAGCACCGCGCAGGATCATCGACTCCCCGATATCCAGGTCAACTGACCGGATTTACGATTTACGGGATTTACGGGGACACAATACTAATAGATTGTGTCCCCTCAATAGATTGTGTCCCCTCAATAGATTGTCCCCTCAATAGAAGGGCGTCATACCCGCGCAAGCGGGTATCTTGATACTACCGGATAGCAGCTGTTACAAGTTTCCGATACGTCGGACCGCCGCTTGCGCGGGAATGACACGATATGCAGCCTAGTTCCCGACTATTTCCGAACGTCGTTCGAGGATCAGCGTGTCGCGCCAGCGGCCGTCGCGTTGCGCGATGCGCTCGCGGATGCCGACTTTGCGGAAGCCGTGCCGCAGGTGAAGTTGCAGGGTTGCCAGGTTCTCGGGGAAAATCGACGAGTACAGGCTCCAGATTCCCTGGTTTTCCGATTGCTCGACGAGGGCGGCCATTAGTTTGCTGCCGATACCCCGGCCGAGCCAGGCCGTAGCGACGTAGATACTGACCTCGGCAACCCCGCGGTAACAGTCGCGAGCCGATACCGGCGCCAGCGCGGCCCAGGCCCGGACCTCGTCGTCCTGTTCCCAGACCAGGCGGCAGAAATGATGGTATTTGTTCTGCCAGCTTGCCCAGTCGGGCGGCTCGGTTTCGAACGATGCCTCGCCGCTATCGAGTCCCTGGCGATAGATTTCGAGCACCGCAGCGGCATCGTTGTCGTGCAAACTTCGGATCATGGGGCAAGTTTATAAGCGCAGCCGGACCCCGCTGGCAATAGAAATTACGTATCAAACCACTTTAGGGCAAATTATCAATGCCTTGGCTGGAGCCTTTTGTTATGTTACTTTTCCCGCACGGAGGATAACTAATATAACTCCTTAACTTGTTGGCACGGTTAGAATAAAGGATGCAAAGTCCATTAAAACCGGGTCAACGCTTCATTAAAGCAATAACAATTGGAGAGAGTGACCAATGAAACTTTTTAAAACGCTGGCAGTATCGGCAGCCGTTGCACTTGCATCAACTTCAGGTGTGGCGACCGCAGGTACGCTTCAAGACGTAAAAGCCCGCGGCGAGTTGAACTGTGTGGTAACCACCGGTGTGGCCGGTTTTGGTGCACCTAACGACGCAGGTCGCTGGGAAGGCTTCGACGTCGATTTTTGTCGTGCAACCGCTGCTGCAGTACTGGGCGATCCCAACAAGGTGAAGTTCGTGCCGACTACCGGTAAAACCCGTTTTACCGTGTTGAACTCGGGCGAAGGCGACCTGTTGTATCGCAACACAACCATTACCATGAGTCGTGACGCCGATCTGAAACTGACTTTCCTGGGTGTTAACTACTATGATGGTCAGGGCTTTATGGTGCCGAAGGCGCTGGGCGTAACTTCAGCCAAGCAGCTTGATGGCGCTTCGATCTGCATCCAGACGGGTACTACTACCGAGCTGAATCTCGCAGATTACTTCCGTGCCAATAACATGAGTTATGAGCCGGTAACCATCGAGACCAACGAAGAAGGGCAGGTCAACTACCTCGCCGGTCGCTGTGACGTTTACACGACTGACGCCTCTGGTCTGGCGTCGACTCGTAGTTCATTCGATAATCCCAACGCGCACATTATCCTGCCGGAAATTATTTCCAAGGAGCCATTGGGGCCAGCCGTTCGACAGGGCGACGATGAATGGGCCGACGTGGCTCGTTGGGTGCTCAACATGCTGATCGAGGCCGAGGAATTCGGTGTTACCCAGGGAAATGTCAAGGGGCATGCTGCCAAGGCAGGCGACAATCCTTCGATCAATCGTATGGTCGGAACCGAGGGTGATTTTGGCTCCATGATCGGACTCGACAAGCAATGGGCGGTACGCGCACTTTCCGCGGTAGGTAACTACGGCGAAATTTTCGAGCGCAACATCGGTGTCAATACCCCATTGGGCCTGGCGCGCGGCTTGAACGCGCAATGGACCGAAGGTGGCATTCTGTATTCACCACCGCTGCGTTAAACTGCAGTAATGAAGCGGCGGTCTCGTGACCGCCGCTTTAGTTAGATCATTGCGCTTGGCATGACTGAATTTTAGGGGGCTAATTCAAAATGGCGGCAGAAACGTCCAGCAGTAGCAATCCTTCGCTTTTTTATCGTCTATTTTTCGACAAGGAACTTCGTTCAGTCACTATACAGGTCATTACCATGGCCTTGATCCTGGCGTTTTTCTTTTTCATTGTGAACAACGCGGTCACCAACCTCGAAACCATCGGTAAGGGCTATAGCTTTAACTTCCTGTGGGATGCGTCGAACTACGACATCAATCAAACCCTGATCGAATACGATTCCCGCAGCCCGCACTGGCGAGCTGCCATCGTCGGCATCATCAATACCCTGCTGGTTGCGGTCGCCGGAATTATTCTTTCGACCATTGTCGGATTTCTGCTCGGAGTGTTACGCCTGTCGAGTAACTGGCTGATCAACCGGGTCGTTTATGTCTACATCGAGTACGTCCGCAACGTACCGGTGTTACTCCATATTTTACTGGTTCACGGCATCGTCGTGAACACCTTGCCGATTCCAAAAAATGCACTGATGGCCCTCGACGGCTCATTGTTTTTAACCAACCGCGGCTTTTACTTACCTAAACCTTTATTTGAGCCGGCGATGTGGGCGGTATTGATCGCCTTCATAATCGGCATCGCCTTCACCATCTGGTTCAAAGGCTATGCCAGGAAAATCCAGGACGAGACGGGCAAAATTTACCCCGTTCTCCTGATAAGCCTTGGCGCCATCATACTCTTCCCGGTCGTCGTATTTTTTCTCGCCGGTGTGCCGGTAAACCTGGAATATCCCGAACTCAAAGGTTTCAACTTCAAGGGTGGGCTGGTACTCCGACCAGAATTTGTCGCCCTGTGGATAGCGTTATCGCTCTATACCGCGGCCTTCATCGCGGAAATCGTACGTGCCGGAATCCAGGCCATCAGTCATGGTCAGACCGAGGCCGCGTTCGCGCTCGGCATCAAGCCCAGCCGCACCATGCAACTGGTCATCATTCCGCAGGCCTTGCGCGTCATTATTCCGCCGCTTTCCAGCCAGTATCTCAATATCACCAAGAATTCGTCGCTCGCGATTGCGATCGGCTACATGGATATAGTGGCGACCATCGGCGGAATATCACTCAACCAGACGGGACGCGAAATGGAGTGCATGACCATCGTACTGGCCATTTACCTGGCCTTTTCATTGATGATCTCGGCGTTTATGAACTGGTATAACAAACGCAAGAAACTGGTGGAGCGCTAAGATGAGTACTGAACAATCCTACGCACCGGGCGAACATCCGGACATGGCGCCACCTTCCACCGAAGTCGGCATTATCGGCTGGGTGCGTCACAACCTGTTTTCTTCGACGACCAACATCGTCATCACCGTGCTGACGATGTATTTTCTCTATATCATCATTCCGCCGATGCTGAACTGGCTTTTCCTGGACGCTGTCTTCGTCGCGGATTCACGCGACGATTGTCGCGCCATCGCCAGGGCGGCCGGGGAAGAACTGGGGGCCTGCTGGGCTTTTATCGGCAAACGCTTCGAAATATTTGTTTACGGGTTTTATCCGGTTGAAGAACGCTGGCGGGTCAATATCTCCTTCATCATGATGCTGGCCGCGCTGGTTCCGGTACTGTTCGACAATGTGCCTTATCGCAAGCATGCATTATGGTTTTCGTTAATTGCACCCTTCGTCATCGGCTGGCTGCTGATTGGTGGCATGGGTCTTACCCCGGTGTCAACCGACAAGTTCGGTGGTTTCATGCTCACGCTGACCATCGGTGTGACCGGTATCGTCGGTTCCTTGCCCATTGGTATTGCGCTCGCGCTCGGACGACAGTCGCACATGCCCGCGTTACGCATGGTCTGCGTCGCGTTCATCGAATTTATCCGCGGTGTGCCGCTGATTACCTTGCTGTTTGTCGCCTCGACCATGTTGAACTACTTCCTGCCACCGGGAACAACCTTCGATCTGCTGCTGCGCGTACTGATCATGGTAACGCTGTTCTCATCAGCCTATATTGCCGAGGTCATCAGAGGCGGCTTACAGGCGATACCCAAAGGGCAGATCGAAGCCGCCGACTCGATGGGATTGAAGTACTGGCAATCGATGCGTTTGATTATCTTGCCGCAGGCGTTGAAGATTTCGATTCCCGGGATCGTGAATACCTTCATCGGCCTGTATAAAGATACCACGCTAGTCATCATCATCGGCCTGTTCGACCCGCTCGGCATGGGACGTGCTTCGCTTGCCGATACCAAGTGGCAGGGACTTTCGACGGAAATTTACGTGTTCGTCGCGATCTTTTTCTTTGTATCCTGCTTCTCGATGGCGCGATACTCACTTTATCTAGAAAAGAAACTCCATACCGGACATTAAAAGTTAACCAGGGTATAAAATTATGAGTAGTCAACCAGAAGCCGCACAGCTGGAAATATCGGACGAGGTAGTCATCAAGATACGTGACATGCACAAGTGGTATGGTTCTTTTCACGTGCTCAAGAATGTCAACCTGGAAGTTAACCGGGGTGAAAGAATCGTCATCTGCGGACCCTCGGGTTCTGGAAAATCGACCCTGATTCGTTGCATCAACCGGCTCGAGGAACACCAGCAGGGCGACATCATTGTCGAAAATGTCGAGTTGACCAACGACCTGAAAAATATCGACGCGATTCGTCGCGAAGTCGGTATGTGTTTCCAGCATTTCAATTTGTTCCCGCACCTTACGGTGCTGGAGAATTGTGCGCTGGCGCCGATCTGGGTAAAACAGGTTCCGCGCAAGGAAGCCGAAGAGACGGCGATGAAATATTTGACCCGTGTAAAAATACCCGAGCAGGCTGACAAATTTCCCGGCCAACTATCGGGCGGCCAGCAGCAACGGGTCGCGATCGCGCGCTCGCTATGCATGAACCCAAAAATCATGCTGTTTGATGAGCCGACCTCGGCGCTCGATCCGGAAATGATAAAAGAGGTGCTCGACGTCATGGTCGAACTTGCGAAGGAAGGTATGACGATGTTGTGTGTAACCCACGAAATGGGATTTGCCAAGACGGTTGCGAATCGAGTCATATTCATGGATGAAGGCCAGATCATCGAAGAAAACGACCCACACGAGTTCTTCGATAATCCGCAGCACGAACGCACCAAGCTGTTCCTGAGCCAGATCCTCGCGCACTAAT
>CAMYML010000071.1 GCA_947259305.1 uncultured Gammaproteobacteria bacterium | reverse complement strand
AGAGCTCGGCACTGCCAGGTGCCTCATGTTGCCTTTAATCACTTATTTGCCAACGGGCATATAAATATGATTGTCTTAAGGTCCGTGATGCGACAAACAAGGACTCCAGGTCTGTTGAGCTGTGCCAATGAAGCGTTAATCTATGTAATCCCAAATCACAGGTTCCTGGTTTCAAAATCTTCCAGCGACTTTTCAGCTTAACTTTATGAAAACAAATTTGATACTGATCACTATCTCCCTACATCGGCGGTGTTGTAATAATCATATTTATACTCACGAAAAAATATTTCTTTGATGAATAGGGATGAACTTCAGTCGGATGAGACAAATTGCAGAACTTTACCGTGCCAGCCATGGGTCGGTCGACATTCAGAAATTGCTCGACCAGCAGGAAAAAATGCATATTCTTCCTATTCTTTGATTACCGATTCCATCAACATTTTTCACGATGCGCTCAATTACGCATCCCGCACTTTAAAAGAGGGTTTACTAATGAGATCACTGATACTTGCATTGTCATTCTTTGTTGGCACCGTTGCCGCAGAATCAATAACGGTCTACAAGTCACCTACCTGCGGCTGCTGTACCGAATGGGTCAAGATCATGGAGTCCAAAGGCCACGACGTTAAGGTGGAGCACCCCTTTAATCTACAAGCTACTAAAGCTGACCTGGGCGTTCCGAAGCGATTATGCTCTTTCCACACCGCCGTGATCGATGGTTACCTGTTTGAAGGTCATATCACGGAGCAGGATATTGTCAGATTTTTAGCAAAACCGCCGGCGGGCGCGAAGGGTCTGGCAGTACCTGGTATGCCGCAGATGTCACCTGGCATGGCACCTCCGGGCAAAGCATATTCCGGATTTAAAGTGATCGGTTTTGATGACAACGGTAAACTTTCGCTGGTCAATCAATATTGAAATGATCGCAGCCATCAAGCTACTCATCTGTCTTGGTGCCACTATTGGCACTTTGGCAATGGCTCAAGCGCCCGGCTCCGGGCGAGACCTGTACCTCACGGCCGGCGGGTATGGCTGTGGCGTCTGCCACGGACCGGTAGCAAATGGCAACGGCCAGGCAGGTGGGGCCATTCGAGGCGCAACTCGGGAAGCTTTCGATAAAGCGCTAGCGGAGCAACCGACCATGCAATTGTTGGGCAATGCGCTCAGCCTGGACAACATAGCCAACCTCTCCCGTTACGTTGAGTCACTGGGGCAAATACCACTGGTGGAATTAGTCTATACCGATCTGGGATGGAGCATCACACAGGAATCCGTTGCTAAAGGTCAAACCGTGCAAATGGTGGTATTTAACGACAGTTTTGATGAGCTTGCGTTAGATCTGCAAGCCTTTGGCTTTGCGCCGACCACAATTTCCCCGATGGATACACTGGTCTTGGAATGGATAGCCGAAGCAGGGACATTCCTTCTGCCCGATAACGGGCTATTGGCCGTGCCCGCAGAAGTTAAAAAATAAAATCCGGGTGTCTACTGTTAGCCGTTTTCTGCATTTAATCGAATCCAAAGAAACGACCGGTGTGTGCCGTTAGCGGCAGCCCGCAGAGCGCATCTCAACGTCTTCTTTAAGTTAATCCTTCCTTATTGCGGGCAGGTCATGCCTTAAATTTGCCAACTGTTTATGCGTTAAAGACCACATCGATACTCGGCAGGACTCGAGACTGGTTAGCTGATAGTAAGGCAACCGAGGGAGTCTCTTGCGACATAAAGGCCGGGGGCTTCCTCGGTTGCCGTTCTGGATATTATTGCAGGTTGGGACATGAAGCCGAGGAATAGCTTCTACGGCACTATTTAGGAGTTCCCGGCGGCCCGACGCGTCGGTATGTACTGCGCACATTCCGGGATGACAGTGAGCAGCTGCTGCTAAGCGGGGCTAGCGGGGATGATTGGGGTCTGGCAGTCGACGTCGGCGTTTTGCGCGCGGTGGCGCAGGAAGTGATCCATCAACACGATGGCGAGCATGGCTTCGGCGATCGGCGTGGCGCGAATGCCGACGCAGGGATCGTGGCGCCCCTTGGTACGGATTTCAGCCACGTTGCCGTCGATATCGACGGTCTTGCCCGGCAGGTGGATACTGGAGGTTGGTTTTAACGCGATACTGACCAGGATATCCTGCCCCGAGGTTATACCACCGAGCGTGCCGCCGGCATGGTTAGACAGGAATCCAGCCGGTGTAATCTCGTCTCGATTTTGCGTGCCCTTGAGCTCGATGCTGCCGAAACCGGCGCCGATCTCGACGCCCTTGACCGCATTGATGCTCATCATCGCATGCGCGATATCGGCATCGATGCGATCGAAAATCGGCTCGCCGAGCCCCGGCGGAACCCCGCTGGCGACCACCGAAATCCGGGCGCCGATGGACTCTCCTTCCTTGCGCAAGGCATCCATGTACTTTTCCATCTCGGGCACCATCTCCGCATCCGGGCAAAAGAAAGCATTCTGGTTGACCTGTTCCCAGTCGAAGTTAACCGGTCTCAATGGCCCCAGCTGTGACAGGTAGCCACGCACCTGGATGCCGCATTTCTCGAACAGATACTTTTTTGCGATGCCGCCGGCAGCGACGCGCATCGCCGTTTCGCGCGCCGACGAACGCCCGCCGCCGCGATAGTCGCGAAAACCATACTTGTGGTGGTAGCTGTAATCGGCATGACCAGGGCGAAACAGGTTCATGATGTCGCCGTAGTCTTTCGAACGTTGATCCTTGTTGTGCACCAGCAGGCAGATCGGCGTGCCGGTGGTGCGTCCCTCGAAAGTACCCGACAGAATCTGGACCGCGTCATCCTCGCGTCGCTGGGTGGTATGCCGCGAAGTCCCGGGCTTGCGGCGTGCAGATCGTCCGCGCTGAGTTCGAGCCCCGGCGGACAACCGTCAACGATGCAGCCGATTGCGCTGCCATGGCTTTCGCCAAACGAAGTCACCACGAAAGATTTGCCGAAACTATTACCCGACATTTACCTGCCCTTTAATTGAATTTACCGGAATAATCGCTAACTTATAGTGTTATGACGCATTCTACTAAAAAACTCGGCATGATGTTCACTGTCGGCGCCTGGGTGCTCGGTTTTTTACTCATGGCGCTTGGGTTTTCCAAGATCCTCGATCGCCAGAACAATCCGAACCAGTCGATTGCGACCTTGCAGAATAGTGAGTTTCAGGAAGTCGTGCTGACCCGCAGCCGCAATGGACACTATATTTTCGATGGCGAAATCAACCATAAAAAGGTTACTTTCCTGGTCGATACCGGGGCCACCACCACCGCGATTCCGGGCGAATTACAGCGAACGCTGGGGCTCAGGGCCGGCCCGGCGACCTCGGTATCGACCGCGAACGGGATAACCACCGCTTACCTGACTCGCCTCGATCAGCTCGCGATCGGTGGGATCGAGCTTTACGACGTCAACGCCAGCATTATCTCGGGCATGGGCGTCGACGAAATCCTGCTCGGAATGAATGTTTTAAAGCACTTCGAACTGATACAGCGCGGTGATCAACTCATCATTCGGCAATATCGGTAAAAGTTCCCGAACCCTGTACAAATACAGATTTTTTCTCATTTTTGTATTTTTTTATGAACTTTCTGCAAAATCACTTCCTCTAAGCTCGCGTAATGGGGAAATTACCAGTACAACCAAACGTTTATTAACTTGAGGAAACATTCAATGATTTCAGCTAAGAAAACCACCGGGGTCGCCCTGGCTGCTGCTGCAGCTGCCATGTTCGCTGTTGCGCCGATGAGCGCTACTGCGGCCGAAAAAGCGGGTAAATGCTTTAACGTCAATTCATGCAAGGGTACCAGCGCCTGCGCCACCGCAACCACCAGCTGTGCGGGTCAAAATTCCTGCGCCGGCCAGGGTTGGGTCAAACGCACCAAGTCTGAGTGTGAAGACTCAGGTGGTAAATTCGAAGCCTGAGCTGACTTTCTCGGCTCATAGAAATGCACCGGTCTTGCCGGTGCATTTTTTTTGCCCGCTGGCTACAATGATTTCGATTCAGAATAGCTACCGCATCAATGACTGAAAGCAGAACTAAACCCTTCCTCGGATTTGGCCTCGGCCTGCGCGCGGAACATTACCAGGACGTCCTCGAACGCAAACCGAAAAACGTCGACTGGTTTGAAATCCTGAGTGAAAACTACATGATCGACGGCGGCAAACCGCTGTATTTCCTGGATGCGATCCGCCAGGATTACCCGATGGTCATGCACGGCGTATCCATGTCGCTGGGCAGCACCGACGAACTGGATTTCGATTACCTCAGGCAGCTCAAGGCCCTGATCGAACGTGTCGAGCCGCGCTGGTTTTCCGATCACCTTTGCTGGACCGGGGTCGATCACAGGAATATGCACGACTTGCTGCCCCTGCCCTACACGCAGGAAGCCGTTAATCATCTCGCCGACCGCATCTCCCGGGTACAGGATTTCATCGGCCGCCAGATGTTGATCGAGAACCTGTCCAGTTACATCACCTACTGCGACGACGCCATGCCTGAATGGGAATTCCTCTCGGCGATCGCGGAAAAGGCGGATTGTTACCTGCTGCTCGATGTCAATAACATCTATGTCAGTAGCTTCAACCACCATTTCGACCCGGTGGATTATCTCGCGGGCATTCCCGGCGAGCGCGTCTGGCAACATCACCTGGCGGGCCATACCAATGACGGCAACCTGATTATCGACACCCACGACCAGGACATTATCGACCCGGTGTGGGCGCTGTACGAGGAAACCGCGAGGCGTTTCGGCCCGGTATCGACGATGATCGAACGTGACGGTAATATCCCCGCGCTCGAGGCCGTGCTCGAAGAACTCGACCATGCGCGCGCCATCGCGGCACCCTATTACCAGGCCGGAAAATGACGCATTTGCGCGATCTGCAGCTGCGCTTCCAGGATTACCTGATCGGTAAATCCGAGGACATCGAAGCCGACATCATCAGCACCGAAAACGCGCTTGCCGAGCATCGTCTCGGCACCTATTACAATGCCTACCGCATCCGTCTGATCGATTGCCTGGCGGTAGATTACTCGGCGCTGGCGCATTACCTCGGCCGCGGCGCCTTCGAGAACCTGGCGCTGGATTACCTGCGGCACTATCCTTCGACTCATCCGTCGGTGCGCTGGTTCGGCCAGCACCTGCCCGCGTACCTGCGCGATATTTATGCGGGCGAAGAGCAGGAATTCCTGCAGGAGCTGGCCAGCTACGAATGGGCGCAATCCCTGGTGTTCGATGCCGCCGACAGCGAATCGCTGTTCCAGCTCGAGGACATGGCGCAGGTCCCACCCGAGGCCTGGCCCGAGCTGACATTCCGCTTCAAGCCGGCGATGTTGTGGCTGGACCTGCACTGGAACGTCGCACTCATCGAAAACGCGATCGACACCGGCACCGAAGTGCCGCAAGCACGGCGCAGTGACTTTCCGCAACGCTGGCTGATATGGCGCCGGGAGCTGAAAACCTACTGGCGCTCACTCGAGGTGCACGAAGCCTGGGCAATCGAACAGGCCGCGGAGGGCGCGAATTTCGCCGCAATATGCGAGGGCCTGCTCGAGTGGATCGACGCCGAGCAGGTGGCGCTGGTGGCGGCGGGATTTCTCAAACAATGGATTGGCGACCAGCTGGTGTTAAGCCTCGGCAAAGACTAACTCGCGCCGCGGTGATAGTGCTAAACTGTGCGCCACAAAAAATGAAACCCAGAATTCGAAGATTTCCGTAATATTAAGAACGAATCTATTAAAGTTTGAACTGAGGACCGCGCCATGCCAAATCTCGACCTCCAGCTGAAGGATCTCGATATCTTCCACGGCTTTATCCGCCGTCACATCGGCCCCGATCCGGCCGAAGAAAAAGCGATGCTCGCCGAGCTCGGCATGGACAGTGTCGATGAACTGCTGGACAAGGTGGTTCCGGAATCGATTCGGCGGCGCAAACCGCTGGCCGTGAAAAGCAGCCTCAGTGAACGCCAGGTGCTGTTGCGCCTGTACGAAATTTCGATCCGCAACCAGCTTTACAAGTCGTTCATCGGCATGGGCTATTACAACACGCAGACACCGACCGTAATCGAGCGCAACCTGCTGCGTAACCCCGCCTGGTATACCTCATACACGCCTTACCAGGCAGAGATTTCGCAGGGTCGGCTCGAGGCGCTGCTCAATTTTCAGACCATGGTCAGCGATTTAACCGGCATGGAACTGGCCAACGCATCGGTGCTCGACGAGGCCACCGCCGCGGCCGAAGCCATGACCATGTGCCACCGCCTGTCGAAGAGCAAGAGCGACGTATTTTATATCGCCAATACCTGCCACCCGCAGACCATCGAAGTCGTCACCAACCGCGCCAGGCATTTGCATATCAAATGCGTCATCGGCGATCCTTTCGCCGCGGCCGATAATCCCGAGCTGTTCGGCGTTTTACTGCAATACCCCTGCTCAACCGGTGAAGTGCACGATTACCGTGAGCTGGTGGCGAACATTCACCAGAAAAAGGGCCTGGTCGCGGTCGCGGCGGACCTGCTCAGCCTGACGCTGTTGACCCCGCCGGGCGAGTTTGACGCCGATATCGTGGTCGGCAGTTCCCAGCGCTTCGGCGTGCCGCTCGGTTATGGCGGCCCGCACGCGGGATTCATGGCAACCCGCGACGCTTTCAAGCGTTCGCTGCCGGGGCGCCTGATCGGTGTCTCCAGGGATACGCGTGGCGAACCCGCTTTACGCCTGACCCTGCAAACCCGCGAACAGCACATTCGCCGTGAAAAAGCCACCAGCAATATCTGCACCGCGCAGGCCTTGCTCGCGATCATGGCAAGCATGTATGCCGTCTATCACGGCCCCGCGGAAATTCGACGCATCGCCCAGCGCGTACATCGGTTAACGGGCTTGCTGGCCGAGGGTTTGCGCGAGCTCGGCGTAGAGGTCAACACCAAACACTATTTCGACACCATTACCGTCAATACCGGTAATGCAACCGAGTTCATCATGGCCGCGGCGCGCTCCAAGCAAATGAACCTGCGCCAGGTGGATGCGCATACGGTCGGCATTTCTCTGGACGAAGTCTCTACCCGCGGCGACGTCAGCCGCCTGTACGATGTCTTCACGCATGACCGCGGGCGTGAGGTCTCGATCGACGAACTGGATAGCAAAATCAAAACCGCGCTGCCGCAGGACCTGATCCGCAGCAGCGACTACCTGACCCATCCGGTGTTCAACAGCCACCATTCCGAAACCGACCTGATGCGTTACATGCGTAAACTGGCGGACAAGGACCTGGCGCTCGATCGCAGCATGATTCCACTCGGTTCCTGCACCATGAAACTGAATTCGGCGACGCAGCTGATCCCGGTAACCTGGCCCGGCTTCGGCCGCATCCATCCCTTTGTGCCGCTCGACCAGGCGCAGGGCTACCAGCAATTGATCGTCGAGCTCGAGCAAATGCTGTGCGCCTGCACCGGATACGACGCCATCTCGCTGCAGCCAAACTCCGGCGCGCAGGGTGAATACGCCGGGCTGCTGGCGATCAAGTCTTACCATGAAAGCCGCGGCGAGGGTCATCGCGATATCTGCGTGGTGCCGTCATCGGCGCACGGCACCAACCCGGCCTCGGCACAAATGGCGGGCATGAAAGTGGTCGTGGTCGGCTCGGCCAAGAATGGCAATATCGACCTCGACGACCTCAGGGCCAAGTGCGAAAAGCACAGCGCAAACCTTGCCGCGATCATGATCACCTATCCCTCGACCCACGGCGTGTTCGAGGACGACGTGCGCGAAGTCTGCGGAATCGTGCATGACCACGGCGGCCAGGTTTACATCGACGGCGCCAACATGAATGCGATGGTCGGCGTCTGCGCACCAGGCAAGTTCGGTGGCGATGTCTCGCATCTGAATTTGCACAAGACCTTCGCGATTCCGCATGGCGGCGGCGGACCCGGGGTGGGTCCAATCGGCGTCAAGCAACATCTCAAGCCGTTTCTGCCATCGACCAGCCAGAATCATAACGGCGGCATCAACAAGGTTGCCGCGGCACCCTTTGGCAGCGCCGGCATCCTGCCGATCAGCTGGGCTTATATATCGTTGCTGGGGCGCGATGGACTGCCTAAAGCCACCGCGACCGCGATTCTCAACGCCAACTATATCGCGCAACGGCTAAAGGAGCATTTCCCGATTCTCTATACCGGCTCCAACGGGCTGGTGGCGCACGAATGCATTATCGACACCCGCGTGGTCAAGGATTTTGCCAACGTCGACGATATCGCCAAGCGCCTGATCGACTATGGTTTTCACGCGCCGACCATGTCCTTCCCGGTGGCCGGCACGCTGATGATCGAACCGACCGAATCCGAATCCAAGGAAGAGCTCGACCGCTTTTGCGAAGCGATGATTTCGATCCGCGGCGAGATTCGCGAAATCGAGGAGGGGCGCATGGACCCGAAAGACAATCCGCTGACAAATGCGCCGCATACGGTCGACATGGTCTGCGCCGACGAATGGAGCCACGCCTATAGCCGCGAACAGGCAGCCTACCCGCTGGCGTCATTGCGTGCCAACAAGTACTGGTCACCGGTGGGCCGGGTTGATAACGTGTTTGGCGATACCCACGTGATTTGCTCCTGCCCGCCACTCTCATCCTATGTCGACGAGGAAGATTAACCAGGCAAATATTGGCGCATACATTCGCCCGTTCTGGACTTATACTCTCGTTCTCCGCTGAGATAGGATTGCCCGATGGCGATTAGCGTTTTTGATTTGTTTTCGATCGGTATCGGACCATCGAGCTCGCATACCGTGGGTCCGATGCGGGCGGCGCAGCAGTTCGTGCAAACGCTTAAACAGGACGGCATGCTGCAACAGGTGGACAGCGTCAAGGCCGATCTTTACGGTTCCCTCGGCGCCACCGGCAAGGGACACGGCAGCGACAAGGCGGTGATGCTCGGATTGGAAGGTGAATTGCCGGAATCCATCGATACCGAAAGCGTCGATACGCGGCTCGATACGATCCGCAGGAGCCGGCAATTAAACCTGCTGGCCGAACATCCGGTAGCCTTCGACGAATCCAGACAGCTGATCATGCATCGCAGGCAAACCCTGAAGTTTCACTCCAACGGCATGACTTTCCGCGCTTACGACAAGCAGAAAAACGAAATCCGCAGCGCCACCTTTTACTCGGTCGGCGGTGGCTTTATCGTCGATGAAAACGCGGCCGGCGCCGATCGCATCGTCGCCGACGATACGCCGCTGACCTATCCCTTCACGACCGCGGTCGACCTGCTGATTCATTGCGCCAGGCATAAGCTGCGCATCAGCGACGTCATGCTGGCCAACGAAAAAGCCTGGCGCAGCGAAGACGATATCCGCACGGGCTTGCTCGGGATCTGGAAGGTCATGCAAAGCTGCGTTAGGAACGGCTGCCGGCACGAAGGCATATTACCCGGCGGCATGAAAATCAACCGCCGCGCAGCGGACCTGTACCGTAAGTTGAGCAGCCAGCCGCATATCACCTACAAGGACCCGCTAACCACGCTCGACTGGGTCAACCTGTGGGCGCTCGCGGTCAACGAAGAAAACGCGGCCGGCGGGCGCGTGGTCACCGCGCCCACCAACGGCGCGGCCGGCATCATCCCTGCGGTAATGCATTACTACCAGCACTTTTACCCCGCCGCCGAAGACGACGGCATCGTCCGCTTCTTGCTGACCGCCGGCGCTATCGGTATTCTTTACAAGGAAAACGCATCGATCTCGGGCGCCGAGGTCGGCTGCCAGGGTGAAGTCGGTAGCGCCTGCTCGATGGCGGCCGGCGCACTCACCGAAGTCCTCGGCGGCACGCCCGAACAGGCCGAAAATGCCGCCGAAATCGGTATGGAACACAATCTCGGATTGACCTGCGACCCGGTCGGCGGACTGGTGCAGGTGCCCTGCATCGAACGCAACGCAATGGCTTCGGTCAAGGCGATCAACGCCGCGCGCATCGCGATGCGCGGTGACGGCCAGCACTTCGTTTCGCTCGACAAGGTGATCAAGACCATGCGCGAGACCGGTGCCGATATGAAAACCAAGTACAAGGAGACCGCGCGCGGTGGGCTCGCGGTGAACATCATCGAATGCTGAACGAAATACAAATCTGGCTTGCGCCTTATCTCGAAATATTTGGCGAGCACCCCTGGCTCAAAGCCGTGGCCGTTATCCTGGTCTTTCTCGCGCTTGCCTGGATATTCGACAATATTATTAGCGTCACGCTTAAAAAGCTCACCGCGCGTACCAGGTTTGGGTTTGATGATCAGATAGTCGAGCACCTGCACAGCCCGATCTATTTCAGCGTGATACTCATTGGTGCTGCGCTCGCAATTAACCTGGTGGAGATTGAGGCACCGTTCGATTCCATTATCTTCTCCAGCCTGCAAACCATCGCCTATATCGTCTGGACGGTATTTTTGATTCGTGTCGTTCGTACCATCTTGCGCGCTATCGCTGCTAACGATCAGCGCCTGGCGATTGTGCATCATCAAACCTTACCCTTGTTCGAGAACATTGCCCTGATCGTTATCGTTGTGCTGGCGGTTTATGTCGTATTCTCGGCCTGGAACGTCGACATGACCGCATGGCTGGCGTCGGCGGGAATTATCGGTATCGCCGTCGGATTTGCCGCCAAGGATACGCTCGCCAACCTGTTCTCAGGGGTGTTTATCATGGCCGATGCGCCCTACAAGATCGGCGATTACGTGGTGCTGGAAACCGGTGAGCGGGGCGCCATTACCAATATCGGTATTCGCAGCACGCGGATGATGACGCGCGACGACATCGAGATTACCGTGCCAAATTCGGTCATGGGGAATACCAAGATCATCAACGAGTCGGGCGGCCCCGAGGAGAAATATCGCATCCGCGTTGCCGTGGGTGTCGCTTATGGATCCGACATCGACAAGGTGCGGGATGTCCTGATGGATATCGCACTCACCGATGAGAACGTTTGCCAAGAGCCGGAGCCGCGAGTCCGATTCCGCCAGTTCGGCGCCTCCAGCCTCGATTTCGAGTTACTCTGCTGGATCGAGCAACCGGTATTGCGCGGACGGATACTGGATATCCTGTACTGCAAGGTTTACAAGCGTTTCATCGAGGAAGGCGTCGAAATCCCTTACTCCAAGCACGACCTCTACATCAAGGAACTCCCAAAGTAGAAGCTGAATCGAGGCCAGCCTGGCGTGAGCCCGCAGGGCCCGGCGAGAATTATGTAATCTTGCTGCATTCTAAAAGTACTGGAAGGGCTCTAAAAAGAGCTGTCGAAGCCGGCGTTATCGATATCCTGGCCTGACAGGGCTAGCCGTAATAATTTTCTCTAAATTGCTGCTGGATTTGTTCCACTTCATCCAGGTTCTGAATTAGCGCATTCACACAATCTCGATCAAGCTTTTCGCCCGCAAGTTTATTGAGTTCCTCGATGGCATCTTCATTCGACCAGGCATTTTTGTAGGGTCGCGCGCTGGTTAAAGCATCGAAAACATCCGCGACCGCAACTATTCGAGCTTCAAGTGGAATTTGCTCACCCTTGATGCCGGTTGGATATCCCTGCCCATTGACAGATTCGTGGTGTAATTCGGCAATATTGCGCAGCATGTCCACATGCTCGATATTTTCAAGACCAAAGTTTGCCAAAATCTCGTCCACCATTCTTTTACCCAGATTCGCATGGGTGTGCATGACTTCAGTTTCCTTATCGTTCAATTGATCGGGTTTTAGCAGGATCTCGTCGGGAACACCGATTTTGCCGATATCATGTAATGGCGAGAACATGAATATGTGCTCGATGTAGTCATCATCGAGTTCGTATTTATCAGCGATAGAATTGGCAATTAAACGACAATAACGGGACATTCGATCCAGATGACTCCCCGTTTCCGGATCACGTATATGGGTTATGTTGCCGGCGGTTTTCACGGCAGCGGTCAAGACTCGAATAGAGGTGATTTCATTTATCACCATCAATGAGATTAAATGGCCATAGGTATCGATCTGGCGCAATGTATTTTCGTCGAAAACATCTTTTTTATCCGAGTTAAAAAATATAAAACCAAAGAATACGCCGTTGTTAAACATCGGCATGGTATAGCTTGCCGCATATCCGTAGCGCCCCAGTCGTCTCGAGTGCTCGCCGCCTTTTCCTTCAAAGGTAAGCATGTTGTTTATGACTCGCGGTGAACCGGTTTTCAGCATTGCTTTAAGTGACGGAGCATCGCCTATCTGGGCAGCGTAGTGATCAAGCGGATTGTTGTATCTGTTGCCCTGAAATACCGGGCCCCTGTTTTTTGTGCTATCTTCTGAAGGGACTCCTCATCAATCTCGATTTTTACCTGCCGGTAATTGCCCGCTGAATATAGACCGATTTTGCGGGTTAGCATCGAGCCTGTTAATCCAACTGGATATTCGTGAGCCCATGTCGGCATCCGGGTTTTTGTCTGCATCAGTCCTGTTATGACCACTCTCCGGAGATGAGATAAAATCTTCCAGAGGCTAGCCGCTCCCTGCAAATCGACGCTCGATAATGGCAGCAAAGCAAACTATCCCACGCGCTGACTGTGTCACCGGGGAATTTACTTTTCGGCGTTACCATAATCCGCGCCAAATAAGAGGTTTTTCTATTCCCCGAAAACGGTGACGATGGCGTTGCGGATGCCGGCGACCAGCTCGTCGAGCGTGGCCTCGTCGGTAGTCAGCGGCGGCGCGATGCAAACCACTTCGCTGCGCATGCGCGTAAAAATGCCGTTATCGATCATGGCCCTGGTCATCTTTGGGCCGACGCCCCACTCCGGCGGATACCAGGACTTGCTGGCCCTGTCTTCAACTAGTTCGACACCGCACATCATTCCCTGACCGCGCACATTACCGACATGCGGGTGGTCATCCAGCTCGTGGTGCAGCTTCTCCAGCAGATAAGCCCCTTTGCTGGCGGCCTGCTGGACCAGGTTCTCGCTCTCGATGTAATCGAGGGTCGCCAGGCCGACCGCGCAGGTCGTCGGATGGCCGCTGTAGGTGTAGGCATGCATCCAGGGCTTGTCGCTGTCGCGAATGACCGCGGCAATTTCGTCGCTGATGCCGATGCCGCCGAGCGGCAGGTAACCCGAGGTAATCGACTTGGCGAACTGCACCAGGTCAGGCTGCACGCCGTAATGCTCCAGCCCGAAGGTCTTGCCGGTGCGACCGAAGCCGGTGATGACTTCATCGGCGACGAACAGCACTTCGTACTGGTCGCAGATTTCGCGAATCCGCGGGAAATAATCCGCCGGCGGCACGATAACACCGCCCGCGCCCATCACCGGCTCGGCGATCGCGCCCATCACAGGCTCGGCGATAAACAACGCCACCGTTTCCGCTCCCTGCCTCTGAATTTCATGTTCCCGCTCGTTGGCCATGGCGATACCCTGCGAAGAACCGTCCTCGGGCACCGGGTAGTGGTAGGGATCGGGTGCGGGAATATGGCTGAAACCCGGGATACGCGGCTCGAACGACGCCCAGTAACCTGCAATCCCGGTGGCGCACATCGCCGCGAAGGTGACACCGTGATATCCCCAGATGCGGCTGATGACTTTGATTTTTCCCGGTTTGCCCCGGGCCTTCCAGTAATAACGCGCCAGCTTGAAGTTGCTGTCGGTGGATTCGCCGCCGCCCGAGGTGAAATAGAAATTGTTGATCTGCGGGTAGCAGATGTCGGCCAGGCGCTCGGCGAGTTCGATCGCCGGTGGATTGGAGCTGCCGTTGTAACTCGAGCAAAAGGCCATTTGCTGAATTTGCCGGCTGGCCGCGTCGACCAATGGCTGACGCCCGTGACCGCAGCTGACGTTCCACAGGCAGGAAAGGCCGTCGATGTAGCGGTTGCCGTCGGCGTCGATCAGGTGCGAGCCTTCCGCCTTGACCCAGACTTTGGCATTGGCGTGCGCCGCATTCTGGTGCAGAGGATGGATCATGTGCTCCTGGTCCTTATCAACCAGGGCGCTATTGCTGAGGGGGGCGTTCATAGTCGGTACTCGCTATCTCGATAGCACCGATCGCTCGGCGCAGGGAAACCAGTATTATAGAGATTTCGGCCCCCTAACTAAACCAGTTTTCGGTCCCGGCGAAGGGAAATATCCCTGCGCCCGGTACAAACAGCCGATCGACCCCGTTCGCGCGACCGAGCCAGGCCGCCAGCCTAACCGGCCAGCCGCGAGCAGCGCAGCACCAGGTCGGCCATCGCTTCGTTGTCGCCGACGTATTGCGACAGTTCGATGCTAAGTTGAGGATGCCCCGCCCTGGCGCAGGCGAGTTCGCCGGGTATATCCGACGCCACATGCTTGCCGGCGGCGAGAAAATAAGGCACCGCGACTACTTCTGTTGCTCCCAGTTCGACGCATTGCTCTACCCCCTGCTGGATACTGGGTTCGGCAATTTCGAGGAACGCGGCCACGACCGCCGCATAGTCTTCGCCGCCGATCGCCTGAACCTGCTGCGCCAGTCGCTTTATTTCGTCATTGGCCGTCTCCTTGCGACTGCCGTGGGCAATTAACAACATTACTTTCATCGTCGGGGATTCACTATCGGGATACTCAAATCGAGTATTGTACGTTAGTCCGGCGGCTTTGGATTTTTTTGACCCGAATTTAATCCGCCGGCCTGGTTTAACTGTCTGCAAAGCTAATAACCAGCTACGATCTTACGGCTAGCGTCCGGGTAAATTAATAGTAGTGTCAGACTACCGTTTATCAGTGAAAGACTTGAACCCTGGCATATATCCCATTACAGTGACCCGAAAACCATAAGTAAAAGCTTCAGGGCGGGCACACAATCATGATAAAACTCCTGGCAAAAATCGGGTGTTTAAACTCCGTTATAATCATCACGATAGTCGCCGCAGTCGCCTCGGTTTTGGTCGCCACGGCTGCGATTTTAACGCTTAATCAGTACGGGCTTGGCATCAGGCTCGACCTCGCCCTCCCATTGACTGCCTGCATTGCACTGGTGGTTGCGCCGCCAATCAGCTGGGTTCTGGTCGGCATAATGCTCAGGGTTTATCGCATCGAAGAAGAAATGCGTAACCTCGCAAGCTATGACTCGCTCACCGGTTTGCTCAGCCGGCACGCCTTTTTCGAAAACGCCAATCGTTCGATTTCGCTGGCCAATCGACACCGGGCGGCCTTTGCGGTTTTGATCATCGATCTCGATCACTTCAAATCGATTAACGATCGCTTCGGACATCCCGCCGGCGATGCGGTCCTCAAGCTGTTTGCCGACGTGGTCAACAGCGTCGCCAGGCGCAGCGATATCGTTGGTCGACTGGGTGGCGAGGAATTCGGCATGCTGCTGCCCAGCACCAACACCGCCGAGGCGCAGGAGTTTTGCGAGCGCCTGCACGATGCGATCGGCAAAGCGGTGCTGAAGCACCAGAACTCGATGATTCGTTATACCGTCAGCATCGGTCTCACCGCTTCCAGTATCGGCAGCCTCGACAGCATCGAGAATCTGCTGGCGCATGCCGACCTGGCCCTGTACCAGGCCAAACGCGATGGCCGAAACCAGACCGCCGTTTTCAATTACGCAACCGAACAAGTGGTTGCAAGCTAAGATCCACCCGGTTCCCTGATTTGGCCAGCTGTGACCTCATCATCAGCGGCGCCAGGGTAATCGATGGCAACGGCGGTGCCTCATGCTTTGTCGACGTCGCAATCGATCGCGAGCGCATCGCCGAGATCGGCGATTGCCAGCACTGGCAGGCCGATTCCCGGATCGACGCCTCCGGGCTGGCACTCGCCCCGGGATTCATCGATTGCCACACACACGACGACCTGGCGATATTCAAGTCGCCGGACCTGGCCTGCAAAATTTCCCAGGGCGTCACCACCGTGATCGCCGGCAACTGCGGCATCAGCCTGGCGCCGCTGCAGCCGGACGACGACATGCCGCCTCCGTTTCCGTTGCTCGGCGAACCGCAGGAGTTCCGCTTTCCTTTGGTTAAGGCTTACCGGGACGCGCTAGCGGCAACACCTGGCGCGGTAAACCTGGCGCTGCTCGCTGGCCACAGCAGTTTGCGTCTCGCCGCCATGGGGGAGCGACTCGATCAGTCCGCCGACCGCAAGGCGCTGGCGCGGATGCAACGAGATCTCAGGCTCGCGTTGCAGCAGGGCTGTATCGGCATGAGCACGGGTCTTGGTTATCCGCCCGCGGAAGCGGCCTCGACCGATGAAGTGACCCAGCTGGCCGGCGTGTTGCGTGAATTCGATAACGCGGTTTACGCAACCCATATGCGCGACGAAGGCGACCACGTGGTCGAGGCGGTCGCGGAGACCCTCGAAATCGGCAGCCGCGCAGCGGTGCCGGTCATCAGTTCGCATCACCATTGTGCCGGACCTAACAATTACGGACGCTCGACGCAAACCCTGGCAATGATCGATCAGGCCCGGGCCGAGAAGCAGCCGGTGAGTTTCGATGTCTACCCCTATACCGCCAGCTCGACTTCGCTACTGCCGCAATTCATCCGCGAATCCGTGTCGGTGCTGGTCGCCGAATCGAAACCGCATCCGCAATGCAATGGGCAAATGCTCGATCGCATCGCGGCGGACTGGGGCTGTTCCATGGAAGAGGCCTGCGAACGACTTTACCCGGCGGCGGCGATTTACTTCCAGATTGACGATGCCGATCTCGAGCGCATCATGCGGCACCCGGCGGCAATGATCGGTTCCGACGGTATTGCTTCGATGGCAACCCCGCATCCGCGGCTGTGGGGCACTTTTCCGCGCGTGCTTGGGCACTATGTGCGCGAAAGGAAACTGTTCGACCTGGAAACGGCGGTGCGGAAAATGACCGCGCTCGCCGCACAACGCTTCTGCCTCACGCATCGGGGCAGCATTGCCGTCGGCAACTATGCCGATCTGGTGCTGTTCGACCCTGACACGATCATCGACTGCGCCAGTTTCGCAAAGCCCACGCAGGCCAGCGACGGCATCGTCAGCGTCTGGGTCAACGGTAAACTGAGCTGGCACGACAAGGCTTCCACCGGCGTCCGCAACGGGCAGTTCCTGACCCACTAGTCCGGTGGCCAGCCTGAAATCGCTGCTTTCCGAGGTTAGTCGCTGTCGCATCTGCGCCGCGCAGTTGCCACTCGGCCCCAGGCCGGTATTACAGTGCTCCAGATCCGCAAAAATTTTAATCGCCGGGCAGGCGCCCGGCAGCCGGGTACATGCCTCGGGGATAGCGTTTGACGACGCCAGCGGGGAGCGCCTGCGCGACTGGATGGGAATCAGCCGGGATGTATTCTACGATGCCGGGAGCATCGCCATTCTGCCGATGGGATTCTGCTATCCGGGCAGTGGCAAATCCGGTGACCTGCCGCCGCGACCCGAATGCGCACCGCAATGGCGCGAATTGCTGCTGGCACAGATGCCGCAGATCGAGCTGACCCTCGTGCTGGGGCAATACGCGCAGCGTTACCATCTGCAAGCGGGAGCGCGCCCCTTAACCGAGCTGGTACGGGACTGGCAGGAATACTGGCCCACCGTGCTACCCTTGCCGCATCCGAGCCCGAGGAATAACCGCTGGCTCAGCAAAAACCCCTGGTTTGCCGCCGAACTACTGCCAGAATTGAAAACCAGGATTAACCAGATTCTCGATGACGAAGCCAAATGACTGAAGATATCCGTAAGCGCATGTTTCATGAAATGCAGCAAAAGACCGCGTTTGACGACGCTCGCAGCGCCGCCTACGCCTACGCTGACGCGGCGCTGGAGCGCAATGTCTTCCCAACGCCGCAAGCGCTGGATAACCTGGCTCATTTCGATGAACCGCTGCCTGACGAACCAGGGGATGCGCGGCAAATTCTGCAACAGCTCGACCGGTACGGCTCGCCGGCGACCGTGGCGCAGATCGGCGGGCGCTACTTCGGCCTGGTGAATGGCGGCGTGATACCGGCAACGCTGGCGGTGCGCTGGCTGACCGACTTCTGGGATCAGAATACACCCCTATATCTGTCCTCTCCGGTCGCATCGAGCCTGGAGGAGATCACCGAGGGCTGGTTACGCGGGCTTTTTGGACTTCCCGATTCCACCGTAGCGGGATTTGTCAGTGGTTCCTCGCTGTCGATTTTCTGTGGCCTGGCCGCTGCGCGGCAGCGAAATTTCGAGCGCCTGGGTTGGGACATCAACCGAAAGGGTTTTATCGATGCTCCCAGGCTACGCGTGGTCGCGAGCCAGCAGGCGCACGGCACCGTTTCCAAGGCGATCGCACTACTCGGATTCGGAATCGACAATGTCGAATGGGTGCCGGCCGACGACCAGGGCAGAATCGAAACCGCCGCGGTACCCGACCTCGATGGGTCTACGATTCTGGTGCTACAGGCCGGCAATGTAAATTCAGGAGCCTTCGACGACTTCGAAACGCTGGGTCGACGCGCGCGCGAGGCTCGGGCCTGGGTGCATGTCGACGGCGCCTTCGGCCTATGGACAGCGGCGGCCGCAGAATTGCGCCATTTAACCCGCGGCATCGAACTTGCGGATTCGTGGTCGTTCGACGGTCACAAAACCCTGAACACCCCCTATGACAGTGGCGTGATCATGTGCCGCGACCGCGACGCCCTGGTAAAAGCGCTGCATGCCGCAGGCGCCTATATTACCTATAGCGAAAACCGCGACGGCATGTTGCATACTCCTGAAATGTCGCGCCGCTCGAGAATATTCGAACTCTGGGCAGCGCTGAAATATCTCGGCAAATCAGGTATCGATGACCTGGTTTACGGCTTGCATTTACGCGCGCGGCAGTTCGCGAGTGAGCTCCAACTAAAGGGTTTCGAGATTCTGAATGACGTTGTTTTTAACCAGGTGCTGGTGGCCTGCGATAGCGATACCGAAACCGTGGAGACGATCAAACTGATCCAGCAATCGGGCGAATGCTGGGTCGGGGGCACTTCCTGGCAGCAACATAGCGTAATTCGCGTCAGCGTCTGCTCCTGGGCGACAACCGAGGCCGATGTCACGCGCGCGGTGCGCGCATTCGTCGCGGCGCGGGAACAGGTGCGCAAAAACTAGCCGTGGATCTGAATGCTTTTATCCTGCTGGTGATCGCCTGCCTCGCGGTCAACCTGTCACCCGGCCCATCGGTGCTGCTGGTGTCGTCGGTAAGCGCGGCGCGCGGCTTCAAGGCCGGCCTGTTCGCGGTGCTCGGTATGACCGTGGGCGCCTTCGTGCACGTGGTGCTGGCCGCCAGCGGTGTCGCCGCGGCGCTCGCCGCCGCACCGATAGCGTTTGCGCTGGTGCAGTATCTCGGCGCGGCTTACCTGATCTACCTGGGCATCGACCTGTTCAGAGCAAAGCCGGCGTCGACGAACGAACCGGGTTACCGGGACGATGTCAGCGGCTGGCAGTATTTTCGCCGCGGGCTGCTGGTGGATGCGCTAAACCCCAAGATCGCGTTGTTTTTTCTCGCCTTTATCCCGCAGTTTCTCGATGCCGTCGAAACCCCGGGCTTCGTGGTATCGCTGGCGCTGGGTTCGGTTTTCCTGGTCACCGGCGCTATCGTCAACGGCTCGCTGGCCTGGCTGGTCGCGGCCGGGGCATCCCGCACGCGTGGCAGGTTCAGCGAATGGGTCCATCGCTGGCTTCCCGGTAGCGTATTGCTTTACCTGGGCTTGCGCTTACTGTGGCAGGATAACTAACGTGCATGTTGCAGGCTAGCCCGGCAGGTCGACGATAAATTCCTGCTTGCTATAGCCATGTTTCGAGTCGCGCGCGCGTATTTTTACCTGGCTTACCCCCTGCGGGATCAATACCCCCGACAGTGAGCGCGTAAAGGGCTGCTCGTTTTCATGCGGATGGTGCAGCACCCTGGATTTCAATAGTTTGCCTGCGAGCGTGACCACATCCCATTTGTCGGCATAGTGATGCCAGCCTTCGTCGGCATGTTCGAGGGTTACCGAGAAGGTGCAACTGCTCGGGCACTCGACCCTGACTTCGACGATGCTGACCTCCCCGGCAAAACACGCGGGAGACAACAGCAGTAATCCGGTTAGTAAATGTTTCATCGGCAAGACCTCACTGTTACTCAAAGGCGCGGCCGCAATTCCAGCATATCTGGAAGGCCGCATCGTTTTGTTCCTGGCAACTCCGGAAAAACCAGGGCCGCCCGCCATTGTTTTCCTGCACATCCCGCATGATCGCCTCGGCTTCGGCGCATCTGGATTCATCTTCCAGCCAGAGTTCGGGCCAGGTATCGAAGGCCGATAAGTCACCGACGCCGCCCGCGGCAAACTCGTTAATCACGATGGTTTCGATTCCTGCCGCCTGCAGCAGGTTTTTCATGTTGAATACAATCATGCGGTTTTCATGGGTGAAAACCTTCCTCATGATTTTCGGGACTCCCGAATCAAATCGTAAGCAGCCTTGATTTGCTGCGTTTTCTGGTTTGCATCCTGAATCATTTCCTCGGGCAAGCCCTTGGCAACCAGCTTGTCGGGATGATGCTGCGACATCAGCCTGCGGTAAGCCTTTTTGAGTTCGGCATCGCTGACCGATTTGTCGACGCCGAGAATATGGTAGGCGTCCGCGAGCGAAGTCTTGCTGGTCGCGGCGTCGTAACCGCTGCGGCCGAATCCGGCGCGCAGCATCTCTTCCAGCCGATCCAGTTGCGCAACCGGGATGCCCAGGTGACCACAGATGTTAACCAGGGCCTCTTTTTCCGCCGGGTGCATAACGCCGTCGGCGTAGGCGGCCTGCAGCTGGATTTCGAGAAACATTTGTATCAAGGTGGTGCGTCGATGCGTTTCCCGCCGGAACTGCTGCATGATTTCGTCGATCGGGAAATCGTCGGCCTTGCCCTCGCCGAACAGCTTTTTCGCCGAGGCGCGCATTTCCGCGTTTAATCCCAGTCGGTCCATCACCGCCTCGGCCACCTGGATTTCCTCGCGCGTCACCCGCCCGTCGGCCTTGGCGATATAGCCCATGACCGAAAACGTCGCGGTGAAAAACGCGGCCTGAATTCGCTCCGGGTCAGCGCCCCATTCGACGCCGCCAGCGCCGCTCATGCCGCGGTCGAAGCTATGCCCGAAGGCGATTCCCATGAGCGCGCCGAGCGGCCCGCCAATCATGAATCCAAACGCGCCGCCGAGCGCTTTACCCCACCAGGCCATTATTGCTCCGGTTTCCGCAGTAACAGCAGGCGATAGACCTTGTGCAGCGCGAAATTTTCGCCGTTACGTTCGCCGCTCAGATACTTGCGATTGATCTTTTTGATTTTTTTCTGGTACTTCCAGCGCAACAGCTTCGCCAGCCAGGGATGATTACTATCGAAGGCATAACCGATTAACTTGAAGGTCGGGTGCAACAACTCGCGCCCCATTTGATCGACGATATCCAGATTGGGGGCGGTTTCGCGCGTGATGTCTTCATCCGCCAATACCTCGAGACCTGATTTTTCCAGCGCCGCCATGAATTTTTTGAGCGGATGCCCGCCACCGATGACCGACCTGCCCGGCGCATCCGTCTTGAAAAAATCACAGATCAGGATATAGCCACCCGGCTTGAGTCGCTGCATGGCGTTTTCAAAAACGCTGGCCAGGGTAATGTACTGGAAACTTTCGCTGAACATGACCAGGTCAAATTTCTGCTCCTGGTCGAAGCGGACGTCTTCGAAACGTCCCTGGTGGATCTTGAAGCCCTCACCCGCCTGCTGCTGGGCAGCCTCGGACAACAACGGGCTCGGGGAAACGCCCTCGACCTCGAAACCACGCGCCAGCAATTCGCTGGCGAGGCCACCGGCGCCACAGCCGACGTCGAGAATCCGCTTGACCCCTGCTGGAATATGGCTAATTAGAAAATCGGAATAGCGCTGCTGGGCTGCGGGCAAGTTTTGAATACAGACTTCCAGGTCATCCTGCCACAGGCCATAGTGCAGGTCGCGGGTGCCGAGAAAAAAATTAAACAGGTTAAGCCCGGCAATCAACCCGACCTCTTTGGAATCTACTTTTGCTGTCATTGAAATTACCTGTTTGAACTAGCTGGCGAGCGCAGTGATGGCAGCCTGCTGCTGCTTCAGGTCCCGCGCCTGGATACAGCAGACTCCGCCGCCGCCATATTCGAACTCGATCCAGGTTAGCGGCAGGAAATCGTATTTTTGCTCCAGCGCCGCCTGCGAATTACCCACCTCGATGAATAAAACGCCATCATCGCTCAAGTATTCGCCCGCCTGCGCCAGGATACGATCGACCAGCAACAATCCATCCTCACCCGCAGCCAGGCCAAGCTGCGGCTCGGCCTTGAATTCAGCGGTCAGGGCCGCCATCTCCGCGGCATCGACATAGGGTGGGTTGCTGACGATAACGTCGAATTCCTGTGCCGGAATTGCGTTGAAAAGATCGGACTCATACAGCTTTACATGGTCACTGAGCTCATGTTGCTGCAGATTGATCGCGGCGACTTCGAGCGCGTCGCGGGATACGTCGGAGGCACAAACCGCGGCCTCGGGGAACTGGTACCTGGCGGCAATCGCAATGCAACCACTACCGCTGCAAAGGTCGAGAATCCGGCTTACCCGGTTGCTGTCGATCCAGGGCTCGAAGTGGTTGGCAATCAGTTCCGCGATCGGAGAACGCGGCACCAACACGCGCTCGTCGACGTAAAACCGCAGGCCGCAAAACCAGGATTCACGCGTGATATAGGCTGCTGGCTGGCGCGAACTGAGACGCAGCTGCAGGAACTCGATCACCTGCGCGCGCTCGGCGACGGTCAGGCTGGTGTCGAAATACGCGTCCGGCCAGTCGTATGGCAGCGACAGGGCGTGCAGCACCAGGTACCTGGCTTCGTCCAGGGCGTTGACAAATCCGTGGCCGAAACTCAGGTCATTGCGTAAAAACTCGCTACTACCCCAGCGAACGAAGTCCCGCATCGTCGTCAGGACTTGCAAGGGTTCAGGAATCGACACGTTGTGTTTGTTACCAGTTGAAATATAATGCCGCGGATTTTACACCATTACAGCCATGAATAAATCGAGTATCGCAATCGTCGCAGTACTGGCCCTGGCCGGTGGTTTTGCGATGTCCTGGATTATAAGCAGCGGCAAGCCGATCGAGCTCGAGGCCGGCACCTGGTTTGGTGACCAGGCGCGAGCGTTACCCGAATACGAGCTGCTGGATCATAACAATCAGACCCTGTCGCGGGCGAGTCTGCACGGCAAATGGAACCTGATCTTTTTCGGTTATACGCATTGTCCCGATATCTGCCCGAGCAGCCTGCAAACCCTGAGCGACATGGTCGCCGTAATCGAGGACCCGGATGTCGCCGATGCCCTGCGTGTTTATTTCGTCTCGGTCGATCCCGAGCGCGACAAACCCGAGGTGCTGGCCAGCTACGTCGGCTATTTCAATCCAGCGTTTACCGGCGCCACCGCGCAGATGGACAAGCTCAAGCCGCTGACCCGGTCGCTGGGTATTGCGCATGGAATCCGCAACCGCGTCGAGGGCAACCCGGTTTACGACGTCGATCACAGTGCCGCGATCGTGCTGGTCAATCCCAAAGGGGAATATGCCGGGCTGTTCGGCGCACCGCACGACGCCGTGGCGATGGCGCGGGACATGACCCGCATCGTCGAACATAACTAAAGCCCGAAACCCGACGATGCAACGCTTCTTCCTGCTCCTGGTGCTGCTGCTCCCGGCAACTGGATTCGCCCAGCTCGAATTCAGCGATGCCTGGATTAAAAATCTGCCGGCCGCGGTTCCGGTGCGTGCCGGGTACCTGACGATTCACAATCCGCGGTCGCGGGCGGTCAGTATCGTCGCTCTGCATAGCGAGGCCTTTGCCAGCGTGGAAATACACCAGACGCGAATGCAGGATGGCATGATGCGTATGGACCCGGTGCCGAATATGACAATCGCACCCGGCGCGACTGTGCATTTGGCCCCGGGTGGACTACATTTAATGCTGATGCAACCGGCGCAACCAACCCGCCCGGGTGAAGTTCGTCGCATCACGATCGAGTTTGACGATGGCAGCATGCAAACCCTGGAACTGACGGTAAGAAAATAATCGTGGCAGAACTGAGCAAAAAGCAGAAATTCCTGAAGGCGCTGTTTTACGTGATGCCGCACCACGCCGTGTCGCGCGTGGTTTATTTCATCACCCGGCTACGCGGACCGCAGGTACCCATCATGGTCAAATGGTTCGTGCAGAGATACGGCGTCAACATGGACGATGCCGAGGAGTCCGAGATCGGTTACTACCAGACCTTCAATGAATTCTTTACGCGCCCGCTAAAAGACAATATCCGCCCCATCGCCCCCGGCGCAAACACCCTCGCCTGCCCCTGTGACGGCACCGTATCCCAGGCGGGTTCGGTTCGCGCCGGCGCCATGATGCAGGCCAAGGGACGCGGCTACAGCGTGCTCGAACTGCTCGGTGGCGATAAAACCATGGCGGCCCAGTTCGCCGACGGGCGCTTCGCGACTATTTATCTCGCGCCCCACGATTACCATCGCCTGCATATGCCGCTGAACGCGAACATGATCCGGATGATCCACGTTCCGGGCCGCCTGTTCAGCGTCGCGGAGTGGACCGTCGCCGAAATTCCGCGTCTGTTCGCGCGCAATGAACGCCTCGCCTGTTACTTCGAAACCAGCGCCGGCCCGTTAGTCATGGTGCTGGTCGGCGCGATCAATGTCGCCGCCATCGAAACCGTCTGGAGTGGGCTGGTGACGCCGCCGCGCGCCAAGAAAATCAGCGAGTACGACTACAGCCACACGCGCAAGGAAATTGCCAAGGGCGCGGAAATGGGCCGCTTCAACATGGGCTCGACGGTCATCCTGCTAACCGGCAACAATGTCGAATGGTTACCGCACATCAGCCCCGGCCAGCCGGTCAAGATGGGCCAGCTCATCGGCCACTTCCCAACCTGATTTAAGTCCTCCAGCACTGGCCAGTGACAGCTCAATCCCTGAAGGTTAAAACCTGATCGATCGAGTCCAGCTCGAGTAAAACCATCAACAGGCGGTCGAGTCCGAGCGCGACGCCGGCGCAGTCTTCGATTCCCGACTCGAGCGCGGCCAGCAGCCGTGCGTCGATTTCGAGTTCCGGCAAACCCCGCTCGCGGCGGGCACGGTTGTCCTGCTCAAAGCGCGCGCGTTGCTGGCTTGCGTCGGTCAGTTCCGAAAATCCATTGGCGAGCTCGATGCCGTCGTAAAACAGCTCGAAGCGTTCGGCGACGCTGGCATCGCCGGCGCTGGCGCGCGCCAGCGCGGCCTGTGAAATCGGATAATCATAGACAAACAGGTAATCCCGCATCGCCGGCACTATCGCCATCGCCAGCAGCAGGTCGAGACACTGGTCGGCATCGAGCCCGTCACTGTCGGTGCCCGGCACCAGCCGTTCGCAGTGTCGGCGTAAATCGCCGAGCGCAAGCGCCTCGATTTCGAGCTGCAGCGATTGCCGGAACAATTCTCGGTAACTGATGCGCCTGAAGCGGCAGCGCGACAAACTGAGTGTGGTGATCAGAAGCTCGATTTCATCCATCAACTGCTGGTAGTCGTAACCAACCCGGTACCATTCCAGCAGGCTGAACTCCGGGTTGTGCCGTCGGCCCGCTTCGCCCTCGCGAAACGCGTGACAAATCTGGAATATCGAACCGCTGCCCGCGGCCAGCAATCGCTTCATCGCGTATTCCGGCGAGGTTTGCAGGTAAAGCCGGTGTGGGATATGCGGGAGCTCGAACGAGGCGATGTTCAAATCGGTGCTGGTGGTGGGCATCAGCGCCGGGGTATCGACTTCGAGGCAGCCGCGCGTATTAAAAAAAGCCCGGATCTGATTGTAAATCCGGGCTCGCTGGCGAATCACGGTAAGACTCGCGCTCGGTTGCCAGTTCATGCGGGCACCGGGTTGGCGCTTATTTCTTCACCCGCGACATATACTCGCCGGAACGGGTGTCGACCTTGACCAGCTCTCCAATTTCGAGAAATAACGGCACCTTGACGACCGCGCCGGTCTCCAGCGTTGCTGGTTTGGTGCCACCCTGGGCGGTATCGCCCTTCAGGCCCGGATCGGTATCGGTGATTTCGAGTTCAACGAAATTGGGCGGCGTAACCCCGATCGGACTGCCGTTATAGAGGGTAATTTCGCAGCTGTCCTGCGCCTTCAGCCACTGCTTCGCATCACCAACCGCATTAGCATCGGCGGCCTGTTGCTCATAGCTTTGCGGATCCATGAAATGCCAGAATTCGCCGTCGCTGTACAAATACTGCATCTCGGTATCGATAACGTCAGCGGCGTCGACCGACTCCCCCGACTTGAAGGTTTTGTCCAGTACGCGCCCGGTCTTCAGGTTGCGGATCCTGACGCGGTTGAACGCCTGGCCCTTGCCTGGTTTGACGAACTCATTTTCAATAATTGAGCAGGGATCACCATCGATCATGATCTTCAATCCGCTGCGAAACTCGTTAGTGCTGTAACTTGCCATTACCGCCTCGGCTAAAAAAACGCCAATCATACCGGAATATATGTTTGATTCGAAATATATCCGCTATTATTAATGCTTGGTAAAAGAAGTATCATCGACAGTTTAATCTATGGCAACCGAAGAAAAGCTGATCCGCCTGCTCATCGTTGACGAGGGCTTTCACAAGGCTGAACAGATAACCAGCTCGTTACGTGCAACGGGCATGCACGTGCGCGCGGAGTTCGCCGAAGATAGCGAGGACATGTGCGAAATTCTCGAGAATAAAACCCTCGACCTGGTGCTTTTTTCGATCGACCTGCCGAATTTTGCGCTCAGTCAGGCGCAACATCTGATCAGCGAATGCGGCCGCCATGTTTCGTTAATCGCTATGGCCAAGAAAGTGAATACCGAAGTCGTCGTCAGGGCGATTGACGAGGGTGCCCAGGACGTCGTCGCCAGCGATAGCCTCGAACATTTGATCCAGGTGATTAAACGCGAGTCCTACCACATCAATATCTGGCGGCGGGCGATGCGACTCGAGCTGGATTTTCAGGAAAGCGAAAAACGCTGTCAAAACCTGCTGTCGAATTCCAAGGACGCGGTTGCCTATGTGCACGAGGGCATGCATATTTTCGCCAACGAAGTCTACATGGATTTGTTTGGCAACCCCGATTTCGATGAGCTCGAAGGCACCCCGATAATCGACATGGTGGATCCGTCACAACAGAACGAGTTAAAGGCTTTTCTACGCGATCTGAGTAAAAACGAAAATGAAACCAACGAGCTCGAGCTGGAACTTATTCACAGCAGCGGCGAAAAAATATCCGCAACGCTCGAGTTTTCACGCGCCAGCTATGACGGCGAACCCTGTACCCAGATCCTGATTCGTTCCAGCGCCGATACCTCCGAGCTCGAGGAGCAGATCAATTACCTGCATCAGCACGACCTGATTACCGGCCTGTTTAATCGCCAGCATTTTATGAACGAACTGAAAACTTCGATCACCCAGGCGATCAACAGCATGCACAAATCGTTTATCGTTTACGTTGCTATCGACAACTTCCAGACGATTCGTGACATGGTCGGTATCTCGCTGCATGCCGACAACATAATCAAAATTTACAAGTATCTAAAAATCTCGTACTATTCCCGCCAACCAGATTCGTATTCGTGCGAAAACAATTCCTGAACTGGTAGAACAGCATATCTCGGAGATCGGCAACCAGTCGATCAGCGCGACCTGCAGCGTATCCGTGGTTTTCATCGATGAGAATTCGCCGGACAGTGCCAACGAAATCATCTCCCGCGCCGAGAAAACCTGTGACGAAGTGCAGTCTGCAGGCGGTAATGAAGCCAGGACCTACGTCCCGAAAGCCGGGGAAATAACGCAGGACGAAGAGGATGGCATCGCCGCCGACCTGATCAAGGACGCACTTAATCACAACCGTATCCGCGGCCTGTATCAACCGATTGTCGGCGTCAAGGCGCAAGGCGGTGAGCGCTACATTTCGAGCCTGGAGATAACTTCAGATGCGGGTCACGTCATGCGGGAACAGGATTTTCGCGCTGCCGCCGAGCGGACCGGCACTGCGAAAATGCTCGATCGCTGGCGCATACTGCACGCGATAAAAAAAGTGAAAGATACCAGTAGAAGCGGTCGCACAATCGAATTTTTCCTGCCGTTAAGCGCGGATTCGATAAAGGACCCCGCGCTTGCAGTCTGGGTTTCAGAAAATATTGCCAAGGAAAAGATTAACGGCAAGCAGCTGGTGTTCATGATCGACGAAACGCAGGCGGTGAATCAGCTCAAGGCCGCCAAGGCCCTGGCCGGGGGTTTACAGCAAATTCATTGCCAGTTTGCGATCGATGAATTCGGCACCGGCATCAATCCTTTTCAGCTGGTCAAACACATCGATGCCGACTACGTGCGCATCAATCACGTTTACATGGAAAACCTGGCGCAAAACAAAGAAAACCAGGATAGCATTCGTGAACTCGCCTACCAGGCCGTCGACATGGAAATCAACACGATCACGCCCGGGGTGACAGACGCCGCGGTGCTCAGCGTGCTGTGGACGCTTAACGTCGATTTCGTACAGGGCGATTTCCTGCAGCCCGCACAGAAAGAATTAAATTACGACTTCAGCTCGATGTAGGTTCGCTTTCGAGGTGTTGCAGCGCTGTAATCAGGCAGTTACTTCAACGGGTTGATCGCCTACGTACAGGAAATTGCCGCCCGCACCGAACAATACTGGTGCCCAATCAAGCATGCCCGCAAGTTGACCAGTATTCACAGCCGTTATCATAAATTTCTCGAGCACGGAGACAGCGCCGATTACCCGGGAAGGCTCGAAACAATACGCCGGGACTTCCGCGATTTAGAGAGGGGAAGCTGACGGCGCCGCAGCCATGTCACAGTGGCGGCGCGTGTCGTGGTTAAAAAAATATCCATCCTCATCACTGCTCAAGCCGTCACTTGATGTGAATCAATATTTCGGTTTTTACGGGATTTTGCCTTATTATGTAAGCTTGATTGCTTTTGGGGCGCGTCCAGACCATGTATCGCACCGCAATTGAAAAACTCACTCGCCTGAGTAATTAGCTATGCCAGCTTCGGAGATCGTCTATGTATTGGTAGTACTGCTGGGCATAGCCATGCTGATCACCGGAACCTGCCGCAACCTGCCGGTTCCGTTCACGGTAATCCTGGTCCTGGTAGGCCTGCTGCTGGGCAAACTGTCGCACCTGCTGCATTTCATGGAACCTCTGCAGGATTTTAGTTTAAGCCCCGAAATCATGTTATTCGTGTTTCTACCCGCGCTCATATTTGAATCCGGGTTTGCACTGGATGCGCGCCAGATGATTAAGGATCTGCCGCCCATTCTGATTCTTGCAATACCCGCGATGCTCATGTCCACCTTCGTGGTCGGGCTGGGGGTCTGGTGGGCACTGGATATCAAGCTGATTGTCGCCCTGGTGTTCGGCGCCTTAATCTCCGCCACCGACCCGGTCGCGGTAGTTGCCCTGTTCAAGGAACTGGGTGCTCCGAACCGCCTGAATGTTTTGGTCGAGGGCGAATCCCTGCTTAACGACGCGACCGCTATCGTGGCATTTACGATACTGCTCGGCATAGCTGTCGAAGGTGGGGGTATCGGCTGGTCCGACCTGGACAACGTATTCCTGGATTTCCTGCGCGTGTTCATCGGTGGCGCTTTGTTCGGCGCCTTGCTGGGTTTCGTGGTATGCGAATTGTTATATCGGATGAACAGCGGAATCAGTGTGATTCTGACCTCATCGATCATCATCGCCTACGCCAGCTTCGTCATCGCCGAGCACAGTTTCCACGTGTCGGGGGTCATGGCCGTGGTCGGATCCGCAATCGCCCTGCGGCGATTCGGCGTGACCCGGTTTCGTCAGGATACTACCCATGCCATCAGCGAGGTCTGGGAGGTTATCGCGTTGTGCTGCAATTCGTTGCTGTTTTTACTGGTGGGCTTGTCGATTAGCGTCGGCACGCTTTTTAACCAGCTCGGGCCCATATTCATCGCTATCGCTCTGGTGTTGAGTGCACGAGCACTGTCTATTTATACCCTGGTTCCCCTGGCGGTAAAACGGTTTAAGCTGCCCCACATCAGCCTGGGCGAACGCCACATCATGTGGTGGGGCGGCCTCAAGGGCGGTCTGGCGATTGCCGTGGTGCTTTCAATCCCCAGCGACCTGCCGGAGCGCCAGTTCCTGTTCGAAGTCACGCTCGGGGTCGTCCTGTTTACGCTGTTGATCAGCGCGCCGACGATACGTCCGCTGATGCATTTTCTCGGCTTAAGCGAGTTTTCCAGGGGAGAGGAGCTGGAGTATCGAAACTCGCTACATAGTGCTGAAGAAACTTCTCAGGGATATTTGTCAAGCCTCGCCGCTAGCAAAATTGTTCCGCGGGGCACCGTCGTTCCGTTGCAGGAGCAGATTCGTACAACCTTCTCCAGTGGCATCGAAGATGACGCAACAGCAGCGCACGAGAACGACGAGTATTTCGCTGAATTCAGAGCCTATCGAGTGGAGCGAGAATCGTTAAAATCGCTCTACGAGACTGGCGTTATCAGCCAGTACATTTATCTCGATATGAACAACAGGTTACATGCAGTGCAGGAATCGCTGCGACTCGGTGAAGGCAGTGTTGGCGTGGTCGACGAGTCGGAGGAACGGACTCTGTTTCAACGATTTGAGACTTTTGTGTTGGCAAAAACTCGGGAAAGGACCTGGCTTTCCGGATGGCTTTCGAAATACCAGGAACGCAGGACGGTGCATCGAGTGCAACGCAACCTTGCGCATATCCTGGTAAGCGACGACGTGATATCGATGCTGAGCCAACAGAATGATTTGCTTGAGGAAGTCATAAACAAGGTAACATCTATCTACGGGGACCGAAAAAAATACTACCGCAAACAGCTAAAACAGATCAGAAAATATTACCCGAATTTCTACCTGGAATATCTCGAGCGACTCACGACACGATCCATGATCAACAGTGGCTGGAATCGGGTAAAGTCCGAGTTTGCCCATGGTGATCTCAGTGCCAAAGGCTACAACCTGGTGCAGTCCAAAGTAGAAGCAATTTTGGCGGGAATTGATGAATCACCGCTTATTTTCTCGAAAACGGTCAGCACCATATCCGAATACCTGGAAGATATTGACCTGTTCCACGATTTGAACGACCGGGACTACGCTTTCCTGGAGGAAAACACGTCCATTGTCACGTTTTTAGCCGGCGATACCATTATGGGCCGCTTTGAAGCAGGCGTAGATTTCTACGTGCTGGTGGATGGCAAGGCCACCGTATGGATCAAGGATGCATTCAGTCGCGAGCAGTTCATGGCCGAATTACTGCGGGGCGACTTTATGGGTGAATCCGGCCTGCTGGCAAAGCAAAAACGTCACAAACATCATAGAAGCGCGACGATAAAGGCGGAAACGCCCTGCACGCTGGTCAGGATTTCGCCCGATACAATATCGCGGATTCTCTGGAAATATCCAGAGATTCTAAACACCATACGCGAAATTAACGAAGCCCGTTTAAGTGTCCGCCCGAAGAGCACCGACAAGCTGCGCGTCTACAAACCCAAAAAAGGCCACTAGAAATATTACCGACAGCGACGATCGCTGGGCATTCGAGTGAGCCTATACGCGTTTACCGAATACTGACTTGCTCCGCTGATTTTTAGAACCATCCAATTGTTGAAAATACCAACCGGCTGGGCGCCCACTCAGGGTTAAACACGGTTGCTGGTGTATATGATTTCAGTGGCAGCTTTCTCGTAAGCAGACGCTCAATTGGCTGAGCTAGGAGGCAATCTTCGACCAGTTTCGGACGCCCACCTTTAGCTCGAATAACTAAACAGACCTTTTACGCGTCGTGGCTTCTTGGCCTGGCCACATAGTGATATGGGTGACGCAGGTCAAAACCTTCGATGTCAACAATGCTGTAATTAGAAAATGGCTACTCGAAATTTAATTTTGTTTCTTGCTTGCGGTTTAATGATTATTGCAATCAGCGGATGTGCTACATGGGAAACACGTTCAACGAATATATCGGTCCCTGTATCACAGAAAATTGGAACTGAATCGATTCAGGCAATTATGGAAGGTCCGACTGATTTATCGATGCCTTTTAAGGAAGGCGATACAATTACCATACATACAAAAAATAAAATCAACATACATACAAAAAATAAAAACTACGTATCTTCAGGGAATGTAGATAGATTAGAGATCCTTGTTAAGGGAGCAAATACGACAATAGTTAGAGGTAGTATAGTTGAGGCTTGTTGCGACTATTTCGTAAATGAGGAAGTTTTTGGCGATGTTGTCGAGGTTAAGCTCGAAGACATAGAGTCTATTTGGGTAACGGTTCGAAAACTAACACCGCCAGAATACGACAATTACGAAGCCATGAACCTGTCTAGCGAGTCACAGCTATTGGGCGAAGAAAACGTCGCATCTCCGAATACCACCGGCCTCGCAGCAAAAAAATCGAAAGCCATTTCACCAGTGCTGGGGCTTAACTTTGCAAGTATAGATTTCGAGGACGACATTTTTAGCGGAAGCGGGAAAATTTTTGGATTTACTTTAGGCGCCTCCTTTGATTCTCACTATGAAATTGCGTATGAATACAACAGCAATGCACCGTTTGATTTTGTGTTTGATGATCTTTTTTTATCGAATCCTTCATTAGATAAGGGACGAGATTTAGGCGATTTTGAAGAATTCCATATAAGGTCACAATTGTTATACCTCCGTGGTAATTGGCCCATTAGCGAAACAATCGCCGGTTTCGCTTTGGTAGGTTACTCAGAGATTGAAATCGAGATAGAAAAAGACAGTTTAGACTGCAGCCTCCTGATTCTTATCGGTATTCCGCTATGTTCGGCCGGAGAGACCAGCACGACCTATCGTAACAAAGAGTCGGGGATGGCCTGGGGCGTCGGATTAGAATGGAAACGAAGTCCTCACAGTTATTTATCACTGAAATACACCGACCAATCTGTTGATGATTTTGACTTTAGTGGGGTATATCTCGCCTGGGGTTTGAGGGATTAGGACTAGGTGTGAGTAAGACTCGGTGAAAACTTAATGACTACGTCGGGTCGCTTTTCGCCGCTGACTCATCGAGTCTGAGCGTCTGTTTTCTCGTAAGCGCTATATGCGATTACCCCGTATCCAGCCTGGCGAGCGGCAGATTGCCTGATGATGCAAAAACGGGCGACTAGTCGATAACTTCAATCGCAGTTACGTTCTGATAGCCGCGCGGCAGCTTGCGACCGCGCTTGCCGCGCTCGATGCGATAATCCTCGAGCTCTTTCGGATTCATGGTTTTGTATTTCTTGCCGCAATGGATAACCAGTTTCTGTTTACCCGACAGGCAGGCGATAAACGCGACCTCCTCTTCGCCGGCCTTGAGACGTTTGGGTGGAATACCCTGGATCTTGTTACCCTTGCCCCTGGCGAGCTGGGGCACCGATTTTACCTCTAGCAAGGCGATGTAGCCGTCGCTGGTAATCGAAACCAGCTGGTCCGAGTCGTAATCGGTTACAGCCGCCACCGGCATCAGCTGCGCCCCTTTGGGCAGGCTGATCTGCGCTTTGCCGTTCTTGCTGCGCGTCAGCATGTCCGCAAAGTTGCAGACATAGCCATAACCGTGCGATGACGACATCAGGAACTGATCCTCGTCGCGCCCCATCAAGCAGCTCCTGAATTCAGCCCCGCTGGCCGGTTTAAAACGTCCCGTCAGCGGCTCTCCCTGGCCACGCGCCGACGGCAGCGTGTGCGCGGTCAGGGCATAGGCGCGGCCGAAGGAATCGACAAACACCACGCTCTGGTTACTCTTGCCCTGCGCCATATCCAGAAAAGCATCGCCGGATTTATAGCTGAGTGCACGCGCGTCGATGTCAAGCCCCTTGGCGGCACGTACCCAGCCCTTACTCGACAGCACCACGGTCATAGCCTCGGACGGCACCAGGTCGGATTCATCGAGCGCTTGCGCGGCTTCACGACCGACGATCGGGGAGCGCCGCTCGTCGCCAAAAGTTTCTGCGTCTTCCTGGATTTCCTTTTTGATCAGGGTCTTGATACGGCGTTCCGAGCCGAGCAGCGTTTCCAGTTCTTTTTTCTCCTCGTTGAGTTCTTCCTGCTCCGCGCGAATTTTCATTTCTTCGAGCTTGGCCAGGTGACGCAGCTTGGTTTCGAGGATCGCCTCGGCCTGGATATCGCTGATCTTGAAGGTCTTGATCAACTCCGCCTTGGGGTCGTCTTCCTCGCGCACGATGCGAATGACTTCATCCAGATTCAGGAAGGCGATCAACAATCCGGCGAGCACGTGCAGGCGCGCATCTACCTTATCCAGCCGCCATTGCAGACGCCGGCGCACGGTCGTGATACGGAACGCGATCCATTCCTGCAGAATCTGTTTCAGATTCTTGACCTGCGGCCGGCCATTGGTGCCGATCATATTCATGTTGACGCGGTAGGTGCGCTCGAGATCGGTCGTCGCGAACAGGTGACCCATCAGGGTCTCGACATCGACCCGATTGGAGCGCGGCACGATAACCAGGCGAGTCGGGTTTTCGTGATCGGACTCATCGCGCAGGTCATCCACCATCGGCAGTTTCTTGGCCAGCATTTGCTGCGCGATCTGCTCCATCACGCGCGCGCCGGAAACCTGGTGCGGCAGCGCGGTGACGATGATATCCCCGTCTTCGCGTTCGAATACCGCGCGCATGCGGACCGAGCCGTGACCGGTTTCATACATGCCGCGCAATTCTTCCGGCGGGGTGATGATTTCGGCCTCGGTTGGATAATCGGGCCCATTGACCTGCTCGAGCAGTTCGTCGAGCGGGGTTTTGGCCTTGTCCAGCAGCATTATGCAGGCTTTGGCGATCTCGCGCAGATTGTGCGGCGGCAAATCGGTCGCCATGCCGACCGCGATGCCGGTCGTGCCATTGAGCAAAATATGCGGCAGGCGCGCGGGCAGCAGCGACGGCTCCTGCATGGTGCCGTCGAAGTTTGCGCTCCAGTCGACCGTGCCCTGGCCCAGCTCCTGCAGCAGCACGCGCGCAAATTCGGACAGGCGCGATTCGGTGTAGCGCATGGCGGCGAAGGACTTGGGATCGTCGGGCGAACCGAAATTACCCTGGCCATCGATCAACGGGTAGCGATAGGAAAACGCCTGCGCCATCAACACCATCGCATCGTAGCAGGCGCTATCGCCGTGCGGATGGTACTTACCGAGCACGTCGCCGACGGTGCGCGCCGACTTTTTGTGCTTGGAACTGGCCGAAAGCCCCAGTTCCGACATCGCGTAGATGATGCGGCGCTGTACCGGTTTCAGGCCATCGCCGATATGCGGCAGCGCGCGATCGAGGATGACATACATCGAGTAATCGAGATAAGCCTTCTCGGTAAAGACGTGCAAAGGCTGCTTTTCGACGCCCTCGTAATCGAGTTCCATGTTCTCGCTCATACTTCCGCCAGGTCTCCCTTGGTCTGCAGCCAGTCTTTTCGATCGGCGGCGCGCTTCTTGGCCAGCATCATATCCATGATTTTAAATGTCTTGTCCCCGGGCTCGATGGTCAACTGCGCCAGGCGCCTGGTATCCGGCGCGATAGCGCTTTCGCGCAACTGCATCGGGTTCATTTCACCCAGCCCCTTGAAGCGCGTTACCGAAACCTTGCCCTTGCGTTTTTCGGCGGCGATTCGATCGAGAATACCGTCGCGCTCGGCTTCGTCGAGTGCATAGTACTTGTCCTTGGCTACGTCTATACGATACAGCGGCGGCTTGGCGACGTAGACATGCCCTTTTTCGACCAGCGGCTGAAAATGCCGCAAAAACAGCGCGCATAACAGAGTTGCAATATGGGCCCCGTCCGAATCGGCATCGGCGAGTATGCAAATCTTGCCGTAGCGCAGGTTGGCCAGATCATCTGATGCCGGCTCGACGCCAATGGCGACCGAAATATCGTGCACTTCCTGCGACGCCAGCACCTGGTCCGATGGCACTTCCCAGGTATTCAGAATCTTGCCGCGTAACGGCATGATCGCCTGGAACGCGCGATCGCGGGCCTGCTTGGCCGAGCCCCCGGCCGAATCGCCCTCGACCAGGAACAGCTCGGTGCGCGACACGTCCTGGCTGCTGCAATCGGATAGCTTGCCCGGCAGCGCCGGACCGGAAGTCACCTTTTTACGCACCACCTTCTTGGCGGTTTTGAGGCGGCTTTGCGCGCTGGCTATAGCCAGCTGCGCCAGCTGGTCGCCGATGTCGGCGTGCTGGTTCAGCCACAGGCTGAATGAGTCCTTGGCGACGCCGGAAACAAACGCGGCGGTTTCCCGCGACGACAGCCGCTCCTTGGTCTGGCCCGAAAACTGTGGATCTTCCATCTTCACCGAGAGGACGAAGCTAACCTTGTCCCAGACATCGTCGGGCGCGAGTTTGACGCCGCGCGGCAGCAGGCTGCGAAATTCGCAAAATTCGCGGATGGCGTCGGTGATACCGGTGCGCAAGCCGTTGACGTGAGTACCGCCCTGGGAAGTCGGAATCAGGTTGACGTAACTCTCGGTCACAGACTCGCCACCCTGCGGCAACCACTGCACCGCCCAGTCGACCGCCTCGTGCTCGCCCTGCAGGGAATTGTAGAACGGCTGCGGCGGCAGCAGTTCGAAACCTTGCAGCGCTTCGAGCAGATAGTCGGCCAAACCATCCTCGTACAGCCATTCAATCGATTCCTTGGTTTTTTCGACGTAGAACTTGACCTTTAATCCCGGGCACAAAACCGCCTTGGCGCGCAGGATATGCTTGAGCCGCGTAACCGAGAATGTCGGGCTGTCGAAATACTTCGGGTCGGGCCAGAAACGCAGGCTCGTGCCCGAATTCTTTTTGCCGACAGTGCCGGTTTGCTTGAGCGGATCTTTTTTATCGCCGCCTCTGAAACTGATCGTGTATTCCTTGCCTTCGCGTCGCACGCGCACGTCGAGCTGCTTCGACAGGGCGTTTACGACCGACACCCCGACGCCGTGCAAGCCACCTGAAAACCGGTAATTCTTGTTGGAAAACTTGCCGCCGGCATGCAGCTTGGTGAGGATTACTTCGACCCCGGGGATCTTTTGCTGGGGATGAATATCGACCGGCATGCCGCGACCGTTGTCGATCACGCTAAGCGACTGATCGGCATGCAGAATTACTCCGATTTGCGTCGCGAATCCCGCAATTGCCTCGTCCACACTGTTATCGATCACTTCCTGGGCGAGGTGATTCGGTCGGGTGGTGTCGGTATACATGCCCGGGCGCTTCTTGACCGGTTCGAGCCCCGTCAACACTTCGATCGAGGCAGCGTCGTACTGATTTTTCAAATGTGGTGGTTCCTGGGTATTTGTGATCACAAGGTCTCAGACTCTTGAAATACATGACCATCTGCCTGATATAATGCGCATCTTTTTTCAGGTTTTGTATTATGAGCGAGTCACCCTATATTCACAATGTCGGTATGCAGAATTTCCAGCAACTGGTGCTGGAAAAATCGATAAACAAGCCGGTCCTGGTGGATTTCTGGGCCGACTGGTGCCAGCCCTGCCAGACCATTATGCCGATGCTCGCCAAGCTCGCCGAGGAATACGCTGGCAAATTCGAACTGGCCAAGGTGAACGCCGACGAAGAGCAGGAACTGGCCGCTCATTTCGGCGTTAAAAGCCTGCCGACAATGAAGCTTTTTTTTCAGGGACAGCTGGTCGACGAACGCATGGGCGCGCTGCCCGAGTCCGAAATTCGGGCGATGCTCGACAAGCACATCGTTTCCGAGTCTGACAAGTTCATGCAGGCGGCGATGATGGCCTACCAGCAAGGTCAGACCGAGCAGGCGCTGGAGATGCTGAATCAAGCCCTGGTCAATGATCCCGACAATGCCGAGCTGAAGGTCACCATCGCGCAAATGGTGCACGCCCAGGGCGACAGCGAGAGCGCAGTGACGCTGCTGGATAGCCTCGATGAAGAAGGCAGCAAGCTGGATGCGGCAATCAAACTGCGCGCCGAGATAAACCTGGCGGCCCAACTCGCCGATTTGCCTTCGCTGGAGGAAATCGAGCAGCGACTCTCGGCCAATCCGCAGGATCTCGAGGCGCTGCAGCAAAAAAGCCGCCACCTGACAGCCCAGGGTGATTATGAAGACGCGATGGAGTGCCTGCTGAAAATTATGCGCCACGATCGCGAATTCGAAGACGACGCCGGACGCAAAGGCTTGCTCGAGTTGTTCGATATGCTCGGCGGCGAGCACCCCATCGTGCAAAAATACCGGCGCAAGCTCTTTACCTTGCTGCACTGATACCCCCTCACAAGGGGGACAGTATACTTACTTAAGGGCGTCATACCCGCGTAAGCGGCGGTCCGACGTATCGGTCTTGATACTACTGGAAAGCAGCTGTTACAAGATTCCCGCTTGCGCGGGAATGACCATGTATTGTCAGGTAAGTAGCATTGCATACTGTCCCCGGATTTTCGGATTTTCAACCGC